>JBAVDD010000092.1:0-21414 GCA_049587035.1 Acidobacteriaceae bacterium | reverse complement strand
CGGTTGAATAGGTTGAAAACTTCGCCTTTCGCCTCGATCTTCAGCTTCTCGCCGAAGAACCAGGGAGTAGTGAAGAACTTCTCAAAGGTGAAATCGATGTTGTTATACCCGGGCCCGTTGAAGGTATTGCGTCCGAGATTGCCTTGCGTACCCAAGGAAGGCACAGGGAATTGGGATGCGGTGAAGATTCCCTTCAGGTAATCACTCTTCTTTTGCCCATTCAGGTGGTTGCCGAACGATGGCGCGTTGGGAACATCGTAGTTGGAGCCGTCGGCATTGTAGTCACCACCGGTATTTCCGATAACCGTTCCCGTTGAGTTATAGACAGGGTTGAACCCGGCCGAGGTGTAGACGGAGAAAGGAAGCCCGGTTTGGACAATCCACACGCCGCCAAACTGCCAACCGCCAAGGACGTTTCTTTCGAGGATGGTTTTATAGTGATTAGGGACCATCCAGGTTCCGTCAGAGGAGAACTGTTGATGGATGGAGAAGTCTGCGGGGCCACGTTGGCCCTTCAGGTCGTTGTTGGTGATTACGCTGTCCAGGAATTGAGTGGCCTCTCCTCCATCAAGCGAGCCAGAGGTGCTGAAGGTGTCGATCGCCTTACCGATGGTGTAGATGCCGCGAATACCGAAGCCATGGGAGACGCGTCGTTGGAGCACTGCGCTGCCGTAATTGCCGACCGAGTTGCCATCGGAGGTCGCGTAGTTAATGTCACCGAAGTTGGGGTTAAGACGCGTCAATGTCCCATTATTTTGGATCAGATCTCCGGCGAAACGGTTGATATCCTGATTGAAGATGGGGAGGTGATGGGCCTCCGAGCCTGAATAGTTCAACTCAGCGGTGAGGCCATAAGGAAGTTCCTGCTGGATGCTCAGGGTCCAATCTTCCACCTGGGTCATCTTGTAATTGGGCGAATAGCCTCCAAGGTTCGCTCGCTGGCCAACGACTCCGCCGCTCGAGTTCAACACCACGTTGCTGGTGCCTACGATGGGGCAGTTTTCCGTGAAGCCAGTTGGGGCGCTGCAAAGCTGGAAGACGGGGGTTGTGCCGGACTGGACGTTGAGGGATGGGGTGAAGAAGTTTGGCAGGTTACCCGAGGTGATGTCCGTGATGTGGATGTACGGCGGCTGATCGGAGAAGAGCCCGAATCCGCCACGCACCGCCGTCTTGCCCTTTCCAAAGACATCCCATGAGAAGCCCACGCGGGGGTTCAATGCCCACAAGTTGTGGTCGAGCACATGGTTGCCCTTGGCCAGACCTGCGACCCCCGAGGCGACCTGAGCGTCGAAGCTTGAACCCGAACCGAGGTTAAAGTTCGTGAGCTGAGGCGACAAGATGGAGAAGAAGTTCGTCATCTCGTCGTACCGAAGGCCGGCGTTTACCGTGAGGGTCCGGAAGACCTTCCAGTCATCCTGCGCATAGATTCCGGTATAGAGCGCGCGATAGCGGCGGTTATAGGGCGCCTCAAGATGTGTCGTGAGATTGACGGGGGTTGCGCTCTCGGAGACAGCCTCGTCCTGCACGAAGTCGAGCAGGTTATTGAAGTTGTAGGTTGGCCGGTCAAAAGCGCCATCCTGAGAGTCCGCCTCGCGAATATTGAATTCATCGAAGCCGAACTTGAGCGTGTGGCTCTTGACGACTGCGGTCAAAACGTCACGCCAGCCTATGGTTGTCTGGGTGAAGTTACCAGGGCCCCAGTTGGAGAAGCCTTGAAGACCTGTCACGTTGATATAGGGAATGCTTTCGGTTGCAGTAGGAAGGTCAGCTCCGTAGGGACGGATGATGTTGGCTCCGCCTTCATTGAGTAAGCGTGGAGAGAAGGTGTGCGTGTAATCGATGTTGATAAAGTCAGAACTGTTTGCCTGCGGGATGTTCAGAGTAGGACGTGGAGTAGCGCCTTCGGAGGTGTCGTAGGTGCGAATCGTTGTCACGTACATACGATCATTTTTGGTTGGATAGTAGTCGCCACGGATGTCCCATTGATAACCATTCTTTGGCACCGAGAAACTGATGTTGGCCAGACCTACAGCATCCAGGCTTCCCGGAATACTAGCCGGAGGAGCAAAGTATCCGGGCGTATTCGCCTCAACCTGGCTGACAGTCTGGATTCCCGTGGTGGGAAAGGATAGCGGGGGAGCCATCGTCAAGACTTGGTTGGCCACACTGTTGGGGAAGTTCGTCGCGACGTAGCTGTCGAAGTCCTTGGTCTCGACGGTATACTGTCCGGCGCTGGTTGAGCTCGAACGGAGAACGTCGATGGCACCGAAGAGGAAGAACTTATCGCGAATGATCGGGCCGCCGAAAGTTGCACCCATCTCATTGCGCGCAAACGTCGGAACGGAGCTTTCGAAATGGGTGAGACCCGTCAGGGAATTGTTAGTGAAGTAGTAGTCGACGGTTCCATGAAAGCGGTTGGTCCCGGACAGGGTGTAGACGTCAACGGTTGCGCCGCCATTTCTGCCCTTCTGAGCGTCGAAGTCGTTGGTCCGGACATCGATAGACTGGACGATTTCGGGGTTGGGCGAGATAGAGGTGCCCCCGCCGCGCGACGGTGTATTGGTATAGGCGCCATCGATTTCGAAGCCGTTCTGTTCCTGACGCAAGCCAGCGGCGTTGATGTTGATGGAGTATTCGTTGGTGTAGTTGTCGCCGGAGGTGACGGCACTCCCGGTCATTCCGGGTGTAAGCGCCGAAAGACCATAGACATTTTGCCCTGGCAACGGAGTTTCCTGAACCGTATCCTGGGCGATGATGGCGCCGGTAGTGGCTGACGTAGTATTCACGGTTTCAGCCTCGGCAGACACGTTGACATCGGCGGACACGGAACCGACCTCGAGTACGGGCGAGACCGTGCGAATCTCGCCGACCTGAAGCGCAAGATCGGGTTGGGTCCAGCTCTTGAAGCCAGCCATCTGAACCTGCAAGTTATAGGTCGATGCGGCGATGCTGTCTATGCGGAAGTAGCCAGCCTGGTTGCTGGTGGCGGTTTTGACCACGTTGAGCCGCGTGTCGGTAAGCGTAATCTTGGCGTTGGGAATGACAGCCCCGGACTGATCCCGTGCGGTGCCTTCAACACCGCTTGAGAATTGAGCGAAGGCTGTACGTGCGCCACAACTGAGAAGCAGGACAAGGAGCAGAATTCCGTTTACTGTCTTTGTTCGTGACATGGAGCATCCTCTAAACATCGATTTGCCGTGAACTACACGGGTGTCCTGACCGCCTACCTAATGAACAGGTTCCTGCTTCGGAACCAGATAACGTTTTCTATGTGGAACGGCGAAAGTATTCCCTCTTCAGGCAAGGAGTGTCAAGCTAATTTTTTACTTCGCAATAAATCGGTTATTTAGCCGCTAAGTCACGATTCGTGGTTTTGCGCCGCGCACAATATCCCTCTTGCCCCATCAAACTCTGGAAGCGACATTTCGCCGGTTGTCGAATCGAAACAAGAACAGCACCAGAGGGGCCGCGAGCGGTGGTTCGAGCGTGGATCAGGCCTGACATCTTCCAGGCTGTCCGGAATCGTTTTCACGTATGCTGCATACTACTTATTGCGAGGGTCGTATCGAGGGCATGCATACCGGACGTCGTAAATTTCTCAATCTTTCATTGGCGGCGTTGGCTGGGGCTGCGTTAGAAAGCGCTCATGCCCAGCAGGTGGACGGGATGGGACGCCGGGTTGCGACTGCGCTGCGCAAACCGCCCGCATCGGGGAGGCCGTTCTATGCGCGCTTTACCGATGTTGCGAGCGCGGCGGGCCTGACAGCGCCAGTGATCTACGGGGGGGTGGATCGCGATGAGTACATTATCGAAGCGAACGGATGCGGTTGTGCCTTTTTCGACTTCGATAACGATGGATGGATGGATATTTTCGTATTGAGCGGGACGAGGTTGAATGGCCCACCTCCGGGGACAACGAACAGGCTTTACAAGAACAACCGCGACGGAACGTTTCAAGATGTCACCAGGCAGGCTGGCCTGGAGGCGGTGGGCTGGGCCAATTCTGTGAGCGTCGGAGATTACAACAATGATGGGTATGAAGATCTGTTCTGCACCTACTTTGGACAGAATCGGCTGTATAAGAACCTGGGGAACGGCACCTTCAAGGATGTAACGAAAGAGGCTGGGCTGTTGAATTCGGAGCCTAGGTGGGGCGCAGGGAGCACGTTCGTTGACTACAACCGCGATGGCCACCTGGATCTCTTCGTCTCAAATTATCTGCAGTTCGATTTCAAGAAAGCGCCGCGAGCAGGATCGGGTGCAAACTGCAACTTCAAGGGCATTCCGATTGAGTGCGGACCGAGGGGGCTTCCGTTTGGACAGCACTCGTTGTACCGGAATAACGGTGATGGCACGTTCATCGATGTCAGTAAGGAATCGGGGATTGGGCGGCCGTGGCCAAGTTATGGAATGACGGTAGGCGCGGCGGACTTTAATGAAGATGGATGGCCTGATATCTATGTTGCGTCGGATTCCACGCCGAGCCTGCAGTTTATGAATCAGCGCGATGGAACCTTCAAGGAAGAGGGTGTCGAACGAGGGGTGGCTCTCAGCAGTGATGGTGGCGAAGAGGCGGGTATGGGGATTGGGGTGGGTGACTACAATCTTCGCGGACATCTCGATATCTTCAAGACGCATTTCTCCGACGACACCGATGTCTTGTACGAGAACGACGGCACGGGGAACTTCGACGATCGCACGATTTCGTCCAAGATTGCGGTTGAAACACGATTCTCAAGCTGGGGCACCGGAATTGTGGATCTGGATAACGATGGATGGCCGGATATCTTTTTTGTCACCGGAAGCGTTTACCCTAACGTCGAAAAGACGCTGCCCCAATATCCGGATAAATCGCCGCGCATCCTTTTCCGGAACCTGGGGAATGGAACGTTTGAAGAGATCGACGATGCGGGTCCCGGAGTGACGGCTGCGCACTCCAGTCGCGGATGCGCGTTCGGTGACTTCGATAACGATGGTGATATGGATATTTTGATCATCAACATGAACGAGCCTCCGTCGCTATTGAGAAACGATCTGAAGGGGACGCATCACTGGATCAAGGTGAAGCTGGTGGGCACGAAATCGAACCGGAGTGCAATTGGAGCGAGGGTCATTGCAAAATATGGGGGACACATCCAGGCGCAGGAGGTGATGAGTCAGTCGAGCTACTATTCGTGCAACGACTCGCGCCTGCACTTTGGATTGGGTCCGGCGGTAACGACGGACTTATCGATTCACTGGCCGAACGGTTTGCTGGAGCACTACTCGGGTATCAAGTGCGATCAACTGATCACGATCCAGGAAGCTCATGGCGTGATTGCAAATGCGGGTTGGGGACGCTGACCGTGAGCCCTCTAGCTGGGAATGAATCGTGCCGGAGCCGCCGATCGGCGTATGTGGTGCATCGCTCACCGATGGGAGCCAGGCGATTGATGAGACGGCGGTGGCTTGCGCTGTGCTTTGCCTTATCGCTGCCGGCCGTGGGTCTCGCACAGCAGAGCAGGGCAGGAAAGGATTCCATCTCCGCGGTGGAGCAATTGGTTCGCGCGCACGATTA
Organism: Acidobacteriaceae bacterium; assembly: GCA_049587035.1. Taxonomy (GTDB): domain Bacteria; phylum Acidobacteriota; class Terriglobia; order Terriglobales; family Acidobacteriaceae; genus Granulicella. The sequence continues at coordinate 15,857 of JBAVDD010000092.1, read as the reverse complement.
CGATCGCGCGTTGAAGGAAGCCCGATCCAGCCTGGCGCTACACCCACGGGACTACGGGATGTGGACGCTCGAGGGTATTGTGCTTTCTATCAAGGGTGAGGGAGCGGAAGCATTGAAGGCGTATGACCGAGCGTTGAAGCTGTCGCCCGACTACCCCGCGGCACTGAAGGGCGAAGTGCAGCTGTATTCGCAGACGCAGGATAAACGCGCAATTCCGCTCCTGAAGAGGATATTGAGGCTTGACCCGAGTGACCAGACCGCTCACGAGATGCTGGCGCTGCAGGAGACCCGGCAAGGAGACTGCGATGCGGCTGATGAACAGTTTGGGTTGAGTACGGATTCGATTTCGGCGCATCCTGAATCGCTGGCTGCCTTTGGTGATTGCCTGGTGCAGACAGGGCAACCGGAGAAAGCGGTACCGGTCTTTCAGCAGCTCTCTGCCCTGCTGCCCAAGCGTGCGTTTCCGAAGTACGATCTGGCTGTCGTTCTGATGCAAACCAAGCAGCATGAGGAGGCGCTCATGGTGTTGGCCCCGCTGCTGAATCAGGACCCTCCCGATCCCGATGTGCTGAGCGTCGCATCGGACGCGTATGAAGCGGAGGACAATACGCCCAAGGCAGTGGCGCTTCTGAGACAGGCGATCGTTCTTGACCCAACCAATGCCGGTTACTACACTGCGTTCGCTCGGCTGTGTCTGGATCACGAGTCGTTTCAGGTTGGGGTTGACATGCTGAGTGCAGGACTTACAAGGATATCGAATGACCCTTCGTTGTATATCTCGCGTGGCCTGCTTTATGCACAACTCGCCAAGTATGACAAGGCCGAGGCAGACTTCAAGACCGCCGAGCATCTGGACTCGGTACAGAGCATTAGCGCTTACGCAATCGACCTGGCCGAACTGCAGAACAGCAGCCCAGAGAGCGAGTTGACGAATGTTCGTGCGCAATTGAAGGTTCATCCGGATAGCGCATTCTTGCACTACCTGTTGGCGAAGCTATTGTCCAACCAGGAATCCGGCTCGGACGCAGCGCAGAACAAGGACGCGACGGATGAGGCGATACGATCGGCCCTAATGGCTCTCAACCTGAAGCCTGACATGACAGAGGCGCACGACTTGCTTGGAAGCCTCTATGCAGATGAGGGAGAGTACTCTGTTGCGATAGAGCAGAGCAGGCTTGCGCTGCGCGCGAATCCAGCAGACCAGACAGCGATCTATCACCTTATCGTGGCGCTTCGTCACGATGGGCAGACGAAGGATCGGGAGGAGATCCCCCTCCTGGTGAAACAGCTCGCGAGCCTGCAAGACACTTCACGGAAACAAGAGTCGGAAAGAAAGCGATTCAAACTGGTAGAGCAGGATCCGGTTATTCCGCATTGATCTGGAATTCTAGGGAATCGGCGATCTTTGCTATGAACCTGTCCATAAATTGTATCGCCTTGATTGCTCCCCGGTGGTCTGCCCAACCATTTGGACCAGATTGTTTGCTAATTTAGCGCAGCTTTGATCGGCTTGGGCACTTCTGCACCAAGATCAGGGTTAGTCATCGACCTATTTAGATTTCAGCTAGTATGCGGCTAGCCGTGTACTAGCTGGCGAACTCGCTAGGCGTCTTGTCTGCGCGAGATGCGTGAGGACGACTCTCGGTATATTCGTGCCGCCAGGCTTCGATCAGATGCCTTGCCTCCTTCAGATCGAGGAACCAGTGGGTATTTGTTGCTCCATGCTATGTAAGGGCTTTCGAAGCGGTCTGAAGCACGAGGGGCAAAGCTGTTTCCGGCGATTACTTTGTCCCGGGTGCAGCCTATTCCACAGCAGAATCGGGTCTGGCGCGCGGCCCTATCTCTGGCTGGTTTGTAGTCACAAACAAGAGTTGCCGATTTACCGGGGCTTGGTCCCTGCGTGTTCAGCCAGAAACTCACGCATTGCAATTGCGATCTCTTCCAGATGCGTCTCAAGTGCGAAGTGGCCAGTCGGCAGGAGGTTGACCACTGCGTCTGGAATGTCCCGCTGGAAAGCTTCTGCTCCTGCTGGAATGAAATAAGGGTCAAACTTACCCCAGATAGCGAGCATTGGCGGCTTCGTCACCCGGAAGTACTCCTGGAACTTCGGGTAAAGCTTCACGTTGTCCGCATAGTCGAGGAACAGATCCAGCTGAATATCGACGTTGCCTGGTCGCGCTAACAATGCGGCGTCTAGGGTGTAGCCCTCGGGCTTGATAAGGTCTGGGTGCGTGATGCCGACGGAATATTCATGGCGTAATCCTTCAAGGTTCAGGCCAGCGCGGATGGCATTGCGATTCTCCAGGCTCGGCTCACGCCAGTAGCGCTGGAGGGGCTGCCACGCATCGCCCAGCCCTTCCTCATAGGCGTTGCCATTCTGAGACACGATGGCGATCACGCGCTCTGGAGCCATCAGTGCCATTCGGAATCCGGTTGGGGCCCCGTAATCGAATACATAAAGAGCGTAGCTGGTGAGCTTGAGAGCATTGGTGAAGGCGAGGATTGTTCGGGCGAGGGCATCAAAGGTATAGGTATAGCCGCGCTTGTCGGGAACCTCGGTAAAGCCGAAGCCTGGTAGATCCGGAGCGATGACACGATAGCGGTCGGCAAGACGCGGAATCAGCTCTCGGTACTGAAATGAAGACGTGGGGAATCCATGAAGCAAAAGCACGACTGGCGCATCGGCTGGACCGGATTCGCGGTAAAACACATGCACTCCATCGGCTTCGATGCGATGGTGTGAAATGAGCGGAATGCGTGGAGCCTGGGTCATATCGTCCTCTTTCAAATTGCCTGTCGAGCGAAATCAAACGAATCATTTTTTGAAGTATCTTGTCCGAGATCATGAAGTCGGAGGAGGAGAACATCCACTGATCAAAGCTCAAGAACGACCTTGCCTTTACTGCCTCTGGCAACCATGTCGTAAGCGGCTGCAACCTCACCCCTTCCGAATTGTTGTTCAGCAAGCAGGGGCTTGAATTGATTCTGTTCGGCGAGCTTTGCCGCCTGCTGAAGGATGTGGCCGTGATGAGCACGATGCGCTCCCGTGAGTAACGGAAGCAGAGTGAAGACACCGGAGTAGGTGGCTGCGCGAAACGACAGCGGCGCAAGCGAGTGAGTGCCCCAACCGAGACAGCTGACTACATGCCCCGTGTAGCGTTTGACCGCAACAAACGAGGCGTCAAGGACGGCTCCGCCCAGCGTGTCATAGACGACATCGAAACCCACTCCTCCAGTATGCTCAGCCACGTATTCTTCGACCGTGGTTTGTCGGTGAATGGCGATTGCTCCGAGATCCTCGACAATCGATCGCTTGTCATCCGACACGGTTGTAAATACCTTTGCGCCGTGTGCAAGGGCAATCTGCACCGCAGCATACCCCACGCTACCTGCTCCAGCGTGAATCAGCGCCGTCTGTCCGGAGCGAATTGTGGCTCGATCGACGAGACCTTCCCAGGCAGTGATGGTTCCAAGTGGCAAAGCCGCCGCCTGTCGCATCGTAAGTGCTTTGGGCTTAGGACCAAGCAGTGTCGCATCCGCGACGATGAAGTCGGCCAACGTTCCTTGCAATCCGCCAACGCCGCCGACCAGTCCGAAGACTTCGTCGCCAACGCGAAACGCTGTTACGTCCGGGCCGATGGCCTCCACAACGCCGGCCATATCCAGGCCCAGCACCGCCGGAAGCGGATGCTTTGCGTGTCCTGCCTCTCCTGCACGGATCTTGGTGTCGAGCGGGTTTACTCCGCTGGCACATATCCTTACCAGTACTTGGCCGTCCCTTGGCACCGGCGTAGGCATCTCTACCTCGTGGAATGGTCCGTTCACAGTTTCCACAACAAACGCTTTCATAAGTGTTGTTCCTTTTTGCAAGTCGACGATGAAGCTGGGCAGATCAATGGTTCTCCGCGGCTACTGGCGCCGAAGAGAATAACGCCACGAGTCCTTCCGCCAACGTCGGATGGGCCAGAATGGCATCGCGCAGCGCGGTGTACGGCAGCCCGGCAATCATAGCGATCTGGACAGCCGACATGATCTCACCGCCATCGACTCCGAAGACGGTGAAGCCGAAGATGCGATCGTCTTCCCCTATGAGTGCCTTCATGAAGCCGCGCGTCTCGGAGAGCGTGCGCGTTCGCAAATCGGCGGCCATAGGAATCTTGAGCAGACGATATGGAATGCCTTTGGATTTAGCTTCGACCTCGCTCAGGCCAACCTTCGCGAGTTCAGGATCTGTGAACATGGAGAATGGAACCTGTCGTCCGGTTGTAACGTGATCCTTGCCTGCAAGGTTGTCTCGTATAACGCGGAAGTCGTCGAAGGCGATGTGCGTGAACTGTGGGCTCCCAGCAACTTCACCGATGGCCCACGTGCCGGGCGCTGTCGTCTGCAGCCGCTCATTCACCTTGATGTAGCCGCGCTCTGTGAGCTCAACTCCGGCAAGCTCGAGCCCGATGCCGCTGGTGTTCGGTGTGCGGCCTGTCGCGACGAGCAGGTGTGAGCCCTCGATGGTATTTGTCACACCGCCTCGTCTATAGGTCACGCTGACTGCTTCTCCGGACAGGCCCGAAACCGCTTCGACCTTGGCCTTCAGGATGAGGGCGATATCCTCGTCATGGAAGAGTGCCTCCATACCAGCCGAGACGTCCGTATCTTCACGGTGGAGTAGCGCAGCGTTCCGCTCGATGATGGTGACGCGGCTTCCAAACCGACGCATCGCCTGCGCGAACTCAAGCCCGATATACCCGCCCCCGATCACGACCAGGTGTTCGGGCAGCGTCTCCAGCTCCAAGGCTTCAATGTGCGTAAGAGGTTGTGCCGCTGCGAGCCCAGGTGTCGAAGCCAAAGTAGTGTGCGTACCGGTACCGATCGCGACATCCTTACCCCGCAGAAGGCGCGTGGTGCCGTCATTCAGGTCAACCTTGATAAGCAGGGGACCAACGAAGTAGCCGTGGCCAAGCACCAGATCGACGCCGCTTGTCTCGAAGTTGCGAACATGGATGTCAACCAGCGCCTTCACCATCGTCCTTTTGCGATTGGTGACGCCAGCCATGTTGACTTTGTAACCAGCGCTCTCAATGCCGAATTCGGAGGCTCTTGCAAAGTATGAGGCGACCTTGGCGCCGTGAATAATGTTCTTGCTCGGAAGGCAGGCAACGTTTGGGCATGATCCGCCAATCCACCGTTGCTCGACAGACGCCACACGCTTGCCTTGTTTCGCGAGTGTCCAGGCGAGATACTTTGCACCTTCCCCAGTGCCTAGGACCACGAGGTCAAACTCCTCTGGAAGAGTTTTTTCCGTTGCCGGCGTTGCAGATGTCGCCATAATTTCCTCCGATGAAGCGTTGGTAACGCCTATCCAGATATCATGAGGGAATTCCTCGTGATGACAATCACTCAGAGTACCCCAACGCTGCTCCGGAGTATCAATTGGATCGACTCTCCCCACTCTTTTCTCATTTCACGATCTCGGCGCGAGTCTTTTTCTCCGGCCACTTATGCGGTTCTTCGTCTGATCATGTCACCAGAAGCGCCGGACACCTGCACGTTCTGCGTAATGGCTCACTCAACATCTTGAACAAGAACCGCCAGCAGACTGTCATTCGAGAACCTACCGTCCTGCTTTATCCCAGGCCGGGAGAACACACGTTTCAGAGCGACGGTGCAGATATAGTCTGTGCGTTTGTAGAGTTCGGTGCAGGTATATTGAACCCGCTTGTCTCCGTGCTTCCGAAGCTGCTGACTGTTCCGCTAGCCTCTGCTCCAGAAATTGCACACACGGCGGAGTTACTGTTTTTGGAGGCATTCGAACAGAGGGACGGCCGGCAGGTAGCTGTTGACCGGCTGGCGGAATACTTGCTCGTGCTTCTCCTGCGTTCCGCAATCAGCTTCAACGTTATACAGGGCGGCATCCTCACTGCGCTTTCGGACAAGCATCTCTCCAAGGCTATGGCCGCAATTCATCAAATGCCAGAGAAAGCCTGGACGCTCGAAGAGTTGGCTCATGTCGCGGGGATGTCGCGAGCTCGTTTTGCCGCGCACTTCGTCGCCACGATGGGTCAGACTCCGTTCGAGTACCTGGCAGTTTGGCGCATTGGCATCGCACAATCGCTCCTTAAGAAAGGTGAGCCACTGAAGATGATTGCGCCCTCGGTCGGTTATGCAAGTGCCGGCGCATTGTCCCGTTCTTTTTCTTTGCGTGTAGGCATGCCGCCGATGCTGTGGCTGGCGGCTCAACGCAACAACGAAATAAAGTAGCCAGGGCGGTTGGCGCTACCACTCATTCTTCGTCTTGTACCGCTCTCTTGAGCGTCGTCGAGGTCGGGCTTTGACCAGAGGGCAATCTGCACCTGCAGTGAGCGGCACCAGGCGAGGTGCATTCCTTCCACTTCCGCCTGTGTTGCCCTTGCTTGCCAGGTACGATCTGATGGTTTCATTCATAACTGCGATGAATGCGACGATATCGTGGAAGGGGACATAGGCTGTCGACCTGACTCCATCAACTTGGTTCTTCTTGAGACTTGTGTGTCTCAAGGCGATCTTCTGCTGGTAGTTGAGCCAATCCTGATCATACGGACGGAGACACGTGTTCAGAATCCACGGCTCGAAGCGGACGTTGCTTTGCGCAAGGTACTCCGGGATGGGTTCTCCCTCTGGAGTGCGTGAGTGCCTGGCGAGATTGGGAACGCTGGCTATGATGCCGCTTCGCCAATGAGACACAATCTGTCTGGTTTGGTCTGACAGCACCTCTCCCGCCAGGCGAAGAGACTGTCCGTCTGCTGCCGTGAATCCTGCGGAGACCTTCAACTGCTCCAGCTCGTCGAGCGACACCGGCGAGACCGTCACATCGGCAGTTCCGTACGTTTATGCGAGAATCTGCTCTGCAATCTTCTTCATACTGAACCTTCTCCTCCGGCGCTACTCGGCTGCCTTGTTGACCAGCATCTCGACGTCCGCAATATTCTTCAGTAGTTCCTTTGACAGTCGATGACGTGCATCAAGGTAGGTGAGACTGTTGTAAGCGATCTCGACGCTATCGAGTTCCTGCCGAAGAAGCGCTTTGGGTGGAACATCAATCGCGCTATTGGGGGACGCGAGCATGCGGTTAGTGGCCGAGGCCGTCGTGCTGATGGTAGTTCGGGTAGGGTGGGACGGCGTAGGTGGGGAGTGGGTGTGCCTTAAGGTCGTCGAGAAGGATCTGGACGGCCTTTTCCAGCTGCGGGTCGTGACCCTCGGACACGGCTTTGGGGTCGTCCTGGACTTCGACGTCGGGAGAGACGCCGAGGTTTTCGATGTCGAACTTTCCGTCGAGGCTGTAGAGGGCGGTGCGGGGAGCGGTGACGGTGCCTCCGTCGATGAGGACGGGGTAGCCGCCGATACCGACGAGGCCTCCCCAGGTGCGCTCGCCTACGAGCGGGCCGAGCTTGGCCTGGCGGAAGAGCCAGGGCATGGCGTCGCCGCCGGAGCCTGCGTTCTGGTTGATGAGCATGGCCTTGGGACCGAAGATGGCGCCGGTGGGTTCGGTGGTGTGCAAGCCCTGGCGTGACTCATAGTTGATCATCGGGGTGCGTTTGAGGACGTCAATGACATAGTCGGCGATATCGCCGCCCTGGTTCCAGCGATCGTCGATGATGACGGCTTTCTTCTGGGTCTGCGCGAAGAAGTAGCGGTTGAAACTGTTGAAGCCGCCGCCACCGGTGTTGGGGAGGTAGACGTAGGCAACCTCGCCGTGGGAGATCTTGTCGGCGAGGCGGATGTTGCCTTCGATCCACTGCTGCATGCGCATGTCAGTCTCGCTGGCGACGGGGACGACGAGGACGTCGCGCGAGCCTTTGCCGTCGGGGTTGGGGCCGACGGTGATGGTGGTCTGTTTGCCAGCCAGGCCCACGAAGGCGGCGTAGAGGTTCTGGTCAGCATGGAGCGGCATACCGTTGACGGCGAGGATGTATTCACCTTCATGCACGTTGACTCCGGGCTGGGTGAGTGGCGAGGAGAGTTTGGGGTTCCAGTTGCCGCCCTGGACGATGTGGGCGATTCTGTAGCGGTCGTGGTCGATGGTATAGTCGGCGCCGAGGAGGCCGGTCTTGGGTCCTCTGTTGCTGCCGGGCTCCTGGTAGCCGATGAACATGTGGCCGACGGTAAGCTCGCCGAGCATCTCGTCCATGAGATAGGTTAGATCGCTGCGGGAGCTAAGTCCGGCGACGTAGGGCTCATATTTGGCTTTGGCTTTTGTGAGATCGAGGCCGTGAAAACCGGGGTCGTAGAAGAACTCGCGCTCGATGCGCCAGGTCTCGTTGTAGATCTGCCGCCATTCGGCGCGGGGGTCGATGCGTGCCTGGAGATCCATATGGAGCGACTTGCCAGGAGCTCCGTCGGCGGCCTGCGGCTTGAGGTCGTCTACGGGAGCGATGAAGAAGCCGCCGTGTCTTGCGTAGAGCACATGGGCGCCATCGAAAGAGACGACGAGAGTGGAGACGTTGTTGAGGACGTCTTCGGTCTTGCGGTCCTTGAGGGTGAAGCGCCAGACCGAGCGCAGGCCTTGGGAGCCTTCTTCGGCGGAGTTGGCAGAAGCGGAGGCGGCTTCTCCGAGGAGGATGACGCCGGGCTTGGCAGCCTGCAGGAGGACGTAGTTGCGCGCAGGAATCGGCAGGGCGAGGATGCGCTGCTGGATACCGTCAAGATCGATCTTCGTTTCGGGAAGATCGGGCTTGGGCTTTTTCTCGTCCTTCGTGTCGGGCTTTATGGCGGCGTTTTTCTTCTCGTCAGTGTTGGAGACGTCGGCAGGCGCGGGCTTACTGGCGTCGTCGCTGGCATTGGCTTTTTCGTCGCCGCTCTCGGGCGGGATGGGAGATTTCTCGTCCTTGGAGAGCACGGCGACGTAGACGCTGGCGCTGGTTGTGCGGTTGAGGCTGCCAAGGCCGAAGCCGTCGCGGCCGGGACCATTGTCGGTGCTGGCGGTAAAGAAAATGTACTTGCCGCCAGCATCGAAGACAGGGTTGGTGACCTCGCTCATGCCGTCGGTGATCTGAGTGGATTTGGCGGATGCGATGTTGTAGAGGAAGGCTGCGTCCTCAAAGTTGGGCAGCGAGGTGGCGTAGAGCACCCACTTGGCGTCGGGAGAAAAGCTGGCGCCGAAGTTGGTCGGGCCAAAGCCTTCGCGCAGCGCGGTGGTGACGAGGATGGGCTTGTCCGGGCCGAGGGCGGGGTCGAGGTTGATGAGCCAGAGATGCAGACGCTTGTCGGAGAAGAGAATGCGTTTGGAATCGGACGACCAGACGGGCGAGTAGTAATAGGTGGGGTCGGGAGCGAGGCTGATGACGCGGGGCGGGGTGAGGCCGTCCTGATCACGGATGTAAAGCTGATACTCGCCGGAGGCGTCGGAGAAGTAGGCGATGTGCTTGCCGTCGGGCGACCAGGAGGGCTCACGCTCGGCGGCGTTGGAGGTATCAGTGATGTTGTGGACGTCGCCTTTGTCTTCGGGAACGGTGAAGATGTCGCCGTGCGCTTCAAAGAGCGCGCGGACGCCGGTGGGGGAGATGCCGATGTTCTGAATCTCGCTGGGGGCGATGGTGGCGAGATGCGGCAGCAACTTGGGCAGATCGCCGTCGGTGGTGATGTCGACTATGTGCTCTTTGCCTGAAGCGATGTCGTAGAGGTGAATGGTACCGAACTGCTCGTAGGCGAGGGTGTCGCCGTGGCCGGTGAGGGTGCGCATGTCGAGACCATGGTTTTCGACGAGCTGCTTCACTTCTTTGGTGCGGGTGTTATAGGAGAAGAGCGTGATGGGCCCGTTGCGGTCGGAGAGGAAGTAGATGTTGTCGCCGATCCAGAGGGGGAAGCGGTCGTTGGAGTTGTCGCGAGGTACCTTGACGAGGTCGAGCGACTTCATGTCGACGATCCAGATGGGCTGGGTCTGGCCGCCTCGGTAGCGCTTCCAGGAGTCCTGTTCCCACTGGAGCCAGGGGTTGTAGGCAAAGCGCGAGGCGTCGGGTGAGTAGGAGCCGACGTAGGCGGAGGGTAGCGGCAGGCGCTGCGGGAGCCCGGAGCCGTCGGCAGCGACGCGGAAGATTTGGAAATAGGTGCGCACGGCGTCCTGCATGGAGGAGAAGAGGACGGCGCTTCCGTCGGGCGTCCAGCCGAGGGCGAAGTTGCCGCCGGGATGGTAAGTGAGGCGATGGGGGACTCCGCCGAGGACGGGAATGGTATAGACGTCCTCACTGCCATCCACGCGGGCGGAGTAGGCGATAGTGCGGCCGTCGGGGGAGAAAAAGGGACCTTCGCTAACGTTGCCGGTGGAGGTGAGTCGGCGGGCGGCGCCCCCATCGCGGGAGACGATCCAGATATCGTCGGCGTGGCGGAAGGCGATGAGGGAGTCAGAGAGAGAAGGGGCGCGGAGGAGTTGCGCTGATTGCTGCGCGCGGACCGCAGACGGAAGGATGAGCGTGAGTGCCGCGAGGGTGACGGTGAGGGTCGTGGCGAGACTCTTGGCGAGGAGGGATCCCGGTTGGGTGCGCATCAGTGTCCTTTGTGTGGAGACTTGAATTGCGATGATTTTACGCTTGGGACGAGTAAGTCTAGCTCCCATTGGAAATATCGCGATTCAGCTTCTTGGGGGTGTCACCCCAAATGAGCCTCGCCAATAGAAATCTCGGGCGTAAACTCAATGGGATACGTAACGCTTACGGTTCGCCCGACAGAGCAAATCCTGCCCAATAGACGGGCGAAGGTGGAAGCGTAATACTTCCTCGCAGTGTCTCGACATGCAACCGTCTGTGGCGAAGGTCGTCGAGTATCGAAAGTTGTGCGGTGCGGAGAGCTTCGCTGGGTGCCTGGTTTTGCAGCAAAGCAGTATAGAAGCGAGGCAGCATTACTGACGTAGGCCTGTCGGCAATGTCCCAGAGAGTGGTAAGCACTGAGGCTGCTCCAGCATAAAAGAAGGCCCGGCTAAGACCAGCAACCCCATCCCCGCTTATCTTGCCAAGGCCGGTACGGCAGGCGCTAAGCACGACAAGGCGCGCGTGAAGATGCAGTCCGTAGATATCTCCAAGCGTGAGACGGCCTTCGCCTTGCGCATTATCCAGGGCAAGATAGGTCTTTTGGGGATACTCGCTGTTGACGATGGCGTGGGTTGCGAAGTGGAGATAGGTGGCCTCCGTCGCCTCATCTTCAACACGCAGCCGAAGAGCCTCATCGCCGGTGAGCACAGTGACATCGGATGAAGGCAGTAACGCGGCGATGGCATGCACCTCATGGACTGTGCCAGGAAGCGTCGGAAGCGGTTGACCATCGGGACCGGGGGGGAGGTTGTTCGGCGCGGCGACGAAGAGGTAATGCGCGGGATGGGATTCGGCTGTGGCAGAGTTGCTCTCGGTGTACTTCAGCAGGCCGACCATGGGAATGGTATCGGTGCGGTAGCGCTCTACGAGATAGTGGCCATGCGGATCGACCAGCGCAGCGAAGGAGACTCGGAAGAGCGGGCCGCTGGGGACTATGGTCAGCAATGAATCGTCGTCCTGTGGGAGCGCCGAGGCCACGGGAGCAATGAGGAGCGAGTAGAGGCGCTTCCATGGAGTTAACGAGTAGGCCCGGCGGGAGGTAGATTGCCCACGCGTCACGATGGCCTGAAGTTTCTCTTTGTATTGAAGGTCAGGGCGAAAATTTGTCTTCGGCCCCTTAATCGAACCGGGACTTTCTCCCATTGCGGAATCCTGTGGCAACGAGGACTGGATCAGCCGTTCAATTGCTAAAGGCTTGATAGTTTGCGCGACACCAAGGACAGGTTTGCCGGGTTGCTCGACCCATGTGTAGAGCGCTGAATCAGTCATCCAGTACGCGAGGATCGTGGTGTGCAGGCGAACCGCCTCATCGAGCATCTGGGGAAACGTAAATGCTCCCGTGTGCACGGGGCTGGCGATTAGGCTTTCCGCGCTTCCCGGCGTTGAAGCATACACTGAGACGTCCTGCTCGCTCGCAAGGAGATCGAGAAGCGCGCGCGCACGGCCCTGCTCAGCAACTTCGAGCGCCTGCTGGTAACGCTTCATGCGCATAAGGATGGTGATAGCGAGATCATAGGTCGAGCGCGTCTGCTTGGCGGAGATGTAGCCCCGTTTATAGGCATCGGCCTGAACGAGATGAGCGCGAAATTCCTCGACCATACCCAGGGCCTTGTTGGCGTCGGCCCATGCGGCGTCCATCCGATTGCTTTTCATTTCGATCATCGCGCGGTCGACCAGCGCACCGGCCAGGGCGCTTTTTGCGTCTTCACGTTGACAGGTAGCGACAGCGATGTCTAGACGGTTAGCGGCTTCGTGAAGACGCCTGGCATCACGATAGGCATTCCCCAACTGATCGTCGCGGATGCAGATGAGATAGTCCGAGGTTAGGTGCTGCGTGGCAGCTTCGAGTAATGGAATTCCGAGAAGAGGATGGCCGGTGTTCGCATACGTTGCGCCAAGGTTGGCGCTCAGGAAGTCGATGAACGGTTGCGAGTGAAGCGTGTTGGCCTCTTCGAGGCCGCGCTTGTAGAGAAGGATCGCGCGCGGGATGTCTCCCATGGCCTCATAAGCGACAGCCATGGCATTGTATGTTTGGGGTATGTAGGACGGATCGCCCGTCTGGCGTTGGAAACGGAGCGCCAGTCGGTAATGCGGCAGCGCCATGGCGGGACGTCCCTGCTTGCGTTCGAGACGGCCCATGCTCGTCTGGAGCGCCCCACGCTGACTTGCGCCGCCAGGACACAATGCGAAAAGGCGGTCGGCAAACTGATAATGATCCATTGCGTCCTGGTATTGCGCAGCTTGCTGGGCATGGTCGCCCCACAAGCGCAAGACATCAGCCTCTTCACAAGGATCGCCGAGCGCATGAGCCTGCTGTTGAAGAGCGGCATACTCCTGAGGATGATAGACACTGTATCCCAGAGCGCCGACGCGGGCGCTGATGGCTTCAACAGGATCGCCAGCTCGTTCAAGCTCCAGCGCAGCGGCTGAATACTCTTGCAAAGACTGCTTCTCGTGGCCCTGCGTGGAGTGCACCGAGGCAAGACTAAAGTGAGTATCCGCAAGACCGAGCGGTGATGGAACCGCGGCGAATGCGGCGGCGGCCTTGTCGAACCAGGACTCCGCCTGGCCGAACTCCGTGCGATTCGCAATGTTGCCCAGAGCGTATTCCGCAAGCGCCTCGCCGCACCGATTGTTCACCGCTGTTGAGGAAGCCAGCGCCTGCAGGAGCTTGCTTTGTGCGGTCTTCAATGCGTCCGGGTGCGAAGAGTAGAGCAACCGGTAACCTTGCTGTAGGCCGGGGAGGATGGAAGCATCCGCGAAGGGAGGGGGCATTGCCGGTTCAAGCCCCCGATATTCGTGCGAAGCAGCCGGAGCGCAAGCGGGCGTCTGCGCTCCCGCCGTCATTGTAATGAGACCGAGAACGGCAGCGAGACTGAGGCAGGTACGGGGATGCAGCGCGACGCGAACAAGCCCGTTCGAGCGTAGTTTCATAGGGTCCCGTGGCCTCAACTCAGGAAAGGACTCCATGATAAGACGATAGATAGGAAAACGATAGATAAAATGAGCGGAATCTTAAACCGGCGCGACTTCAGGAAGCTCCGAGCCGTTGCGCAAGCGCGCAGGCGCGGGGAGCATCGGGATCGCCTGGTTGAGCGCAAAGAGCACGGAGCAGCGGAACAGCGATCTTGAGTCGGTTGAGTCGGAGGTCGGCCACGGCAAGATACCATGCGGCCGCATCGTGATGGGCAGAGCCGGTTAGCGAATACGCTTGTGCGAGCGCGCGCTGTGCGTCCGCGTTCTGCCCCAACTCAAGCCTGGACACGCCGAGATAGAGCGGCGGGATATCCGATTGAGGAAAGCGCGCGACCAGGGGAGCGAAGGCCGTAGCGGCTTGCGCGTAGTCGCCGCGGTTATAGGCGCGGAAGGCGGGCAGCAGGTCCTCGACCGTTGGGCCAGGAGTGCTCGAAGAGCCACGCATGACCAGCGCCGCAACGTCCTCGGGCGGCGCGAGCGCAGCGATTTGATGAAGCTCACGGGTGTCTGCTGGGATCGCTGGAGTCGTTACCTGAGGGTGGTTCACGGCTACCGTTTGGCTTTTGTGAAAGCGCCATTGGCGATAGCCCAGGATGGACAGGAGTCCAATGACCACAACGACTGCGCCAAACGCGAACGATAGCCGGAAGATGGGTCTGCGCTTTGAAACTGCTCTCCTGGCGGACGTGCGATCGTCGATGCCTATCTGAATCTTTGCGCGGATGCGCGCGTTTGCGCCGGGATCGAGGTCCATAGTCGCGGGAACCGGCTCAGCAAGCAGGGTGCGGCACAGCGCACAGTGAGCAACATGCTCGCGGATCGAGACGCCGGCCTGCTCTGGTAGAACACCCTCTTCAGCGGCGAAGAGAAGATCGGGCGGCGGGCAGGCCCCACTTCGCGCGTGCTTGAGGAGCAACTCCTCGAGTTCGTCCCCCGACTCGTTTCTGGTTGTTTCCCCATCCGAAGGGATGGGGTCCATGAAAGGGTCAGCCATCTAAAGCCTCGTTTTCTTTGCGCATTTCCTGGATTTCTCTTTGTAGATTGGATGCGGTGGCGTGACTAGTCTGTTCCGGACGCTCCATGTGATCCCGAAGCAGACGCAGCCCATATTGCAGATGGCCCTTGACCTGGAGTTCGGAGAGTCCGAGATGTGTGGCAATTTCGGTCCTCGACATGCCGTGGCGAAAGCGCAGGATAAGGCAGGTTCGGTGCGCCGGTTTGAGGGCCTCGCAGCGTTCAAGAAGTACCTCGATGGAAAACTCCGGGTCTGTTCCGGACGATATTTGCTCCGGTTGCGTCGCGTTCCAGCGTTGCTCGACGTAATGGCGCCGCCAATAGTCGGCAGCCCGGCGTTTGGCGACCGTAAAGAGCCATCCGGGAAGCTGCTCGGCAGTAAGCTTGTGCCGATTCTCGTGGAAGAGCAGAAACACATCGCTGGTCAGGTCCTCGGCGACTTCGGGACGAGAGACCGCGCGCAGGCATAGGCGGTAAACGTCGCCGGCGTAGCAAGAGTAAACGTCGTCAAAGTCCTCTACTACCTTCATCGCACAAGCCCTGTAAAACGGAATAGCGAATTTTGGAAAATGAATCGCGCATCTGCCGAACGACGTTTCGCAGTCGATAATGCGATTTTGCGAATCTTTTATTCCGGCGTTGCCTTGAGGCGCGATATCAGAATAGCGCGTGAATGAAGGGTTGAAAACCGGCCCTCCCGCGCAGTTGGGTGCTCTGAGGACTTTGGGACTGATGTCCCGGCGCCCTCTCGGCATTGATCTTAGCGAGGTGCCTTCTTGAGGTTCTCCATAGCTGCGCGCTTGTTTGTTCCCTTTGCCCTGGCTCCCCAAAAGCCGAATGCGCGGTCCTTTATCCGTCTGGCGACGGCATGCGCCGCTGGAGCTCTGTGTGTCGCGACGGCCGGAGCGCAGGTAGCCGCCCACTTCAGCTACTCGCAGAGCATCATAGGAACCCACGTGACGGGCCCGCTCAGCGAAGCGCTCGATGCTGATGGCAATGTTTATATCGGCGATAGTGGCAACGGCGGCCAAGTGCTGAAGGAGACTCTTCAGGCCGACGGAAGCTACGTGGAGAGCACAGTCGCCACCGGCTTCAATAGTCCGAATGGCGTAGCAGTCGACAGCAGTGGGAATGTCTATGTTGGCAGTTGCTCCAACGACACACTTTTTAAGGAGACCCTGTCCGGTGGGACCTACACGCAGAGTATCGCGGTGCACGATCAAACCAAGCTCTACTGTCCATCAGGAATGGTGTTCGACAGCAGCGGAAATCTTTTCATTGCGGATCCAGATTCTCAGCGGATTACCGAGCTAA
>JBAVDD010000091.1:0-10063 GCA_049587035.1 Acidobacteriaceae bacterium | reverse complement strand
GGAAAACCGCTGCGGAAACTGCTGGTTGGATAGTCCCTTGTCATACCCGTTGTGAAACGGATCGAACTGACTATCCTGCTTAGGCGTCGCAGATCCCTGCGGCGCGTAATCAATCGAGCGCGAGAACGTATAGCTTCCCTTCAACTCCAACTCGCGCAACCCTCGCCAGCGCAACCCATGCACCCGCGCCTCCAGCGTTACCGCGTGGTACGTCGCATTCGCATGCGACACCAGCGCCGTCACCGCGCCGACGTTCGCAATCGGCCGCTGATCATAAAGCGGCACCACAAATGTCTCTCCCTCGTGCAGTCCCTTATGTTGATTCAACGTCCTATCCACGCTCTGCAGCACATAGCTAACCATCCCCGGCGAAGGCGAGATGTTCAGGTCCGTGCTGCCCGGCAACTGCGTCGCCATGGCCATCGTATAGCTGGCCCGCACACTCGTCCGCGCCCCCAGCACACGCTCAATCGAGAGCGTCCCACGCTGCACCATCGGCACTCGATAGTCGCTGGCAAACACCGTCGCCGAGCTCGTCTGCGCCACAGCCGACGGCGGCGCCGTCGTATAGTCGCACGGATACCCGAACCCCTGCTGCACCGCCGTCACCTGCGGACAATCCGTGATCGTCGTCGGCCGAATCCGCACATGCAGCGTCGTCGAAGGCAGCGCCGTATCCACCATCGCCGCACGCAGCGTCGCTCCGGGAATATGGCTGTAGAACACACCATAGCCAACCCGCAGCGTAAACAACTGCCCACTCTTCGACGTCCATCGCGCCGGAGCACCCCACACACTACTCGGCGACCACACCGCCGACACCCTCGGTCCAAAGTTGTTGCGGTCCTCCGGAAACGTCCCTGTAGCTCCGTGGATCGGCACGTTCAGCGCCGCGATCTCCTCATCCAGCAGCGGATTCGCCGTCTGCGGCTTGGGCAGCAGCGTGTAGTCATACCGCACCCCCAACGTCACCGAAAGATTGCTCCGCAACCGCATCGCGTCATCCACAAACCCCGCGACATTGTGCGTCACAAACTCCGTAGTCGTAGCTCCGAAGCTCTGCGTAAAACTGCGAAAGCAAAAGTAATGGACCGCCGCCACGATGCTAGGGCAGCCTCCATTCGGATACGCGTTCACGTTGAACGTGTAATCCGTAATCCAGTCCACCAACCCGCCATCTCTGCCGTTGGTCGTTCCACTGTCATAGCTGAACGATCCTTCCTCCGCACTCAGCGTGCTAATCCGATCGTGGATTCGGCTCCAGTCCGCGCCCGCCATCAGCAGGTGCCGCCCCACGTGCCACTGCGCCGTATCGGCCACCTCAAACCTCAGCTCATCCGGATAAGCACTCCAACCGCCCGCAGCTCCCGGCGACATGCTCGTCGGCGTCCCGAACGAAAACCCATTCGGCGCAATCGACACCTGCGGCGCATACCCGCCCGGGCCGATCCCCGGCTCCTGCGCCAGCGGACCATGCGGCGTCTCATACTCCAGATCGTGCGCCACCTGCGCCCTCACCTCATTGTTCAGCCGCGGTGAAAACGCATGTAGCCACCGCCCGCTCGCCACATCCACATGCACCACGCTGTCACCCAGGCTTCCTCTCCCCCGCGCCACCACTGCATCCGATGCCTGCCCTAGCGCCGCCCCGGCTGGCGAATCAAACCTGTTCCCCGCATACGCCGCCGTCACCTGGTCCCTGCTCGTCGGCGCAGCATCCACCCGCACCATACCCATCATCCGGTACGCATGCCGATCCGTCTCTCCTGTCAGGCTCTCCAGGTAGTCCAGCGCCGCATTCCTTGCCGTCCCATCCACTCCCCGGTTCGCCAGCAGCGCCATCTGCTCGGCCGACAGATCATAGAAGCTCGCCAGCGCCGGCGACGACACAATATGATCTTCATGCAGCACCGCCTCCAGCGACGCGAACAGCGACAGTTTCTCCCCTCCATCCACGGCACGCTGATACCTCGACCGCCTCCGCCGCGTCTTGGCATCCGCCTTCCCCCACAGCGGCAGCCCGACCGACCCTCCCACCTGCAACAGCGAACCCTGCGGCTTCACAGCCTCACTCGTCACCACCCCGTCGTTGTAGTGTGTCGCAATCGAAAACGGATTCGTCGCCGCCCACGCACTCTCCCGAGCGCGAACAAACACATCCCCATGCAGCACCGAGCTAGCGCCGTGCGACACCACCGCCAGTCCGCCCACCATTCCATACTGCGCCGAGAAATTTCGCGGCAGCGTCCGAAAGCTCCGCACAGATCCCTGGTTGTACGTCGCGCCCGAGCTCGCACCTCCCGTAGCCGCCCCTCGCGCCCCCGCGCGAAAGCTCTGATCTCCCGCCAGCCCATCCAGCGAGAACCCTCCCTGCGTCGCCGGCAGCCCCGCATAGCTCAACCCAGTCGCCGCCGCACCATCGTCTGCACTCACCCTGCTCGCCGGATCATCCGCATCATCGCTCACACTCTCCTCCGTCTGCGTCGACGAGGGAGCTTCACTCGCATCAGAGTCCAGCTCCGCCAGATCTTCCCACTGCCCCATCTCCACCGGCAGCGTCTCTCCGCTCCCTGGCAACTCGTACGCCGCGAACCTCAACCCTTGCTCGCCCCCAAGCCCACCCTCCAACTCACTCCGAGGCATCGGCCCCAATGTCAGCGTGACGTCCTCCAAATCTCCGCCCTCCAGATCCAAGCGCGCCACGGCAACCCCCTTGTCCGCCAGCTGCGACACCGCGCGCAATTCATACTCGCCCGGCGGCAGCCGCAGCATCAGAAAATCTCCCTCACTGTCCGCATCTACATCGCGTTCCACGCCCCGTTGCCCGTCCAAGTCCACCGGCGTCAGACGCACCCGCACCTCCCGCGCCAGGCAACGATGCGGATACGGCCCGCACACTGCCCACACGTGCCCCCGCACCGCACCATCCACCGGCCCCTGTGCCCGCGCGCTCACACTCAACACACACAGTCCACCCAGCACCAGCAGGCGAACGCACGTATTCACGCGCAGCCTTCCGCGCGCACGCGTTCTGAAAGCAGATTTTGCCTGGGGACAAGCGATCGTAGCCGCAACGCGGTGAGCAAACAAAACCAACAGCCGAACTCCGCTCCGGGGAAAGGCCGGAGCTCCTGAAACACAGAGGGGAGCCAACGAAAAACCGTGACTGCCTGGGCAGACAGCCAATCGTAAAAATCAAGAAGCTTGTAATTCGAGCCTAACGAACTATGCCCGATTTGGGAAGTGAACCACGATTCCCATTTCGGGACTCACCATCCTCAACCAGTCCCGCCCTTCAACCCCCAAAAGAAGAGGGTGGCAGCCGAAGCTGCCACCCTTCTCTCGCTGCACGTTGGTTAGAACGTGATGTGCAGAGCCATCGTGATCGCCCGGTTTCCACCGATCGTCCCCGTGACCGAACCGAAGTTCGCGCCGTTGTTCGGGTTGCCATTAGGCAGCTGCAGGGGAATCTGCGTCGTCTTACCCGAACCCGTGTGAACGGGTAACTGGTCCAGGTCAGCCAGCGCCGATTGCTGATCGACTGTGCTGTTGCTCGTTGCGATTTGCCCGTAGTTCACATACTCCGCAGCGCAGTTTCCGTATTGGTCGAGGAATGCGTTGGCTGAGCAGGCATCCGCCTGGCGAATCTGCGTCTGGTCCTGTGGAACGTCCATGCTAGTCGTGTTGGTAATGTTGAACACGTTGAACTCATACATCACCGCGATCCGTTCCGACGGATGGAAGCTCTTCCGGAAAGAAACATCCAACCGCTTCTGCATCGCCTGCCGGAAGATGTTGCGCTGATTCTCCGGCGCAAAATTCGTCTCGTAGATGTCGACTGGGTCGGTAGGATTTCCCATCGCCGCTGTCGGCACGCCAAGAGTACCCGGCGCGATGTAGTTGATCGCAATCTGGCTCGGATCAACGGTTGGAATGTAATTGCCGCCCGGCCCGCGACGATCGCCGGGGTTACCGGTCAGTCCACTCGTCTTCGCCAACTTGGGGTTCTTGACCGGAAGCACCGGGTTCATCAGTGTCGGATAGTCACCGAAGAACGCGCTGCCGACCGCACCATAGAACTCGTACAGTGAGTACGGCTCGCCGCTCTGTAGAATGCCCAGCCCCGTCAGGCTCCAATCATTCGTAAAGTATGCAAGCACAGAATGCGCACGAGCCGCATTCGGCACCGTCACCTGGAAGTTTGCGGTCGTCGTGTGCGTCCGATCAAAGTCCGACGAAGCATACGAGTCGCGCAGTTTGTTCGGGTTGTCGCCCGTGAAGAACAGACCGATATCGCTCTGTTCGTCCAGCGCATGGCCCCACGTGTAGCTCACGCCTGCCAGGAAGTGATGCGACATCCGCTTCTCCACGTGCACCTGCAGCGAGTCGTAGGCGGACACGCCCACCGTCTTGAACAGAGCAGCGTTCGGGCTGAACCCAATGTAAGGAGTGCGGAAATCCGCATTGCCGCCGTCTTCCGAGTTCCACGGCTCGCTCGCGATCGGATCATAGTCGTACCCATCGCTCTCGGAATTCGCGTTCAGCACCTCGAAACCATAGGTGTCCGTCTCGCCGTGGATCGGGTTACTCGCAGTGGCAATACCTGGCTCGTTGAACGGAATCGGAATGACAGCATGCCGACCACGGTTGCCGCTATAGCCAATGGTGATCGCCACGTCATTGGTCGGCTGCCACTGCACATTCAGCGCGTAATTGATGGTGTAAGGCAGAACGTTGTTCTTGTCATACGCTCCAAAGTTCAGCGCATCCGGGCAATCCGTGTAACCTTCCTGGTTGTCGACGCCGCTGCAATTCTGCCCATAATCGGGATCCGTCACACCCGAGTAGCCATATGACGCCGTTGGCCCTATACCCAGAACGGTCTGCAACGCAGACGTAATCGTCGAGGGATCGGAGCTCGGTGCACTGTAGGTACCGCCCGGGGGCGTGCAGGTGGTCGATCCCGGCGCGCAGGGTGGCGTCAGCGCCGTTCCCAGCGGATTAGTCAGCGACTTGCCATTGCCCGTGACGTAGCTCGCCAATGGAGCCGACTCGGTCACACCGAACGGACCACCGTTGCCGCTGCCCGCTGGCTGCGACAGGTACGTAAACAACTCGCCGCGATCGTAGTACATGCCCGCGCCGCCGTTGATGACGACCTTGCCGCCAAACTTCTTCGGCGAGTACGCAAACCCGACGCGGGGAGATATGCCCCACTGCCGGCCGCTTAACGTCGAGTCGCTGGTCCCCGGCGTTGGGTTGTACTTGTTGTTACCCGCGATCACGAAGCCTGCGTTCTGAACATTGAAGCCCGAAGCGACCGTTCCCGTCACGCTGTAGAGGCTCGGATCGAAGTTGAACATGTTGCCATACTTCTCGGTCAACCCGCCATGATAGTCATAGCGAACACCGGCCGTGATGCTGAGGTTCGGCATCGCCTGCCACTTGTCCTGCACGTAGCCGGCAATCTCATTGGAACGGTAGTAGCGATCCGAGTTGTTCCGTGCGCTCGTCGTTCCGACTGACTGCAGATCATTCGAGCTCTGCACTGAGCCTTCCAGGAAGCTCTCGAACGTCTTCGTCTTGACCTCGGAATGGCCGGCGCGGTTGTTCTCGATGTCCAGCTGCGTGTAGCTGAAGCCACCACCCGCTACGATCGTGTGCTTGCCAATCGAGAAGATGACGTTGGTCGAGGGGTTGATGCGGTTCTGGTAGTAGCCCAGGTCGACAAACGCGCTGTAGGGTCCAACCGAGAGGCTCGGCGAGAACGTGCTCTTGGTCGCAAACTCCGCGAGATCCAAACCGGGCAACGCGTTCGGCGCATAACCGGGGAATCCAGTGCCGATCCCATAATTCAAGCCCAGCGTCGCATCTCCTGGCAGCGTCTGGTTGTAGTAGCTGTAGGAAAGCATCCGGTCAAACCCGAGCCGCTGCTCCCAGTTGATCCTCGACCCAATCGTGATGGTGTTATCCAACGCAAACACCTGCGAGCCATTGTTCTGCGTCATCGGGAATCCGCCCGTCTGCGAGATTCCATAAGGCTTTGTCACTGGGTCGTTCTGGTAGTAGTACTTCGCTGAGAGACGATCCGTCTTGGTCACGTCGTAATCGACGTCTGCAACCACCTGGTCAGCCGTCAGCCTTGACGTGCCAAACAGCGTCACGTTGGGAACACCATACAAGTATCCCTGGTTCGTTTGAGCGGAAGGGATCAGGTATTGTCCGTTGGGCAACTTCGCGTTCATCAGTGCCGCGGCAATCGGGCTGATCGTGCCGGTAAAGGTCCCCGTCCCACCCTGCCACGAAACCGCCGCTGCATCCAGGCCCGCCGTCGAGCGGTCGTCCGTCAAACCAGACGGAACCGTCATCTGCGAGATGCCCGTCGCCTGATCGCTGTTATAGCGGTGCTGATATGCGACGAAGAAGAACAGCTTGTCCTTGATGATCGGGCCGCCAACGGTGAAACCGGTCGTCCAGCGATGCAGCGAAGGATTCGCCAGCGACTCAGGGAAGGCGCCAATGCCCTGGTTTGCCGTCAGCAGGTAATCCTGCTTGAAGAAGTACGGCGCAGCATTCAGCGAGTTGTTCGCGAGTGATCCATACAGCTGGCCATGAAAGTTGTTCGTTCCGCCCGCCGTGTTTGCGTCGATCTGCGCACCGCTCGTTGCTCCCTGCTGCGCGTCATACATCGACGTGTTCACGCGCAACTCCTGCAAGAACTCGGGAGGAGGAGAAGGCAGGCTGTTGCCGTTCGAGCCGTACACCGAGGTGCCAATGCCCGCCGCGCCACCCACCGATGCGCTCTGTCCGATATTGAACGCATACCTCTGCGAGTTCGAGCCGCTCGAGCTCTTGCCGTTGAACAGGTTCGTCGCATCCACGCCGTTCACCTGAAAGGTATTCGACGTATCGCGCTGTCCATTGGCCCAGATCGGCTGGTTACCAATGCCGGAGTTCGAATCCAGGTTGCTCAGCAGCTCCACGCTCACGCCAGGGCTAAGTGCGGCTAGCCCGGTAATGCTGCCAGTCGCCGACGGTGCCAGCTCAATCTGTTGCTTGTCCAGCGTATAGCCATTCGTGTCGTCGGTCGCATTCAGCAGCGGCGTCGCCGTCACTGTCACCGACTGCGCAACCTCGCCGACCTTCAGCGTCAGGTTCACCGTCTTCGCGCTCGCCTCCTGCACCTCGATGCCTGCGATCTCGATCGTGTCGAACCCATCGTGCGTCGCCTTCACCGTATACGTGCCCACCGGCAGGTTGAATATCTGGAAGAACCCATTCCCCTGGGCCTTGGTCGTGCGCGCCACGCCAATCGATGCATCCGTGGCCGTCACCGTCGATCCCGGAACCGCCGCCCCCGAGGCATCGAGCACTGTTCCATTCAGCGATCCGAGCGTCTGCTGCGCCCCCGCCGTAACCCCGACCGTAACGAAGCAACAGAACAACAGAACTGATAGAAGTTTCCGCATATAACTGACTCTCCTGGAGGTGAATACATCTGGCCGCTGGTACAAACCGTAGCGTTGGCCCTGATATCGGTGCGGACTCTTGTCTGAAAGCAGAACTGCCCATCCGCTGGGAGGCGCATCGGACTGCTTAGCTCAAGTACAAGGTCTGTGAATACTATGACTGTACATCATGTCAGGACGGTAAACAGCAACGATTACTCACTTTTCGCCCAGAACTTCTGTCCCGTGAACGTTTCTGCACAAGAAACAGGGCGATGACCGAAGCCATCGCCCTGCATCCATTCATTCTGACTAACTTAGAAACTAAGTCGTGTGGCGATCTCTATCTCACGCGGAGTAAGAAGGAAGCCGCTGTTGTTGCTGCTCGTCGGCACCTGCCAGGTAGGAGCCTGGAAAGTAGCAAAACCTGAAGTGCCGCTACCGCTCAGCTTGTACGCTGTGGTTCCGACCCCATCGATATTCTGATGGCCGGCGACGTTGAAGACGTTCGCGAAGAATTCCAGGTTGTACTTGTCGTGGAACCTGAAGTCCTTTTCGAGACGGATATCGTCCACAATCTTACGCGGCGTCTTGTAGGTGTTGATACCCAGTCCCGGAACGATAGACAGGCCACCCGAACCATTCCAATCCGACACAATAGCGTTCCCAACATAGTTGGTTGCATTCGCGCTGTAGGGCAATCCATTCTGCATCTGGAAGGACGTATCCACCTTCCATCCATTGGTCAGATAGGAATACCAGTTGCCCGATTGAATCGTCGGCAAACTATAAAGCGCGTATCCAACGAACCGGTTCGGAACGTTGTAGCTCGAGTTGCCATAGTTGATCTGCGGATTGGAGTACGGGTCATACCAGCCATTTCCCGAAGTAGTGGTCGTTGCATTCTGGTTGTAGTCCAGCGCATGCGACCAGGTGTAGTTGAAGTCGAATTCCAGGCTGTGGATGGTACGGTTCTGGATCTCGGCCACAAAGGCGTTATAGCTCGAATTGATGTTGCTGGTGAGTTCCGTGATGTTCTGGAAATTCGTAGCCTGCGGCCCAAACAGGGCCGTATTGCCATACTTGGTATAGGTGGGCACCGTAAAGGTCGTCCCCAGCTTCGCAGCCGGACCAAGCGAGCCACCGGTGGTATACGGAGCAAGCGTGATCGTGTACGGAGTCACGGTGGTAGGGTCGAGGTTCAGGTCGAGGAAGTTCGGCAGCTCATGCCCCAACGCTCCCAGATAGCTCACCGAGAACACCGTCCCTCTTCCCAGCTGCTGCTGCACGATCAGATCGAACTCATGAACCATCGGGTTCTGTAGATTCTTCGCCAGGAAGTACGAGCTTGGCGTCGGAGCCGCTCCCGTTGCGACAAGGTTCGGTAAGATCGGTGCACCTGCATACGACGGCTTGATGTCGGTCGTATATTGGCCGTTCGGGCTGCCCGTATCCAGCAACACGCTCTCCAGCGTGCCATTGTTGATACGTCCATAGAATATGCCGTATCCGCCTCGTGCGACCGTCTTCCCGTTTCCGAAGACATCGTATGAGAAGCCCATGCGCAGCCCGATGTTGTTCTTGTCGCTCGGGTGATTAGTCAGTTGAGCATAGGGTGTGAAGCCGGTGGCCGCAGTAGTCAGGTTGGACGCCGGCGAAGGCAGAGCCTCGTAGTCGTAGCGTACGCCAAGCTCCAGCGTAAGCCGCGGCGATACCTTCCAGTTGTCCTGTGCGAATCCGCTCCAGTCCAGCGTGCCGATCGCGAAGACCGGATTCCCGAAGCCCTGGTAGAAGTTAGCAAAGCAGGGTAGGTCGCCTACGGCCTGCGCTGCCGTCGTAGTGGCACTAGCGGTCTGCGACGTCGAAGTACCGCAGGTCGACGTGCTTAGGCCATTGCCCTTATTGATCAAGTCGTTGAAGTAATTGCCGAGATAGCTGTAAGCAAACTCACCATTGCTCTCATACGTATTGTTGACCAGGTCGAAGTTGTGCAGCGCGTCTCCGCCGAAAGCGAAGTTGTGATTGCCGCGGTTATAGTGCAGCACGTCGCCAACCTGCCACTTGCGCTCATCCGGTAGCGCCTTGCGATAGGAGTAGTACGGAGACCCGAAGTTGCCAAACACGCTTGTATCCAGCGCCACTTCGGGCACATTGCCGCCCGGCCCCACAAGATTCGCCTTCGTATAGGCGCTATACGGCTGCTGACTCTCATCATCCAGCTCGCGAGAATACTGATACAGCAGCTCATTGCTGATACTGGACGAAAGCAGGCTGGTCAGCTTAGCCACGCCGTAGTCCAGCTTCACAAAGTCGTTGCCCCAGGTGTCCACGCCATAATCGTTCGTGGCCGAGGTCTGCACACCGCCCGGAGAATCCCAACGCAACCGATGGTAAAGGAGGCTGACGTGCTCCTTGCTATTAACCTGCCAATCGATCTTCGGCGTATTGATCTCCTGATCGCCGAAACGTGGAACGGTGCCTAAATCGCTGTTCAGGCCATTGATGCCATTGTCCCAGTCGATTGCCGCCGCAGCGTAGCTGATTCCCTGCCGCGCCGCCAGCAAACATGTTTGCTCGTCCACTGAATTGGTGTCGCCTGTCAGATAGCCCGTAGT
>JBAVDD010000090.1:0-7169 GCA_049587035.1 Acidobacteriaceae bacterium | reverse complement strand
GCAATCTGACGGGTGTCAGCTCGGATCTTTCGAGTGGCTCATTCGGCCACGCCACCGGCCAGTTACCCCCGCGCAGCCTTCAGCTTCACCTGCGCGCCAGCTTCTAACTCAACCCATACTCCAACAGCAGATGGCCTCGACAACTCACCGTTGTCGAGGCCATTTGCTTTCTCGATAGCCCACAGATGTACACTCGATTGCAATATATTGTCGCCCACGCTTACCTCACTCCCCCCTGACGAACCAGCTGCGCTTAAGTGAAACTGAGTTGGAATCGAATGCATCGATCCCAACTCAGTTTTCCTGGCGCGACTTGCTAGTTCACACCTGCTGATAGAGCCGGTAGCGTTCGGTAGTAATCGCGGGGAACGGCCTCATCAGGATCTTCCCCGAGTCACTTGCAACCTCCCAGTCCGAGGACGCACCCTTTCGTTCAGCGGCAAGCATCTGGCCTGGCGTAAACTTCGCAGCTCCCGGCTCAATCGCAAACAGCGCTACCGGCCCGCGCATCAGCGCTACCAGCTTCGGATGCCCCGCATCCAGCGGAACCAGACGCAGCGGCATGTCCAGCGCCAGTTCCACACGATCTCCGTTCTTCCATGTGCGGCGCAACTTCGCCCACGTTCCTGGCTGCACCGTAACATCGGTTGCCCGGCCATTGACTTTGATCGTCGTGTGCGGCCCCACCCATGAGGGAACCCGCAGTGCGACTGTGAACTCCGCTGCGCGATCCATCTTCAAGTGTAGTGAGGTCTCATTCGCATCCGGGTAATGCGTCTCCTGGGTCATCGACACAAGCGCCCCGCCCTGCCTCCAGCTCACGCGCGACGGCACATACAGATTCACAAACACGCCCTGCGGATCATGGAAGTACGAGCTGATCCCGTAATCCGCAGTCAACTGCGGAAACGTTCCGGAGCAGCACGGCCATTTTTCCTCGTAGTTCACCTTCACCGCATCCATGTTGTAGTCCGAATAGTAGAAGCTCACGCCATCCGGCCGGATCGGCCGCGCCCCAAGAATGGTGTTGTACAGCACCGTCTCCATGCTATCCCCGAAGGTGCTGTCTCCTGTCACACGCATCATGTAACGCGTGATCTTGAAGTGACCATACGCTCCGCACGGTGTCTCAAAGCTACTGTGGGAGGTGTGCAGTGTATTCGCCAGATCATCGGTTCCGGGCATCTGGAAACCCTCGTTGGGTCCCCATCCACCGGTAGCAAAGCTTTGCTGCCGCACAAACTCAAATCCATTGCGAGCGGCCCGCAGATGCTTCTCGCTGCCATCCATCAGGTACGACTGCATCGCCGAGCAAAGCGCATTCACATGGCTGTACGCATGCTTTCCGGGCAACACGTTCTTCCCCTCCGACAGTGGGCCAAAGTACGTGTCGTCCTCCAGAAACCGCGTGGCAAGCACATGATATCTGGCGCCAGCCCCGCGCTTGTAAGCTAGGTAGAAGTTCTCCGGTAGCGTATAAGTCTCATCCCAGGTGTAGGCGATGTTCGGGTGCGGCCGAGCTCTCATCTCTTCGCGGTTCAGGGCCTTGGCAGGAAGCCACGGCAGCACCGCGTCGGTCGCCTTATCCAGCACCGCAAACGCATTCGGGTCGCCCGCGAACTCATGCGCATCGATTAGACCGCAGTTCGTCTTGTCGAACGTATACGCAGGCAGGCAGTATCCCTGATAGAACTTGGTCGTCACCGTAGCCGCAAAACCCTTTACAAGCCCCTGCACTTTCGCCTGCGTTGCCTTGTCACCGGTAACCGCGTACGCGCGCGCTAACCCCGATAGGTACTGCCCGAAGCTGTGGCCGGGAATGTACCCCGTCATATCCTTTGGAGGGTCAAACTGACTCGACGGCGAGTACCATCCGCCCATATCTTCGCCTGGTGCCGGCATGCCTGCCAGCTGCCGAAACGGCTTCAGCAGGCTGTCATCGTTCAGAGCAAGAAACAGCTGATGATTATTGCGAAACTGTTGAAGCATTGGTCCATCGAGCAACTGCACATCGGCATAGCCAAACTGCGACAACACCGTAGCTCGAGAAACAGGCGCTGTAGCCTGGGCGAATGCACGAAAGTGTCTCGTTGCCGCGGAAGCAACCGCGATGGATGTGCTCTTTTTTAGAAAACTTCTGCGGCTGGTACGATTCATAAATCCCTCACCGTATACTTTGAGCGCAAACGCTAGAATCACGCTCGTGGTAAGCGTTTTCTTTCGTTCGTGACTCTATCACCTGACCACAAGACTCGTAAAGCTGCCTCACGCGGCAGCCATCCTTAGCCGCTAAGGCTGCGCGTTTCCGTCGCTAACTTGCTGTGTGTGGTTATGCTCCATGTACTCCACGTATCCAAGCAGCGCGCCCCAGTGATAAAACCGGTCGCTGTTCAAGACATCATCTCCCGTGCCTTTGATCGCGTTATAGTTCTCATGCACATGGCGCTTCGCAGTCCACTCCTGCAGGAACAGACGATACGACTTGTCTGCGAACTCCCTGCGTACGGTCGGATCGTCGTAGTTGCGTAACCCCAGGTAAACCAGGTAGTTCATCGGACCCCAGATCCGCCCTCTCCAATAGTTTTGATCTGGAAACGCCGGATCGTCGCGGGCAATCGAAGGAATCACCCACTCGCCCCAGAACTCTTTGGGATTCAGCAAGTGCTTTTCGATCATCTTATGCGCTTGTTCAGGCGTTGCCGCCTTCGCCAGCATCGGATAGAAATTTGTAGGCGAGAGTCGCACGCTGAACTGCCCGGTATGCAGGTCTTTGTTCAGGAAGATTCCAGCAGGCTCACTCCAAAGCGTTTGCAGCTTTGCTCTGTAGCGCACACTCCGTTGACGAAGCTCCCTCGCGTCTGCAGTGTTGCCAAGATCATCCGCGATCGCCGCCAGCGCATCGCAATCGGCAATATACATGCTCATCAAGCCTACATCTGCGAACTCCAGCAGATGGGTCTTCGGATCATACGTCGCCATATCGTACATCGGGCTGTTATCCAGGCCCGATTCCAGGATGGCTCCCTGGCGCGTGCCTCCGGACGAATCGTCCAGGTTCGCTGGCTTATTCTCTCCGTCGCTGCCCCACGTCAAATATCCATCGATATCGCGATGAGCAGCCCACCATCGATTCCACGACAACAAGGGTTTGTATGTCTCCTCAAGAAACCACCGATCATGGAACTTCTCATAAAGGCCAAGCACCGTAATCGAACCGACCGGCGGTTCTGACCGATCCACACTCTTCCATCCGCCGGCTCGCGCATAGTTCGGCACAAACCCCTGCGCAGTCGACTCGCGCAGCGTCTCAATCGCATTTGCATACGCCAGGTCCTTGTCTCCAATCGAGGCCATCGTCGCGGCGAAGAAGGTATCCCAGTCGAAGATCACATACCCACCCCACTCCGTACTCCACACCCTGCTAACCGGTGAGACAACGCGATGACCACTCGGCTCATAGATTGTGTCCCAGCCAAGAGTTGTCTCAATGGCATCGACGATCGGTCCATTCTGGCCAGCCGCCGCAATCGCTTGTTGATAGACGCGTTTCTGTCGTGCGATAACTGCTTCGATCTCATCGACCGTCCGACGTCGTCCCGTACTGATGCCCACAGGCCGTATCAAATCAGCCGAGAAGTATGGCCCGCCAACAGGAACGTCGACAAGGTCACTCGCAGCTTCCGCTGGCCCGCTCGCGCACGTGCAGTAGATCGATATCGAACTCGATCCGCTATGCGTCTCAATGAAGTCCGGATGCTTCATTGCCCAACCCGGCCGGTTCCACAGAAAGTCCACGGAGAACACGACACTCGGTGGCAGAGCCGAGGCGCGTCTGGACGGGAGCGGGGTTACAAGCATCACCAGGCCGTCTCCATCATGAGCCGTCTGGATGCGCCAGAAACTTTCCTTCCAGGAAACCCGCAGATCGGTGTAGCTTCCGTCCCATGCATGCGGCCCTGGCAACACTTGTTCGGTACCCGGCGTCAATCTGCCGATCAACATGTCCTGCAGGAATGCGTCGCCAGACTCTGTTGTGTTGTGCTTCAGGCCAACGTGGATGGCCAACCCCTCGGGCAGTAACACCTGCGTTGCCACACTATGGACGTCCCACGTATTCCATCCCTGCGCCAGGCGCCGCTGCACCCTTTGATAATCCAAAGACTCTGGCCCCGCTTTCTCCGTTCCGCCAGCGAATCGTGAGTGCACCGAAGGCGCAAAAGGATCCGCCGTCTGACCCTGCGCACACAGAGCGTCCGTAGTGACCAGCCCCATCGATAGCGCAAATGCGCCAGCCACCAGCATTGATTTGCTTCTCGCTCGCATGATGATCCTCGAAAACGATTTCGTTATCGCCCGCACGTCGCCGACAGGACGCGTTGAATTGTAATCTTCGCTCCCATCCTCCTGTGCAGTTGGACGCAACCGTCCTTTGACATCCCAACAACCAACTCCATACAATTCCCCAACGCGAGCGCAATAGCAAAACAAACACCCAATCCTGAAAACGTTATCTGGTGAGAGACATATGCGCAACTCCCTGCAACCCTCCGTCCGCTTTAATGACTTCACCGCAGTGACAACGGCTCGCAGCGCGTTCAATCGTACGGCTGTAGCCAGTAGAGTTGCAACGCTGCTGATGCTTGGTTGTATGGTCTCGGCAGGCGTCTCAATGCGGGCGCAGGACACCTCCTTTACACTCCATCGCGACCACAGGACGATCGTCCTCGAGCCCTATGCGTCCAACATCGTTCGCGTCACGCTCAGCACAAACAAGGCAAGCGCGACCGCTGTCCCCGGATATGGTGTCATCGACACCCCCTCGATGACCGGCTGGACGCATGATCGAGACGCTGAGGGCAACGACGTCTATCGCTCCAAGCGGCTTGTGGTGCATGTCTCTCCGGACAACCAGCCGCCACCTCAGCACATGCCACTCGACAAGGTGAATCAGGCCCTGCGAGACCATTACTTCGGCAACCACCCCAACGACAGCCTTCACAACGACACCATCACTGTCACCACGTCCGAGGGGAAACCACTCCTCACTATGCGCCACTGGTCCATGTCCCCTAACAAGCCAATCGAACCCCCGCCTCCTGCCGGCATAAGCGACGACCCCGGCGACCGCGTCTCGGCCACTTTCGATTCGCCCGCGGGCGAGCACTACTATGGCCTCGGCCAACACCAGCAGGGCTTCCTCGACCTCCGCGACCACCGCATCGACTGCTGGCATAACTACACAGCCATCGGCGGCGAGGAGGTGTGTGTTCCATTTATGGTCTCCAGCCGCGGCTACGGTTTGATCTGGGACAATCCTTCCAAGACTAGGATCGATCTCGGATTCAATCAGCAGAACGTATGGTCGTCTGAGGTCGGTGACCGCGTTTCGTTCTTCGTCATCGCAGGGAACACCACAGACGAAATCTACGGTGGCTACCGCCAGCTCACGGGCATCACCCATATGCTGCCCAAGGCCATTTATGGCTTCATCCAGAGCAAGGCCATTTACCCCACGCAGGACCAACTCATGGCCGTCGCCGAAGGTTATCGCCGACGCCATCTCCCCGAGGATGTCCTGGTCGTCGACTTCCTCAACATGACCAGGCAGGGCCAGCTCGATCTCGACCCCGCCCGCTGGCCCGATCCCGCCGCAATGAACGACAAGCTTCATTCCATGGGATTCAAGACCCTGCTCAGCGTCTGGCCGCACTTCGCTCCCGGAACGCAGTTCTATGACATGTTGCGCGACA
This sequence comes from Acidobacteriaceae bacterium, assembly GCA_049587035.1. Taxonomy (GTDB): domain Bacteria; phylum Acidobacteriota; class Terriglobia; order Terriglobales; family Acidobacteriaceae; genus Granulicella. Next base: position 1,419 of record JBAVDD010000090.1, on the reverse strand, counting down.
AGGGTTGGCTCGTTCGTAAAGCAGACGGCACTCCCGACTTCGGAGGCTTCGCCGATGTCATCGGCCCCAACATCGACACCACCAACCCCGCAGCCGCACGATGGTGGTGGGACGAAATCAGGGACCGCTACATCAGGCCCGACCACTTCGATTACCTCTGGCTCGACGAGACGGAACCAGACATCGATCCCGAGCACGACTTCTTCTCCATCGGCTCCGGCGCTCGCTTCTATAACGTCTACCCCCTGTTCCACACAGCATCGGTGTATGAAGGCTTTCGCCGCGACTTCGGCGATAGCCGCCGCGTCATGATCCTTGCGCGCGCCGCCTATCTTGGCGCGCAGCGTAACGGAACCGTATTCTGGTCCAGCGATATTCAATCCACTTGGGATATGCTCAAGCGCTCCATCCCCGCAGGCCTCGATTTCACCGCAAGCGGCATGCCCTATTGGGACACTGACATCGCTGGCTTCTTCTCGCCAGCGATCCCCGCGAACTACCAACCCCTTCACCCGCCCTTGATCGACGGCTCCGACGCGCGCGCCAACATCGGCAACTACGCTGACTACCCCGAACTATTCGTGCGCTGGTTCCAGTGGGGCACCTTCCAGCCCGTCATGCGCGCTCACGGAGAGCGAGAGCACAACGAGGTCTGGGCCTACGGCAAGCAGGCCGAGGTGATCCTCTCCAAGTACCTTCGCCTCCGCTACCAGCTCCTGCCCTACACGTACTCCCTGGGCTATAGCACGTACAAAACCGGCGCCCCCTTCATGCGCGCCCTGTTCATGGACTTCCCTAACGATCCTCGAGCAATCGACATCCCCGATGAATATATGTTCGGTCCCGCCTTCCTCGTCGCGCCCGTCACCAATCAGGGGGCGACGCATCGCGAAGTCTATCTGCCCGCTGGATGCGACTGGTACAACTACTGGACTAACGAGCGACTGAAGGGCGGCCGGACGGTCACGGTCGCTGCTCCCATCGACACCATTCCGCTCTTCGTCCGCGCCGGCTCCATCGTGCCTCTCGGGTCTGCGATTGAAAGCACCAAGGACACCCAGTCAATTGCATCGGTCCGTGTCTACCCCGGAGCGGACGCCACCTTCACGCTCTTCTCTGATGACGGCACCTCCTACGCATATGAAAAGGGAAAGAGTTCCATCACCACGCTTCATTGGGACCAGGCAAAGCACCAATTAACCCATGGAGGTGCAACCGCATGGAGTGCACCAGACAATGCAGTTGTGAAGATTATCGGCAAGTGACGGGACTGTGTTGCATTAGCCCGGCCAGGTCGGACCTGGGCAGCTGTGACGGCAGGATGGGTCATGTTCAAGCGTCGGTACTTTCCTGTTGATGATCGGCCCGACTTGATTTGTACCAGCTGAAATCATGGAGACTGGGTACAAGGAGCTGGAT
>JBAVDD010000089.1:0-20420 GCA_049587035.1 Acidobacteriaceae bacterium | reverse complement strand
TTTCGGCGAGGGCGCGGATGTCGGCGCCGGCGGCGAAGGCTCGTTCACCGCTGCCGGTGAGGACCAGGACGCGGATGGCGGGATCGGCGGCCAGGGTGGTGAAGAGGTGCTCCAGCTCGTCGAACATGGTGCTGTTGAGGGCGTGGAGGACCTCGGGGCGATTGAGGGTGATGGTGGCGACAGGGCCGTCGAGGGTGAGGTGGAGGGTGGTGAGGGTTGGCATGAGATTTTGCTTCCTTGGGGGCCTGTTGCGGTGGGGATGGGCCAGGCCTAGGAGGCCGGCTCGAGGCGAAAAGTTGGCACCGCTGCCAACGCTAACAGATAATCAGAGCGACCACACCTTGCGGCTGGTGCGAAGTCGTCGCATAACGATATTTGGCGTGCTTTCTCGCAGATTTTACGTGGTTAGCTGTGGGTCGCCGGAGCTTAGGATGAGCTGTGCCGGGTAATCGAAACTTTTTTTGCCGTTAAACCATCCATAGAAGTAAAGAATCCATTGTCGCGAGTTCGCGACCAACATTGAAATATCAAGACTAAGACCGATTAAGCGAAGAGGACAAGCATGGCTCAGGAAGATGGCCGGGACACGCGACCGCACGGTGAGAATCTGGGCCAGTCGTTCAAGGCGCACAGTGGGGATACCGGGGCGGCGTTTGAAGAGCGCAACTCTACCGAGGTGGTGGTGGAGAAGAAGTCGCACGCGGCGGCGTGGCTGCTGATCATTGTGGCGGCGCTGCTGGCAGTGATCCTGGTGTATTACTTCACGAAGCCGGCGGCGGGTAGTGGCGCGGCGGCGGGCCGGGGGCGCGGACAGAATGGGCCGGCAGCGATTACGGCGGGCAAGTCGGCGACGGGCAGTATTAATGAGTATGTCGAGGCGCTGGGAACGGTGACGCCGATCTCGACGATTACGCTCTATAGCCAGATCACGGGGGTGGTGATGTCGGTGCACTACCGCGAGGGGCAGCTGGTGCGCAAGGGCGATCCGCTGGTGGATATTGATCCGCGGCCGTCTGAGGCGACGCTGGCCGAGGCCGAAGGAACGCTGCAGCACGACCAGGGATTGCTGGCCGAGGCGCAGATGGATTTGACGCGCTATCAGACGGCGTATGCGCGCAATGCGATTGCCAAACAGATTCTGGATGACCAGGAGAAGCTGGTGATGCAGGATGAGGGATCGGTGAAGACCGACCAGGGCACGGTGGACTACGACAAGGTGCAGTTGAGCTACTGCCATATTGTTTCGCCGATCAATGGGCGGGTGGGATTACGGCTGGTGGATCCGGGGAATACGGTGTTTTCGGGCAGCAGCTCGACACTGGTTGTGATTACGCAGTTGCAGCCGATTACGGTGGTCTTCAATGTGAGCGAGGACGATCTGCCACAGGTGCAGGCGCAGCTGAAGGGCAGCCATGTGATGGATGTGGATGCGTTCGATCGCGAGGACGACAAGATTCTGGAGAGTGGCAAGCTGACGTCGCTGGACAATGAAATTGACACGACGACGGGGACGGTGAAGTTCCGGGCAAGCTTCCCGAACCGGAACACGCAACTGTTTCCGAACCAGTTTGTGAATGCCCGGCTGCTGGTGAAGACGCTGACGAATGCGACGCTGGTGCCGACGGCGGCGGTGCAGTACAACGGCACGGCGCCGTTTGTGTACATCGTGAACTCGAACAACACGGTGAAGGTGCAGTCGATCCAGACGGTTACGGGGAACGATATGGTGACGGCGGTGAGCGGCGTGGGTGCGGGCGTGGAGTTGGCGACCAGCGGGTTCGATCGGCTGGAGGATGGAGCGAAGGTGCAGATACACCAGATCAAGGCTGCGTCGAGCAAAGTGTCGACGGGTATGGGTGCATCTTCGGGCGGCAGCACAACTGGCGGTAGCACAACTCGATGAGTCCTTCACGCCCATTTATTCTGCGGCCGGTTGCGACGGCACTGCTGATGGCGGCTATCTTCCTGGCGGGAGGCGTTGCTTACTTTCAGCTGCCGGTGTCGGCGCTGCCAGAGGTGGACTACCCGACGATCCAGGTGGTGACGTTCTATCCGGGGGCTAGTCCGGATGTGGTGGCGTCGGCGGTGACGGCGCCGCTGGAGCGGCAGTTTGGGCAGGTGGCGGGGCTGAGCCAGATGACGTCGATCAGCTCGGGCGGATCGTCGATCATCGTGATGCAGTTTCAGCTGAGCCTGAACATTGATATCGCCGAGCAGGAGGTGCAGGCGGCGATCAATGCGGGGCAGAGTTTTCTGCCGGCCGATCTGCCTGCGCCACCGGTGTACAGCAAATCGAACCCGGCGGATGCGCCGGTGCTGACGCTGGCGCTGGAGTCTTCGACGATGTCGCTGTCGAAGGTGGAAGACGTGGCGGACACGCAGCTTTCGCCGAAGATCTCGCAGGTGGCGGGCGTGGGGTTGGTGAGCATCAGCGGCGGGGAAAAGCCGGCGGTGCGGATCCAGGTGAACCCGACGGCGCTGGCGTCGTATGGCATCAACCTGGAAGACGTGCGCAATGCGCTGACGGCGAACAGCCTGGATTCAGCGAAGGGCAACTTCGACGGGCCGTCGCAGGATTTCACAATCAACGCCAACGACCAGTTGCAGAGCAGCGCGGATTACAAGTCGGTGGTGGTGGCGTACAGGAACGGCGCGCCGGTGATGCTTACCGATATCGCGCACATTGTGGATGGGGTGGAGAACAACAAACTGGCGGCGTGGAGCGATGGGACGCCGGCGGTGATTCTGAATATCCAACGCCAGCCGGGCGCGAACACGATCGCGGTGGTGGACACGATCGAGAAGATTCTGCCGCAGCTGGAGTCGACGCTACCGAAGTCGGTGCATGTGAAGATCATCACGGACCGGACTACGGACATTCGAGCGTCGGTGAGTGACGTTGAGTTTGAGCTGATGCTGGTGATCGCGCTGGTGATCCTGGTGATCTTTCTGTTCCTGCGCAGCTTGTCGGCGACGATCATACCGACGGTCGCGATCCCGCTATCGCTGATTGGAACGCTGGGTGTGATGTACCTGGCGGGGTACAGCCTGAACAATTTAACGATGATGGCGCTGACGATCTCCACGGGCTTCGTGGTGGACGACGCCATCGTGATGATCGAAAACATCTCGCGCTACATCGAGGAAGGCATGGCCCCGATGGAGGCCGCGCTGATTGGCGCGGAGCAGATCGGGTTCACGATTCTTTCGCTGACTGTTTCGTTGATTGCCGTGCTGATTCCGCTGCTGTTCATGGGGGATGTGGCGGGGCGGTTGTTCCGGCAGTTTGCGGTGACGCTGGCGGTGACCATTATCTTCTCGGCGGTCGTGTCGCTGACGCTGACGCCGATGATGTCCGCGCGCATTCTGAAGCACACACCGGAGAGCCAGCAGGGATGGTTCTATCACAAGAGCGAGAAGGTGTTCGAGGACATCATTGCGTTCTATGGACGGACGCTGCGCTGGGTGCTGCGGTACCAGACGATTACGCTGCTGGTGGCGGTCGCGACGCTGGTGCTGACGGTGCTGCTGTATATCGATATACCGAAGGGTTTCTTCCCGACGCAGGATACGGGCATCATCCAGGGGATTACGCAGGCGTCACCATCGATCTCGTTTACGGAGATGGAGAAGCGGCAACAGGACATTGCGAGGGTGCTGCTGGCGGACCCTGCGGTGGCGGGGATTTCGTCGTTTATTGGCGCGGATGGAACGAACACCACGCTGAACAGTGGGCGCATTGAGATTGACCTGAAGCCGTTGGCGGATCGAGGACTATCGGCAACCGCGGTGATCGACCGGCTGGCGCCGAAGCTGGAGAAGGTTCCCGGCATCAAGCTGTACATGCAGCCCGTGCAGGATCTGACCGTCGATGACATGGTGAGCCGCACGGAGTATCAGTACACGCTGGAAGACCCGAACCAGGCGGAGCTGAACAGCGTTGCGAAGAAGCTGGTGGACAAGTTGAAGACACTGCCACAGCTAGCGGACGTGGTGACGGACCAGCAGCTGGGCGCGGCGGCGGAAGAGGTGCAGATCGATCGCGCGACGGCTTCGCGATTTGGGGTGACGCCATCGACGGTCGACAACACGCTGTATGACGCGTTCGGGCAGCGGCAGGTCAACACGATGTACACGCAGCTGAATCAGTATCACGTGATTCTGGAGACGGACCCGAAGTTCCAACTGGATCCGCACATGCTGAGCGACATCTATGTGCAGTCGTCGACGACGGGGACGGTGGCGGCGGGTGGATCGAATACGCAGGGATCGTCGGCGGGGGCGGGTAATTCTTCGGGGGCGGCGAGCAAGCCGCTGCTGACGGCTTCGCAGACGAATGGTGTGGGCTCGACGACTTCGGCGACGTCGGCGCTGTCTTCTGGGAACACGGCTTCTACGCCGGCGACGGCGACAGTGAATTCGAGCTCCGCGTTGTCGAAGGCATCGACGGCGGGGACGAACCAGACGGTGCTTTCGAACACGAGCACGAGTACGGGTACGTCGTCGAGCGCAACGACCTCGTTGAGCGGAACGACGCGGGCGAGTTCGTCGAGCAATGGGTCGTCGGGTGGGGGCGGTGGTGGGGGCGGGTCGGGTTCGAGCAGCAGCAGCGCGGCGCTTTCGACGCCGGTTCCGCTGAGTGCGTTCACGAAGTTTGTGCCGACCAGCGAGTCACTTTCGATCAACCACATGGGTCAGTTCCCTGCCGTGACGATCTCGTTCAACCTGAACACGGGGTACTCACTGGGAGAGGCGCTGGACGCGATCAACAAGGTGATCAAGCAGGAGGACATGCCGAGCAGCGTGGTCTCAAACTACCAGGGTACGGCGGCGGCGTTCGAGGGCTCGCTCTCGAATGAAGGGCTGCTGATCCTTGCGGCGCTGGTGACGGTGTATATCGTGCTGGGCGTGCTGTATGAGAGCTTTATTCATCCGATTACGATTTTGTCGACGCTGCCTTCGGCTGGCGTCGGCGCGCTGCTGGCGCTGGAGCTGTTTCACCTCGACCTGGATATTGTCGCGATTATTGGCATCATCCTGTTAATCGGCATTGTGAAGAAAAACGGCATCATGATGGTGGACTTCGCGCTGGAAGCCGAGCGCCAGCATGGGCTGGATGCTACGGAGGCGATCTACCAGGCGTCACTGCTGCGCTTCCGGCCGATTCTAATGACAACAATGGCGGCGCTGCTGAGCGGTATTCCGCTGGCGTTCGGAAGCGGCATTGGATCGGAATTGCGCAAGCCGCTCGGCGTCGCAATGGTGGGCGGGCTGCTGTTCAGCCAGGTGCTTACGCTGTATACGACGCCGGTGATTTATATCTTCTTCGACAACCTGGGCTCGTGGTTTGCAGGGCGGCAGGTGAAGAGGAGTGATTCGGAGCCGGGAGCAGGCGGACCGGCCGAAGGAGCGCACGCATGAACCCCTCACGCGTCTTCATCGAGCGACCGGTAGCGACGACGCTGCTGACGATCGCGGTGGCGATTGCGGGGGTCATTGCGTTTGGCGTGCTGCCGGTGTCGCCGCTGCCGCAGGTGGATTTTCCGACGATCAGTGTTGGCGCATCGTTGTCGGGAGCGAGCCCGGACATTATGGCGTCGTCGGTTGCGACGCCGCTGGAGCGGCAGTTTGCGCATATTGCGGGCGTGACGGAGATGACGTCGTCGAGCTCTCTGAGCAGCACCAATGTGACGCTGCAGTTCGAACTGAACCGCGACATCAATGGGGCGGCGCGGGATGTGGAGGCGGGGATTAATGCTGCGCGTTCCTATTTGCCTTCGAACCTGCCGCAGAATCCGACCTACCGGCTGGTGAATCCGGCGGACTCGCCGATCATGGATATCGGGCTGCAATCGAATATCTACGATGTGCAGGATCTGTATGACGAAGCGTCGACGGTGCTGGAGCAGCGGATCTCGCAGATTTCAGGAGTGGGCGAGGTGCGTGCCGTGGGCGCGTCCCTGCCGGCGGTCCGCGTCGAGCTGAATCCGAATCAGCTGAACAGCTACGGGATCAGTCTGACGGCGGTGCAGGCGGTGATCTCCGGGCAGAACGCGGATATTGCCAAGGGACAGCTTACGAGCGGCAGCCGGACCACGGATATTCTGACCAATGATCAGATCTCCAAAGCGGCGGCGTACAGGTCATTGATTGTGGGGTATCACAATGGCGGCGCGGTGCGGCTGCAAGATGTTGCCGATGTGATCGATTCGCAGCAGTCGTTGCGGCAGGCGGGATATCTGAATGGCAAGCCTTCGGTGAACCTGCTGATTTATCGGCAGCCGGGCGCCAATATTATTACGACGGTGGACGCGATCAAGGCGGCGCTTCCCTCGTTGCAGGCATCGATTCCGGCGGGGGAGCACATCTTTACGATCCTCGACCATGCGCTGACGATCCGGGCATCGGTGAATGGGATTGAGTTCACACTAATTATCTCGATTGCGCTGGTCATCCTGGTTGTATTCCTGTTCCTGCGCAATATTCCGGCGACGCTGGTGCCCGCGGTGGCGGTCCCGGTATCGCTGATTGGCACCTGCACGGTGATGTATCTGTGCGGGTTTTCGCTGGACAACTTGTCGTTAATGGCGCTGGCGATTGCCAGCGGATTCGTTGTGGACGATGCGATTGTGGTGATGGAGAACATCTCGCGCCACGTGGAAGGCGGAATGACGCCGATGAATGCGGCGCTGAAGGGCGCTGAGGAGATCGGGTTTACGGTGTTCTCGATCAGCATCTCGCTGATTGCGGTGTTCATCCCACTGCTGATGATGGGCGGAATTATCGGGCGGCTGTTCCGCGAGTTTGCGATTACGCTATCGACGGCCATTCTGATGTCGATGGTGATCTCGCTGACGACGACACCGATGATGTGCTCGCGGGTGATGCGCTCGGAGGAGGGCGTTGAACACGGGCGGATGTACATGTGGAGCGAGCGGATGTTCCGATCGCTGCTCGACAGCTATCGGAGCTCGCTGACGTGGGTGCTGGATCATCCGGCGCTGATGCTGGTGGTATTCATCCTGACGATTGTGCTGACCGGATACCTGCTGGTGACCTCGCCGCTGGGCTTCTTCCCACAGCAGGATACGGGTTTGATGATGGGCGGAATGCAGGGGCCACAGGATTCATCGTTCTATGCGATGAATAAGGCGGTGCACGCGGCGAACCTGATCATCGCGCATGATCCGGGCGTAAGTGAGGCGATGGCCTTTACTGGTGGCAATGGATCCACCAATGGAGGGTTTACGTTCATTGCGTTGAAACCGCTGAGCGAGCGCAAGGCCAGCGCGGCACAGATTATCAATCGTCTGCGGCCGAAGCTGGCAAAGGTTCCGGGCGCGGCTACGTATCTGCAGGCGGTGCAGGATATCCGTATCGGGGGACGCGGCTCGAGCGCGATGTATCAGTACACGCTGAGTGCGGAGACTACGCAGGACCTACAGAAGTATGGACCGATGCTGCTGAGCGCATTGCGCAAGGCGCCGGGGTTCCAGGACGTGAATACGGACCAGCAGAATGACGGGTTGCAGGCGCTGCTGACCTATGATCGGCCGACGGCGGCGCGATTGGGCTTGACACCGGCGGTGATCGACAAGACGCTGTATGCGGCGTTTGGACAGGCCCAGGTGTCGGTGATCAATACCGAGCTGAACCAATATTACGTGGTGATGGAAGTTGCGCCGAAGTACTGGCAGTCTCCAGAGGGGCTGAAAGATACGTACCTGATTCCGAACAGTGGCGGAGGGGCGATTCCGCTGGATTCGGTGCTGAAGTATTCGCCTTCGACGAGCCCGCTGGCAGTGAATCATACGGGGCTGTTCCCTTCAGTAACGGTGAGTTTTAATCTTGCTCCGGGTGTGTCATTGAGCCAGGCGACGAAGGAGATCAACCAGATTCAGGTGAACATGGGCGTGCCGGACACGGTGCATGGCGAGTATGCGGGGACGCTGCAGGCGTACAAGCAGTCGCTGGGCAGCGAGCCGTACCTGGTGCTGACAGCGATCCTAGCGGTGTTCATTGTGCTGGGGATTTTGTATGAAAGCCTGGTGCATCCGATTACGATTCTCTCGACGCTGGCGCCGGCTAGCCTGGGAGCGATGCTGGCATTGAGGGTCACGAACACAGACCTGAACGTGATGTCGATCATAGGAATTATTTTGCTGATTGGTATCGTTAAGAAGAATGCGATTATGATGATCGACTTCGCACTGAGTGCGGAGCGCAACGAGGGCAAGAATACGCGGGACTCGATCTTTGAGGCCTCGATGCTGCGGTTCCGGCCGATTTTGATGACTACGATGGCGGCACTGTTTGGTGCGGTTCCGCTGGCGGTGGGCACGGGCATGGGATCGGAGCTGCGGCGGCCGCTGGGCATCTCGATCATCGGCGGATTGCTGGTGAGCCAGGCGCTTACGCTGTATACGACACCGGTGATTTACCTGTTCATGGATAATTTGCGTTTGAAGATCCAGGGAGACAAGCGGGCGCGACTGTTCACCGCGACTCCGGCGACGGCGCGATGAAAGCAGGGCCAATGAGAATGAGAGTGATGAAAACGAACACGCAGGTAGGGTCGACGACCGGGATGGAAGGGTTGGCGCGGGCGCTGCGGTTTGCTGGCGCGGCTTCGGTTGCGGCGCTGCTGCTGGGCGGCTGTAATGTGGGGCCGAAGTATGTGAAGCCTACGGCGCCGGCGCCACCGGAGTATAAGGAGTCTTCACCGGCTGCATACAACCAGGCAGCTAAAGAAGCGAACGTTGCTTCCGACGGAGCTGGCAATGCAGCAAGTGGAATCTGGCGGCCGGCGAACCCGCAGGATGCGGCGCTCAAGGGCAAGTGGTGGGAGATGTTCAATGAGCCAGAGTTGAATGGGCTGGAAGATCAACTGAATATCAACAACCAGAATATTGCGGAGTACTTCCAGAACTTCATGGCTGCGCGGGCCGAGGTGCGGGAGGTGCGGTCGCAGTTTTTTCCGACGCTGACTACGGCACCTTCGTTTGCACGGCAAAAAACGCCGGGCACGCTGAGCCACGCCGTGGCCACGACTTCTTCGACTGGAGCGGTGGCAACTACGAGCGGAACGACGTCGACGACGATGTCACTTCCGTTTGATGTGTCGTGGGAGCCGGATCTTTGGGGGAAGATTCGTAACACGGTGCGTGAGTATCAGTATGCGGCACAGGTGAGCGCGGCGGATCTGGAGAATGAGCGGCTGACCGAGGAGGCCGATCTGGCGGAGTATTACTTTGAGCTGCGCGGACAGGATGCGCTGCAGGACTTGTATAACCAGACGGTGGCGGCGGATAAGAAGTCGCTGGATCTTACCAAGGCGCTGTACGAGACGGGGATCGATAACGATGAGTCGGTGGCGCAGGCCGAGGTGACGCTGGAGAATGCGAAGGAGGCGTCGACGGGGATTGCTACGAATCGCGCGATCTATGAGCACGCGATTGCTACGTTGATTGGCAAGCCCGCGTCTAGCTTCTCGGTCCCGGTGAAGCCGCTGACGACGCCGTTGCCGGCGATTCCTGTGGGTGTGCCTTCGCAGCTGCTGGAGCGGCGGCCGGATATTGCAGGTGCGGAACGAACCATGGCCGAGGCGAATGCGCTGATTGGCGTGGAGAAGGCGGCGTTCTATCCGACACTGAGCTTGACGGGCGGTGGTGGGCTGGAGTCGTCCAAGATCAGCTCACTGTTTTCTGCGCCGGCGCTGTTCTGGTCGCTGGGTGCTTCGGCGTCAGAGACGATCTTCGACGCGGGGCTGCGCAAAGCGACGGTCGCGCAGTATACGGCGCAGTATCACGCAGATGAGGCGAGCTACCGGCAGTCGGTGCTGACGGCTTTCCAGCAGGTGGAGGACTATATCGCCACGCTGCGCGTGACGTCGGAGCAGATTCAGCAAGAGGAGATTGCGGTGGCGTCGGCGCAGCGGTATTTGAATATTGCCATGTCGCGGTATCAGACTGGTCTTGATCCGTATCTTAATGTGATCTCTGCGCAGACGACATTGCTTAACGACCAGCAGGCGCAGGTGCAGTTGCGCATGAGCGAGCTGACCGCCGCTGTGCAGCTGGTGCAGGCGCTGGGCGGAGGCTGGGATGCTACACAGCTTCCGGCGGCGGACAAGGTGACTACGGATGCGGCGGTCAAGCAGGTGTCGGGGACGCAGTAGGTTATGCGGAGTGGCGCTGCTTGATCTTTGCAGCGGTGTCGGTGCCGCTTTGGATGCAGTCGGGGATGCCGGAGCCGCGGTAGGCTGCGCCGGCTAGATGCAGGCCGGGGTGGGCGGCGGTGAGTTGGTCGATCTCTTCGAGTAGGACACTGTGGCCTACGTTATATTGCGGGTTCGATCTTCTCCAACGATAGGCGCGGGCAAGTATCGGGGTTGCGGTGATGCCCATGATCTCGCGCAGCTCTTGACGGGCGATGTCGATGAGCCTGGCTTCGTCTTGTTCGGCGAGGTCTTCGTTGAAGATGCCACCGATGAAGACGCGCATGAGTACGGTGTCGTCGGGGGCGCGGTGGTTGAACTTGGTGGACGACCAGGAGCAGGCGGTGATTCTGCGGCCTTCGCTGGCGGGGACAATGAAGCCGAAGCCGTTGAGGTTGGCGGTGATGTCGGTGCGGCGAAAGGCGAGCGAGACGGTGGAGGTGGAGACGTAGCGGATAGTGCGCAGCTTTGCGGCCAGCGCGGGGTCTAGTTGCTCGATGATTTCGGCGGTGATGTAGGCGGGAGCGGTGAAGACTATGTCGTCGGCGAGAAGGGCTGAACCGTCGGCGAGGGTGATCTTGTATTGATTGCCTTCGGTGGTGAGCGATTGCACGATGGAGTTGAGGCGGATGCGTTGGGGGTCTAGCTTTGCGGCGATGGCGTCGGGAAGTTGCTGCAGGCCGCCGGAGAGCGTGGTGAACATGGAGGGGCGCTTGCCGGTGGTGGTTGCGGCGGTCTGCGCTTTTTTGCGCTTCATCATGCCGAGGATCAGGCTGCGATGTTTTTTTTCCATCTCGGCGAAGAGGGGAAAGGTGCTGCGCAGGCTTAGGCTTTCGGGGTCTCCGGCGTGGATGCCGGCCATGAGCGGGGCGGCGATCTTGTCGAGGGTTTCGGCGCCGAGGCGGCGGCGGACGAAGCTGCCCAGGCTTTCGTCGGTGTTAGATTCGTTGCGGCCTACGAAGATCTCCATGCCCATGCGCAGCTTGCCGGGCCAGGAGATTAGCTTCGAGCGGAGTATCGGGAGCGCCATCGTCGGCGCCATCAGCACCATGCCTTCGGGCATGGGATGTAGCTTGCCTTTGCTGAGGACGTAGGTGGAGGGCGTGGCGAGGTGGTTGGAGCCGATGAGTTGGTCGCCGAGACCTAGCTCGCGGCAGAGATCGATCGCGGCGCGCTTCTGGGTTAGGAACGAGTCGGGGCCGCCTTCGATCAGGAAGCCGTCGCCGGAGTAGGTGATGATCTTGCCACCGAGGCGATCGGAGCTCTCCAGAAGAACGTAGTCGGCATCGTTGCCCTGTTGCTTCTGGAGAGCGTATGCGGTTGCCAGGCCGGAGATTCCGCCGCCTATGATGAGGGTCTTGCTCATCGTGGTGCTGGGCTTTCGGTCGGCATGGTTGCTCCTGATTCCTCCTGCTGGTGACTCCTGATGGATGAGCTTCGTGTTCGCTTAGGGCAGCATGCTGCCTGTCTTTACGAAGCGGCTGTGCCAGGAGAGCGACTCGTCGAGGAGATGTGGAGTGTGTTTGCCGCAGGCCGACGTTACGGCGCGGTTGAAGTAGTCGCGCAGTGCCGGGCGGTAGTCGGGGTGGGAGCAGTTTTCGATGATGAGGTTGGCGCGCTTTTTGGGAGAGAGGCCGCGCAGGTCGGCGAGGCCTTGATCGGTGACCATTACCTGCAGGTCGTGCTCGGTGTGGTCTACGTGCGAGACCATGGGGACGATGGTGGAGATCTTGCCCTTCGCGGCGGTTGAGGGCGCCATCATCATGGAGAGATAGCCGTTGCGCGTGAAGTCGCCGGAGCCGCCGATGCCGTTTTGCACGCTGGAGCCCATGATGTGGGTGGAGTTTACGTTGCCGTAGATGTCGCCTTCCATCATGCCGTTCATTGCGATGACGCCGAGGCGGCGGATGATCTCGGGATTGTTGGAGATCTCCTGCTGGCGAATGACGATTTGCTTTTGATAGCTGCCAATCCTGGGCATGATGTTGGCGATGCCCTCGGGGCTTAGCGAGAAGGCCGTCGCGGAAAGGCTGGCCAGCTTGCCCTTGTCGAGAAGTTGCACCATGCCGTCCTGGATGACTTCGGTGTAGGCTGTCATGCCTTCGAAGGGTGCATCTTCTAATCCGAATAGAACGGCGTTGGCGATGTTGCCGACGCCGGACTGCAGCGGGTTGAGGGTGGAGGGCAGGCGGCCCTTCTTTACCTCCCAATCGAGGAAGTTGATGATGTGGCCGGCGATCTTGCGGGAGGCTTCGTCGGGCGCTTTGAATGCGCTGGCGCGGTCGCCGATGTTGGTCGTGACGACTGCGATCACCTTCTCCATGGGAACTTTGAGATACGGCGTGCCGATGCGCTGGTCGGACTTGAGCAGGGGGATGGGCTTGCGATTCGGCGGGAGGCCGAGGCCATAGTAGATGTCGTGCATGCCTTCGAGTTCGAGAGGCTGCGCGGAGTTCACTTCGAGGATCACCTTGTCGGCGCGTTCGATCCAGGTGGGGTTGTTGCCGAGCGAGGAGCTGGGGACGACGCGGCCGTCTTCGAGGATGGAGGTGACTTCGATGATGGCTGTGTCGAGGTGGCCGAGGAAGCCGTAGTCGACGAACTGCGGGACGTGGCTTAGGTGGATATCCATGTAGTCGGTCTCGCCGGCGTTGATGCGCTTGCGCATCTCGGGGTCACCGCTGTAGGGCAGGCGAAGATTGACGCCGTCGGCTTTGGCGAGCACGCCATCGAGCTCGGGGCCGGTGGAGGCTCCGGTGAAGACGCTTACCCTGAAGCTCTCGCCATTCTCGTGCGCGGCGGCGATGCGTTTGGCGAGGGCGGTGGGGACGGCCTTGGGATATCCGGAGCCGGTAAAGCCGCTCATGGCGAGGATGGAACCGGGCTGGATTAGCGCTGCTGCTTCGTCCGCACTCATGACACGCTGAGCGAAAGTGGGGTTCTGAATTCTGGAGCTTGTGGAGGCCATTGGAACGATCCCTTCCTTACCATTGTAGTTGCCCGCTTGTCGTTGTCCTGCGGGCAGGTTCGGGCTTGAGCGGTTGGTGCGTGTTGCACGTTCGCATGCGGTGAAACGACGGCAGAACGCACCAAAACATATTAGGGCATTGCGTGCAGATGGTTCGAGTTGGCGAGGGAAAGCTGGGGATTCCGCGGGTTTTACTGGGCACATCGGAACACAGGCAGCGAGTATCATGAGGGTAGTTGTGCTTGATTAAAAGAACAGGACGGCAGCGAGAGAATGCAGGAGATGAAGCAGGGCAAGCGCGTTGAATCGGACAGCATGGGACAGATCGAGGTCCCGGCCAACCATTATTGGGGAGCGCAGACGGAGCGCTCGCTGCATCATTTTGCGATCGGCGACGATCGTATGCCGCTGGAATTGATTCGCGCGTTTGCGATTCTGAAGAAGGCTGCTGCGATGGTGAACTTCGACCTGGGTAAGCTGCCGAAGGAACAGACGGACCTGATCGTGCAGGCCTGCGATGAGGTGATCGCCGGTGAGCACAATGAGGAGTTTCCGCTGCGGATCTGGCAGACGGGTTCTGGCACGCAGACGAATATGAATGTGAACGAGGTGATCTCCAACCGTGCGATTGAGATTGCCGGCGGCGAGATGGGCAGCAAGAAACCTGTTCACCCGAATGACCACGTGAATATGTCGCAGTCTTCGAACGACACGTTTCCTACGGCTATGTATATTGCCGCAGCGACGGCGGTGAAGGAGCGGCTGATTCCAGCGGTGCAGCATCTGCATGATGCGATTGCGGCCAAGGCGAAGGAGTTCGAGGCCGTCGTGAAGATTGGGCGCACGCATCTGCAGGATGCGACGCCGCTGACGCTGGGACAGGAGATTGGTGGATGGGCTAGTTTGTTGGCGCGCGATGTTGAGCGGCTGGAGCTTTCGCTTAAGGGACTGTACGAATTGGCGATTGGCGGGACGGCGGTGGGCACAGGGTTGAATACGCATCCGGAGTTTGCGGAGCGGGCGGCCGCGAAGATTGCGGAGCTTACGGGACTTCCCTTCCGGTCGCATCCGAACAAGTTTGCGGCGCTTTCGGCTCATGATGAGCTGGTGTTTGCGAGCGGCGCGCTGGTTACGCTTTCGGCTTCGATGATGAAGGTTGCGAATGATATTCGCTGGCTTAGCTCGGGGCCGCGCTGCGGTTTGGGCGAACTTGTGATTCCGGAGAATGAGCCGGGGAGCTCCATTATGCCGGGCAAGGTGAACCCAACGCAGAGCGAGGCCATGACGATGGTAGCGGTGCAGGTGCACGGGAATAATGCGGCGATTGCGTTTGGTGGCAGCCAGGGGAACTTTGAGCTGAACGTCTTCAAGCCGGTGATGATCTACAACTTCATGCACTCGGTGCGGCTGCTGACGGACACTTCGCATATGTTTGTGGAGTTCTGCGTGGAGGGCATGGAGGCGAATCTGCAGCGTATTAACGAATATGTAGAAAAGTGTTTGATGCTGGTAACCGCGCTGAATCAGCATATTGGCTACGACAAGGCGGCGAAGCTGGCGAAGACGGCGCACCACAAGGGGCTCTCGTTGCGTGAGGCGAATCGTGAGCTGGGCTACCTGACCGAGGAAGAGTTCGACAAGTACATGCGGCCGGAGAAGATGACCAGCGCGGGGGGTTGAGCGGGTTTGAGCATCCTGCAACAAGAGGCGGCCGTTATGCAGCGGTCGCCTTTTTATTTTTGTTCGGAATTTAGCGGAGCTCGCGCGCTAGAATGATCCAACCTTCTATGCCCACGGAAGTTCGGACAATGGCAGCTCGACGACTTGCGATCGCCGCTTTCGCCAGACTTCTTCTGGCGGTTCTGCTGCTTGCGATTGTGCCGCGAGCCGGGGCGAGTGCGGCCGCTCCGCCACCGCCCACGCCAAGCCACAGGCTGGTGTTGCAGTCGCCGGCGGGTATCACAGAGGTTGGGCTGCTCAACGGCGCGGCCTACCGCATCGATGTACCGAAGCACTGGAACCACGGACTGGTGGTGTTCTACCACGGCTACGCGCTGGAGCCGGTGACCTTCCACATCGCTGCGCGCCTGGAGGGGCAGCAGTCGCCGTTCTTCCAGCGGCACTACGCGGTGATCCAGAGTGCGTACTCGCGGACGGGATGGGCGCTGCAACAGGCGTATCCGGAGACCGAGGCGCTGCGGCGCTACTTCGTGCGCCGGTACGGAGGACCTACGGCAACGTACGTGGTGGGCGGCTCGATGGGCGGGCAGCTGGTCGCGGTTACGCTGGAGATTAATTCGAAGCCGTATCTTGGCGGGCTCGATCTGTGTGGCTCGGTGGGACCAACGTATGTGAACGCAAACCGGCGCTTTGCGCTGCGCGCGGCCTTCGACTACTACTTCCCGGACGTGATGCCGCGGCTGGTGCCGGTGCCGTCGAACTTCGAGGATACGATTGTCGATCGTGACAAGGTGCTGGACGCCCTGCGCGATAACCCGGTGGGCGCGATGGAGATGCGCAACCTTGCCGGGCTGCACACCGACGCCGACCTGGCGCACAACATTGCGTACTGGACTTTCGTGGTCAAGGACCTGCAGCAACGCGCGGGCGGCAACCCTTTTGACAATCGCAACGTGGTCTACGCGGGCACAAATCCCATTGGCTCGGGGGAAGACTTTGAGCTGAACGCCGGGGTGAAGCGCTACGCCTCATCACCGCCGGCGCGGGCTTACCTGGTGCGGCACTATTCGCCGAGCGGCCGGCTGGGGCGACCGATGCTGGCGCTGCATACGATCTATGACCCTATTGTGCAGATCAGCCAACTCGCGCTCTACGGTAACGAGGTGCAGGCTGCTGGGGCAGGGCAGAACCTGGTGCAGCAGATCGTCAACCGCGAAGGGCACTGCAACTTTACTGAAGATGAGATCGGTGAGGCGTTTGAGGAGATGGTCCGCTGGTCTAAGGGTGGGCGTCGCCCGACGCCCGGAGTGCTGAAGCCATAGGCGATACGGCCCCTTCACGACAGCCGTATATGCGGCCCGTATAATAGAGTATGGAATTTGTGCGGCCGGAGGCATCTGCTTCCAGCGCTCCAGAAGCCCGTGCGCCCGGTCCCCCTGGCGCAACTCATACCAGCGAAACCGGAATGGAGCTCGAAGCTGCGCTCCCCGCGGTTCCGCATACTGGTGGTTTGTCCCGCGCGCCGTTGGCTGTGGACGGGCCTGCTGGAGAGCTCGCACAACCTCCTGCTTCATCCTTCTCCGACGTTCCAGGCCACCAGGAGAATTCCAACCTCGCTGCCCGCTTCGAGCACCTGATCGAGACCGTGAAGGCTAACCGGCCGGCGGACGATCTTGATCTCATTCGTTCCGCGTGGGCGTTCTCAATCGAGAAGCACGAGGGCCAGCGCCGAGCCTCGGGCGAAGAGTACATCGGCCATCCGCTTGAGGTTGCGCAGGTTCTGGCGGAGCTCAAGATGGACGCGACAGCCATCGCCGCCGGGCTGCTGCATGATGCCGTGGAAGACACCGATGTAACGGTGATCGAGATTGCGCGCCGCTTCGGCGAGCAGGTCGCGCACATCGTCGAGGGCGTCACCAAGCTCGACAAGATCAAGTTTGCCAATCGCGAGGACCACCAGGCGGAGAACATTCGCAAGATGCTGCTGGCGATGGTGACGGACCTGCGCGTGGTCATCATCAAGCTGGCCGACCGACTGCATAACATGCGCACGTTGGAACACCTGAGTCCGGAGAAGCAGCGCCGCATTGCGCGCGAGACGCTCGATGTGTATGCGCCGCTCGCGCACCGGCTGGGCATGGGCAAGCTGCGCGGCGAACTCGAAGACCTTGCGTTCCGCTATATCGATCCCTTCACGTACACGCAACTGTCTTCCGAAGTCGAGTCGCTGCGCGGCGAGGGTGAGGCCTTTCTTCAGCGCACGGTGAACACGCTGGAGGCGCGACTGAAGGAGGTCGGCGTAAAGGCGCGTGTGGAGTCGCGCATCAAGCGGCTTTACTCGATTCAGCAGAAGCTCACGACGCACAGCATTCCTGTCGAGCAGGTGTATGACCTGTTCGCCGTACGCGTGATTACCGAGACAGAGTCCGACTGCTACGCTGTGCTGGGGCTGCTGCACAGTATGTGGCGACCGGTGCCGGGGCGCTTCAAGGACTTCATCGCGATGCCGCGGCCAAATCTCTATCAGTCGTTGCACACCACGTTGATCGCCGAAGGCGGGCACCAGTTCGAGGTGCAGATTCGTACCGAGGACATGCATGGCGTTGCCGAAGAGGGCATTGCAGCGCACTGGAAGTACAAGGCTACCGACAATGTGAGCGCCAAGGATGAGCAGCGGCTGGCGTGGGTTCGACAGCTGATGGAGTGGCAGCGCGAGATGAGCGACCCGAACGAGTTCATGTCGACGCTGCGCATCGATTTGTATCCCGAAGAGGTGTACACGTTCACGCCCAAGGGCAAGGTGATTGTGCTGCCCAAGGATGCGAGCCCCATCGACTTTGCGTATGCGATTCACACCGATGTGGGGCATGCGACGACCGGCGCCAAGGTGAATGGGCGCATCGTTCCGCTGCGCACGCGGCTGCGCAACGGCGACATCGTGGAGGTGACCACGCAGGCCGGCCACTCGCCTTCGCGCGATTGGCTGAGCTTCACCAAGAGTTCGCGCGCTCGCAACAAGATCAAGCATTGGCTGAATGAGAATCAGCGCGCGCGCGCCATCGAGATTGGCAACAAGCTGCTGCAACGCGAGGCCCGGAAGTACAAACTCTCGCTGGATAAGTTCAAGCCGGCCGACTACGACCGCGTAGCGGCGGAGTACGGACTTGGGAACGCGGAAGATTTGCACGCCGGCGTTGGCTTCGGCAAGTATTCGGCGCGGCAGGTGCTGAACAAGCTTGAGCCCGGCAGTACGCTTCCGGTTGAGGCGCCGGCTGACGAAGCTGGATCTCCAGGCAACACGCTTGCGCATATGTCGGAGGCGGTGAAGCGAGTCTTCTTCGGCAAGGGTTCGGATTCGCTGCAGGTGGAAGGGCAGGACGATTTGCTGGTCTACCGCGCGCGATGTTGCAACCCCATCCGCGGCGAGGAGATTATCGGCTATGTCACGCGAGGTAAGGGCGTTGCGGTGCATGCGCGCAGCTGCCCGAATGTGCAGAACCTGCTCTACGAGGCCGACCGGCGCATCGATGTGGCGTGGGCGGAGACGGCGGCGACGGCATCGTCTAACTCGCCGAAGCCGACAACGTATCCGGTGAAGCTGGTCGTTCTTGTCGACGACCGTTCAGGCCTGCTCAAGGAGTTCGCGGCCATCATCTCCGAGGACGGCACCAACATCAAGTCGGTAGATACCAGGCCTGCGGATGACGACGCGGTGTATGTGGACTTCGTCATTGAGACGCTCGATCTGCGACACCTTACGCGGCTCACGCAGAATCTGCGCAAGGTTCCGGGCGTGCGCGATGTGCACCGCGTGCAGAAAGTCTAGGTCCTGCGCGGACGGCGAGGGGCTTCGCGTGGCGAGTTTGGCCCAGCAGCCACAGCCACACTAAGTCCCGTCAATCGAAGATCTGCCTTACAGCAACTCCATCCGTTTTGCCGTCGCCGTCAAAATGTCCAGAGCCTTGTCGATCTGGGGGTGCGTGTGCTCGCTGGTCATGATGCAGCGGATGCGTGCTTTGCCTTCGGGTACGGTGGGGAAGGCGATGCCGGTGGCCATCAGGCCCTGCTCCAATAGCGCGCGGCTGTAGTCCATTGTCTTGCGGCCGTCGCCGAGGATGATGGGCGTGATCGGAGTCTCGCTCTTTGGCGTGGTCTTGCCGCCGATGTCGAAGCCCGCTTGCGCTAGTTGTTGCTGGAAGTATCTTGTGTTCGACCAGAGGCGTTCGATGCGGTCTGGCTCGTTCTCGAGGATGTCGAAGGCTGCGATGCAGCTGGCTGCGACGCTGGGTGGATGCGACGTGGAGAAGAGGAACGGCCGCGCGCGGTGGTAGAGGTAGTCGATGAGATCGCGCGAGCCGCAGACGTAGCCGCCTAGAGCACCGATGGCCTTGGAAAGCGTGCCGACCTGCACGTCGACGCGGTCGGTGCAGCCGAAGTGGTCCACGCTGCCGCGGCCGTTGCGGCCAAGCACGCCGCTTGCGTGGGCGTCGTCGACCATCATGATGGCGCCGTAGGTCTCGCAGAGT
The DNA here is from genome assembly GCA_049587035.1 of Acidobacteriaceae bacterium. Lineage (GTDB taxonomy): Bacteria > Acidobacteriota > Terriglobia > Terriglobales > Acidobacteriaceae > Granulicella. The sequence continues at coordinate 1,030 of JBAVDD010000089.1, read as the reverse complement.
GCGGCGAGCTTGTCGACGGGGCCGATGTCGCCGTCCATGGAGAAGACGCCGTCGGTGATGACGAGCTTGTGGCCGGGCTCGTGCTGAATTTCCTTGAGGAGTTCTTCGCAGTGCGCTGCGTCCTTGTGACGGAAGACTTTGATCTTCGCGCGTGAGAGGCGTGCACCGTCGATGATGCTGGCATGGTTGAGTTCGTCGGAGAGGATGAAATCTTCTTTGCCAAGGATGCTTGAGACAGTGCCCGCGTTGGCCGTGAAGCCGGACTGAAATACTACGCAGGCCTCGACGCCTTTGAAGCGGGCAATTTTTTCTTCGAGCTCCATGTGGATGCGCATGGTTCCGGCGATCGTCCGCACTGCGCCTGAGCCAACGCCGAGCTTGGCAATCGCCGTTGTAGCTGCCTCGCGGAGCTTGGGGTGGTCGCAGAGGCCGAGGTAGTTGTTCGACGCGAGATTGATGACCTCGCGGCCATCGTAGTGGCAGATGGGCGCCTGGGCATCGTCGAGCACACGCAGTTTGAAGTACGTGCCGCGCGCGCGCAGGTCGTCGAGTTGCGCGGTAAGGTGCGCCAGTTGTGGGCGCTTCGACGAAGACTTTTCCGGAAGGGTTGTCGCAATACTCATAGTGCTTTGATCTTAAACCTTTCTTACCATTGCGGGCAGCGAACCCTTCGGCAGTTGGCATCTAAATCGCATGGAAGATCGTGGCTCAGGCCCTTCTTCGCAAGCCATGCCATCGCATGGGAGGAGATCGATGACCATTCAACGAACAGTTCGCACCATGCTGAGCGGCGCTTGCCTGCTCACGTTGGCACTGCTGGCAGGGTGCCAGAGCAGAGAGCAGAAGGCCGTGAATCAGGCGAAGACTCAGGCCACCACAACTAACATTCCGCAGCAAGTACAGTATGTGAATGACAGCGGAGAGACCGTGACGAAGACTGTTGAGCCGCCCTCGGCCAAGGGGCAGCAGCCTGCCATCACGACGCTCATCACGCCTCCGGCGCCTGGCCCGAAGCCGCACAGCACCAACC
>JBAVDD010000088.1:0-16465 GCA_049587035.1 Acidobacteriaceae bacterium | reverse complement strand
CATCGGATGATGGAGGATGGGCTGCTGGAGAAGTATCCGTTTGATGAGATCTATGGGTGGCATAACTATCCTTATGCGCCGCTGGGGGAGTTTTCGATTTGTCCGGGATACATGATGGCGGCGGCGGATTTTTTTGAGGTCAAGCTGACGGGTAAGGGCGGCCATGCCGCGATGCCGCAGGTTTGTACGGATGTGATTGTTGCTGGGGCTCAGATGGTGACGGCTCTGCAGACGCTGGTGAGTCGGGAGATGGATCCGCAGGATGCAGTGGTGCTGTCGGTTACTACGTTCCAGGCGGGGACGGGGGCGTGCAATGTGCTGCCGGCTTCGGCGATGCTGAATGGGACGGTGAGGACGTTCAGGCCGGAGGCTCGCGACCTCATGGAGGCGCGCATGCGCGAGGTGGTGCAGCATGTGGCGGAGATGTTTCGGATGGAGTATGCGTTTGAGTACAAGCGGCTGATCGACGCTACGCGCAACCATGCGGAGAGCGTGGAGTATTGCAGGGAGAGCGTGGCGAAGCTTTATGGGGAGGACAAGTTGAAGGTGCAGAAACCTGTGACCGGCGGCGAGGACTTTGGGTCGTTTCTGGATCAGCGGCCAGGGGCGTTCATGTTTGTGGGGCAGGGTGAGGAGGACCGTGCTTCGGTGAATAGCCAGGGGTTGCATACTTCGCGGTTTGATTTTAATGATGCCGTGATTCCGCTGGCGGTGGAGTACTTTGCGGATCTGGCGGAGACGCGTGGGGCTATGGATTAGGGTGGGCTTTTAGCTTCTGGCAAAGGCAAGAACGGGGGCGCGCTGTGCGCGCTAGAAGCAGGTTCCTCGCTGCGCTCGGAATGACAGCCAGAAAAGCAAAGGCAAGAGCAAAGGCAGTCCCAGGGGCTAAAGCCCAGCTGGGTGGCGGGTCGGAATGTCCTGGCTAAAGCCCGGACCTATCTCAGAAGTAAACGTCTCAGAAGCAAACGCGAAAGCAACGGCAAGAGTCGAAGCTAGAGGTGGTTTTGGCTACATGTACTCGTGGCCGTACTGGACGGGGATTTGGGTGAAGGCTATGCGGGTGGGGGCGCTTTCTCTTGCTGGTAGCATGCCGGCGAAGTGCAGCGTGGTGTGGCCGTACTTCAGGTTTAGCTTGTCCATGGTGGCCGAGAGCTGGTTGCGGTTGCCGGGTTCTTCGAAGAGTGAGGTTTGCATCTCGGACTCCTGGATCAGGTTGCGCAGGGTGATGCCTACGAAGAAGGGCTTGCGGTGCTCGGGGCCGGTGGGGGATTGCTTCCAGCAGCCTTGCAGGGCTTCGAGCAGCGAGAGCGTGTCCTGGCAGGGGCGGAAGCGAGCTTCCATGCCCCAGCCGGTTTGGGTGATGCCGCTGAGGTGTTTCTTTACCTTTTCGGCATGGGCGATCTGCTCGCGCGATAAGGCGTACTTGATGGTGACGCTTAGGGAGCCGGTGAAGAATTTTTCCATGCGCAGGCGCATGGCGGCTTTGTGGAGGAGCTTGTGGGCTACGGCCCAGGCGCCTTCAGGGGTGCGGAACTGGGGCGCCAGGACGTGGGAGTGGCCGAGGGACTTTTGAGCTTCGGAGGGAATGGGGGCACCGTCGTCTCCCGTGTCGTGGCCGCGCAGCCAGTGGTACATGCGATCGCCCCAGACGGAGTCGAAGAGCTGGTGCATGCCGATGCGGTCGAGCTCCAGGAGCTGGGGCATGGTGCGGATGCCTTTGGCGTTGAGACGGACTTCGGTGCGGGCGCCGATGCCGGGTAGGTCGCGGAGTTCGAGGTGCGCGATGGAGTTGGGGAGCAGACTGGGTAAAAGGCCAACCAGCCCGTCGGGCTTCTGCATGTCCGACGCGATCTTGGCGAGGTAGCGGTTGGGCGCCATGCCGATGGAGCAGCGGAGGGTTTCGCCGACGTCGTCCTTGATGGCCTGCTTGATGTCGAGGGAGATCTGGCGGGCGGCGGCGGGCTGGCGCTCGCGGCCGAGGAGTTGGCAGACCATCTCGTCGATGGAGGGGGTGTGCGCTACGGGGCAGATGCGCTCTACGGCGGCGACAATTTTGTGGGAGTATTCGGCGTAGACGGCGTGGTCACCGTTGACGAGGATGATGGTGGGGCAGATGCGCTTGGCGTCGAGGACGCGGGTGCCGGTTTTGATGCCGAGGGCCTTGGCCTCATAGCTGGCGGCGATGAGGGAGGTGGTGTCGGCCAGGGTGGGGACGACGCCGGTGGGTTTGTGGCGGTACTCGGGATGGAGCTGCTGCTCGACAGACGCAAAGAAACTGTTGAGGTCGATGTGGAGGAAGCTGTAGAGGTCGGATTGAGCAGGGGAGCTCATGGGCGAATTATATTCGCCTAACGTTCGCCTTGGGTGAGAGAATTCGGGGCGAGATCAGGGCTGGGGGTTGATGCCGGTATCGGAGATGGAGGGGCCGTCGAGCGAGACAGCCTTGACGACGTTGAGTTTGAAGACGAAGTAGAACTTGCTTTCGTTGTCGAAGGAGCTGATCTGGCGGGACTTGGAGCGGACCCCGTTGGACTCGGCCCAGAGCTCGTAGTCGGTGTTCTGGGAGAGGTTACCGAAGCGGAAGTTGCCGTTCTGGTCGGCGATGTAGGTTTTGACGGAGTCGGTGCGGGAGTCCTTGAGATAGGCGACGGCTCCGCCAATAGGGCTGCCGTCCTTGTTGACGATCTTGCCTGTTGCGACGCGCTCGATCGGACCCCGGTTGACGGGGCCGTTCTGCACGTTGGTCTGGCCACCGATTGTCTGGGCGGCGAGTGGGCGCGGCGCCAGCAGCAGTATCAGCGAGAGAGAAAGAACGGCCAGTGCGGCCAGGCTACTCGTCTTCTTCTTCGGCAGCATGTGGAGTTTCATCTTCATCATCGTAGCCTTCCTCATCGACTGGAGCTAATTCCAACGGGTCGCTGGAGACGACTTCGAGATCTGTTCCGCACTCATCGCACTGAATGATCTCCCCTTCTTCGACATCGTCGACATCGATGTCCAAGGGATTGTCACACTCTGGGCACACGACTGACATACATACTCTCCTCTTTTGCAGGCACGAAGCCGTTGTAAAACGGGATGCGGCTCAGCTAGTACCATGGATCTTGAACCACGATCACCTTTTCTAGTTCTAGCGGTATGGTGGCGGCTCGTCAACCTTGAGATGCAAGGTTGGGTCGTCGAGGTGCAGATTGCATGACGGAGGCAGGGATGAAACGAATTCTGTGTGTATGTGGAATTTTGATGGGTATGGCGGTGATGGTGGCCGCGCAGATGCCTGCGGCGGCGATGGGTTCGAAGACATTGAAGCCGCTGCCGGTGGATCCTGCGGTGAAGAAGGCCTTGAACGGGGTTTCGGCGGAACAGGTGCGAGCGGACATTGCGAAGCTGGTGAGCTTTCGCACGCGCAGCACGTTTTCGAGTATGGATACGGACCTGCCTCCGGGAGAGGGAATTCTGGCGGCGGCGGATTGGATTGCGAGCGAGTTTGAGGGGATGTCCAAGGAGTGTGGCGGGTGCCTGGAGGTGAAGCGCGACGAGTTTGTGCAGCCGGCCTCGGATAATCCGAGGGAACGGATGCCGCAGGCGACGAAGCTGGTGAATGTGTATGCGATTCTGCATGGCACGGGCGGGGACAAGGCGCCGTGGGTGCTGGTGACGGGACACTATGATTCGCGCGCGACGGATGTGATGGATGGGAGGGTGACGGCGCCGGGGGCGAATGATGACGGGAGCGGGGTGGCGGTGTCGTTGGAGTCGGCGCGGGCGATGAGCCGGCTGACGAAGGCAGGGGTGAAGCTGACGGGCACGATGGTGTTTGTGGCGGTTGCGGGGGAGGAGCAGGGGCTGTATGGGTCGGGCCATTTGGCAAAGCTGGCGAAGGCGGAAGGGTGGCCGCTGGAGGCGGTGCTGAATAACGATATTGTGGGCGGCGATACGACGCCGGGTGAGACCATGCAGCGCAAGGACGTGGTGCGGGTGTTCAGCGAAAGCATTCCGGCTGCGGCTACACCGCAGCAGCAGCGGATGATGCAGGCGCTGGGCGCGGAGAATGATTCGCCTTCGCGGGAGCTGGCGCGGCAGATTGTGGAACTGGCGCCTGCGTACTTCAAGGCCACGACGGAGCGGCCGCCGGTGTCGAAAGGCGGCATGCGGAGCCAGTTGATGCGGTTGGTGCCGGCGTTTCATCCGCAGATGGTTCTGCGGCGCGACCGGTACCTGCGAGGCGGCGATCACATCAGCTTTAACAAAGAAGGGTTTGCGGCCGCGCGGTTTACGGAGTGGCGGGAGAACTTCAATCATCAGCACCAGACACTGCGCACGGAGAACGGAGTGGAGTATGGCGACCTGCTGAAGTTTGTTGATTGCCACTATGTGGCGCGAGTGGCGCAGTTGAATTCGCTGACGATGGCAAGCCTGGCGGCGGCGCCAAGTGAGCCGCAGAATGTGCGGATTTTGACGAGAAACCTGGACAACAACAGCGAGTTGGAGTGGGACCCCTCGGCGTTCGCGCCGCCGGGGACGACGTATGAAGTGGTGTGGCGGGACACGGATGAAAATCTTTGGACGCATAGCCAGAGCGTTGGGGCGGAGACGCATCTGACGCTAAATGTGAGTAAGGATAATGTGCTGTTTGGCGTGCGCGCGGTGAGCGCGGCGGGCGACCGGTCGCTTCCAGTGCCGCCGCTGCCGTCGCGAAAGTAGATTTCGAAGGAAATGTAGATGGCGTTCCGATCCAACAATCCGATCTCATTGATGCTTCCGCCGTTTCGGGGGGTGACGCGGCGCATCATTTTGATTGCATTGGTGGAGTACCTGGGGATGGCGGTGTTGGGGTTGTTCTCCGAACAGTTTGTTGGGTTGCTGCTGAACTTCTTCAGGCTGCATCCGAGCCAGGCGCTGCATCCGCAGATATGGCAACTGGTGTCGTATCCGTTTGTGGGATATGGGTTGATCAGTGTGGCGTTTGCGCTGCTCTCGCTGTGGTTCTTTGCGACGACGCTGGAGGACGAGCGCGGGTCACGATGGCTGGGCGAGTACTTTCTGGTGACGACGATCGTTGGCGGTGTGCTGGCCGTATTGCTGAGCCTGGCGGGTGCGCGAATTCCGGGGCTGGGGCCTGATGTTGCAGCCGAGGGGATGTGGCCAGCGGTGCTGGCAGTGATGGTGGCTTATGGCGTACTGCACGCCGAAGAGCAGGTGCAATTTAATTTTCTGTTCTCGCTCAAGGCGAAGTACCTGGCGGCCATCTATGTGCTGTTTTACCTGGCGCTGGCGCTGGTGGGCGGAGATCGGTTTGGAGCGCTGGTGGCGCTTTGCAATGGGGGCGTGGGGTACGGGTTCCTGAAGCTGGCGCCTCGACGTGGCTTCCGTGTGGGGATTTCGGAGCGACTGTTTGCCATGCGGAATGCTTACTACCGGGTGAAGCGGCGGCGGGCGGCGAAGAAGTTTACGGTGTACATGAAAAAGCAGGGCAAGGACGTGAGCGTGGACGAGGATGGGCGCTATGTTGATCCGAAGGGCGAGCCGCGCGATCCGAATGACCGGCGCTGGATGAATTAGGTCCTGCGCGGACGGCGAGAGTGGGGATTCGTACAGGTGCGTATCTTTTGCGATGAATCCATGGAGGCGGCGCGCTCCGAGAAATTCGTGGCGTAGCATCCTCTGCGGCGTGGGCGGTGTCCAATGGCATGGAGGTTTCAGAATGCAGACGCGACGTTTGGGTGATACGGATCTGATGATTGTCCCGATGGTGTTTGGCGGGAATGTATTTGGGTGGACGGTGGATGAGGCGCGCTCGCTTGAATTGCTGGATGCGTTTGTGGATCGTGGGGGGAACTGCATTGATACGGCCGATGTGTACTCGACGTGGGTGCCGGGGCATGCGGGTGGGGAGTCGGAGACGATCATTGGCAAGTGGCTGAAGCAAAGTGGCAAGAGAGATCGGGTGGCGTTGCTGACGAAGGTGGGGATGGAGATGAAGTCGGGTGGCAAGGGGCTTGCGAAGAAGTACATTCTGGAAGAGGTGGAGCAGTCGCTGAAGCGGTTGCAGACGGATCGGATCGATCTGTATCAGTCGCACAAGGATGATGAGAGCGTGGCGTTGGAGGAGACGCTGGAGGCTTATGCGCAGCTGATCGATGAGGGGAAGGTGCGGTTCATCGGTGCGTCAAACTACAAAGGCGAGCGGCTGGCGAAGGCAGAGGATGTGGCGGAGCGAGAGAAGCTGCCTGCGTACAAGACGTTGCAGCCGGAGTACAACCTGCATGATCGGAAAGGGTATGAGGAGGACCTGGCTCCGGTGGCGGAGAAGTATGGGCTGGGGGTGATTCCTTATTTTTCGCTGGCTTCGGGATTTTTGACGGGGAAGTACCAGAGTGCGGAGGATGCGAAGGGAAAGAAGCGCGAGGGGCGGGTGCAGAAATATTTTGATGAGCGCGGGATGAAGATTCTGAAGGCGCTGAAGCAGGTGAGTGACGAGACGGGGGCGGCGCAGGCGGCGGTGTCGCTGGCGTGGCTGCTGGAGCAGCCTACGGTTACGGCTCCGATTGCGAGTGCTACGAGCACGGCGCAGATGGAGGCGCTGTTTGCGGCGGTGGAGCTAAAGCTGTCGGCGGCGCAGATGGCGCTGTTGACGGATGCCAGCGCTTACTAGCGGCTTTGCTAGGGCTTCGACATGAGGTCGGAGCCTGTGCAGGTGGGGTCGGAGGTTTTTGAGGCTGATTCCATTTGATAGCCGTTGGCGATTTGCTTGATCTGGAAGAAATACGGAATTGGCTTGTCTTGTTCGCCGCCGGGCTTTCCAGGGACGATCCTGTCGCGTTGAGAGTCGAAGGCAACCTGGAAGTGGCCAGACGCGGAACAGGATCGTACCGCGCCAACGTTCCACGAGGTGTAGGTGTTGCTGCTTTCGAGGTAGCCGGTTTCGTAAAGGTGGTGGATGAGTTGGAGCTCTTCGGAGTTGGTGGGTAGCGACTGATCGGCGGCTTCGAGCCAGGGCATGGAGAGCCACTCTTCTACGAAGCCGCGACCGGTGGTGGCGATGGGGTCCAGTCGCGTGACGTTTGAGCCGGAGACGCGGTAGCGATAGATGACCGTGCGCTCATAGCCACTGTCTGGATCAAAGAGCATGTCGTCGGCGTGGATGCGCAGTTCGAAGACGTTCCCCGAGGCCTTGAGGGTAGGAGCGAATTCTGCGCGGGAGTAGTTGCGATCGATGTGCCAGATGACTCGCGGATGCGTGCCGTTGGGGTTTGGCGCCAGAACGTCGATGTTGAAGCTGCTGAATCTTGAGGTGCACCAGGGCTTGCCGTGCGCGACGACGAGGCGCCAGTCGTTGGGGGACGCGCCGAGGAGATGGGCCGTGAGGAAGAAGTCGCCGAAGGCTCCGCTGTCCTCCTTGTAGGGCGGGGATTGCCAGAGGAGTTTTTCGGACCAGTGATTTTGCTGCGGGGCGAAGAGGAGCAGCATGGTGTCCTGGCCGCATTCGATGGCGAACCAAAGTTGCACCTCAAGCAGATTCGGAATGGACGTCGCGTTCACGCTGAGCTGGAGGTCGCCGCCCCACGGAAAGGTAGCGTTGTCGGGCTCAGGCGCGTTGGCCCTGAGGGCTTTGGCTAAGGCGCTCTGGATGTCTTGAGGTGTCGCATTGATTGGCTCGCAGGCGAGCACGGCTTGGGTGGCGGTTGCGAGGTTTTCCTTGAGAAGGGTTGTGGCTTGCTGGACAGATGGAGGGACGTCGATGTCCATGTCATCCACCTTGATGGAAGCGAGGTGATGCTGAATGTCGCTCACCCGTGCAGACGCAGTCGCTATAGTGCTTGAGGAGCACGAGGTTTGCGCGGAGGCTGCGGAAACAGGGATCACTGTGATCGCGAGGAACGCGATGCATCGCGCAGGGTGACATCCGATCGTGGGCATAGAGCCTACTCTACGCCGGAACTGCGTGGAGCAGGCTCCGAGTTATGGGGTTGGAAAGAGGGTTAGGCGTGGCCAGTTGCGGGGGCGGCAGGTGGCTGCGCCTCCGGTGTTGTCGATGATGTTGCGGATGCCGCCGTTGGTGTTGAGGCAGACGGTGATCATGTCGTGGAAATGGATGTTGGGGGTGGTAGGGGTTTCGATGGCGTGGGTGAGGTAGACGTTGGGGTAGGTGAAGACGCTGTAGATGCCGAGGCCCCAGGCTTCGTGGTTCGTGACGCTGTTGGCGACTTTGTAGGAGGCCCAGCCGTCGGTACCAGGCGCGCTGGTGTAGGCGGATTGGGTGGGGGGATCGTAGGGGATCTCGGACTGGTAGAAGTAGGTGCGACCGCGATTGCCGTTCCAGAGCACCTGGAAGTGCTGGTGGTGTTCGACGAAGAGGCCGTAGACGGTGACGTTGTTGCCGTTGACTACGAGGCCGTTGAGGCTGATGTTTTTGGTCCAGCCGACGCCGGTGCCGTGGTCGGCGCGCCAGATCCAGGTGTGGTCGATGAGGGTGTCGTTACTGTTGATCTCGAGGTTGATGTTGGCGCGGCCGATGCCTGCGCCGCCGACGCGGAAGAAGATGTCGCTGAGGGAGATGGGGTCGTTGGTGTGGCTGGCGGTGGAGTGTTGCGGGCCGATCTGGACGAGGACGGGAGAGAGTTGCGGACCGGCGTCGATGAGCAGGCCGGCGAGGATGATGCCGTCGGCGTCTGCGGTGGTGATGGCTGCGTTGCCTTGCGTCGGATGCAGTGTTGCGAAGCCGAGGCCGAGGACTACGGTGTTGGGATGGGTGACGTGGATGGGTTCGGCGAGGTCGTAGATGCCGGGCGTTAGAAGAAGGTCTTTGCCGCTGGCTAGGGCCGCGTTGATGGTGGCAGCGGTGTCGTGATTAGCGTGCGCGATGTAGACGTGGGAGAAGGGGATGGTGCGGTTGGATGCTGTGGGATTTTTCCAGGTGATGCCGGTGGAGTTGTGGAGGAGCGCGGGGACCTGGATGCTCCAGTGGTTGGAGGCGTCGACCTGGAGGTAGGGCTTTTCGCGGATGATGGGAGTGAGTGCGACAGTTGTGTAGGGCGGTTTGGGCCAGCTGTTGGTCGGGGCTTGCGGGACGCCTACGAAGACCATGTTCCAGTTGGAGCCGGTCCAGCTTTTCCAGTCGCTGTTGCGGGAGATCCATTGCTGCTGGGTGCCGGAGTCTACGTTGCCGTCAACTAGTGTGTCGGACATCCAGCCGCCGGAGGCCCAGCCGTGGTTTTGATTGAGGACCAGGTTGCCGAGGATGTGGAGTCGGCGCATGGGAACGGCCTGCGAGACGGCCCACTGCATGGTGCCGGAGATTTCGCCGCCCAAGGGTGTGACAGCGAGGTTTTCGATGCTGCGCCAGAAGGTGCAGGTGGCGTTGTTGTTGGGGAGGCTGGCGTCGGCGTGGACGTTGCCGGAGATGTGAGTGGCGTTCGGTGTGGCGCCGAGGCCGGCTACTTCGGTGTAGAAGCCGACGGGGACGTCAACTGAGTAGTTGCCGGGGAGGAAGAGGAAGGCGTTGCGCTGGGGGCCGAACTCGTTGTGTTGCTGGATGGCGTAGACGCGGTTGATCTCGGCCTGGATCTTCGCGGCGGGTGTCGCGGGCGAGAAGATGCTGACGTTGGGGCCGAAGTCGGGGGTTTGCGCGTGCAGAGGGGCGAGGCAGAGGGCGGCGGCGGGTAGAAGGAAGAGGCTCGGTGAGAGGCGCATGGGGGATCAGCATACGCTTTTAGACAAGCGATTGTCTTGTTGGCTTGAGACGCGGGGCGTATCTCTTGCTCGACGCGGAAGGTGGTGAAGTCCCTGGAGCGTTAGCTTTGCGGTAGGCGGCTGAGGCTGGTTAGAAAGATCGCTGCGCCGAGCATGGGGACGCCGAGGAAGGCGACGCTGCTGAGGGTTGCTACGGCGGCGCCCTGGTTGAGTTGGTTGCGGGTTGCGATCAGGAGGCCGATATTGATGGCGACCGCTGCGAAGAGGAGACCGGCGGCGATGCGTGGTCTCCATAGAGCGACGGCGAGCAGGGGGAAGAATGCGAGCATCAGCGCCTGCATGCAGAAGTCAGAGGCATGCAGCGGAGAGCCGCTCTTTATGGCTTGCACAAAGACTGCGAGGCTCACCACGCAAAGTAGAAGGCTGTACGCGAGCAGCGTGCCCAGGAGCATCTTTGCCCAGAACGGCCAGCCCTTCCACGCGTTCATTGCCACTAGCCTCTGGTCACCGTTTTGAGGCCTAGTTCGCGGAGTTGCTGGTCGCTTACGGGGGTGGGGGCGTCTACCATCAGGTCGATGGCTTTGGCGGTCTTGGGGAAGGCGATGACTTCGCGGAGGCTGCTGGCGCCGGCCAGGATCATGACGATGCGGTCTAGGCCGAGGGCGATGCCGCCGTGGGGTGGGGTGCCGTATTCGAGGGCGTCGAGGAAGAAGCCGAAGCGCTGGTGGGCCTCTTCGTCGGACATGCCGAGGGAACGGAAGATCTCGGCCTGGACGTCCTTGCGGTGGATACGGATGGAGCCAGAGCCTAGTTCGGTACCGTTGAGGACGATGTCGTAGGCGAGGGCGCGGACGGAGCCTTTGTCGTTGACCAGCGCGCCGGATTTGATGTCCTCTTCGTGCGGCGAAGTGAAGGGGTGGTGCGCGGCGTCCCAGGTTTTTGTTTCCTCGTTCCACTCGTACATGGGGAAGTCGGTGACCCAGAGGAATTTGAAATTGGCGGCGGTGTGGGTTTGGTCTGGACCGCTGGGCTCGAAGAGCTTGTGCTTGTCGGCGAATTTCTTGGCAAGGTCGAGACGGAGCTGGCCGACGCGCTTGTAGATCCACTGGGGATCGTAGTTCCATAGCGCGGGTGTGCCGGGCTTGGGGGTGATGACGATTGCGAGGTCTTCGGTGGTGTGGGATGAGCCGTTGAAGAGCGACATCTCCGCGCTGAGCTTGCCATCGATGGCTTCGGCGAGGGGGACGAAGGTGGGGTTGGTGCGGAGGCGGGTGAGGTCGAGGATGTCGAGGCCGGTGTCGCCGAAGAAGCCGCGAACTTCGGAGAGGAGGGATTTGCGGGCGGTGCCGGACATCTCGCCGACGCGGGGGATGGTGAAGCCGAGGACGGGGAGCGATGGATCGATCTTGAGGGTCTCGCGCATTTCGGCGGTGAGCTCGGGGGAGAGATCGGCCATGGCGGGTAGGCGCATGTCGGGCTTGTCGATGCCGTAGCGCTGGATGGCCTGGTCGTAGGTCATCTGGATGAAGGGCTCGGCGGGGAGGGTGATGCCGGCGACGTTGAAGGCGGCGCGGAGGAAGCCTTCGGCGGTGGCGAAGATGGTGGCCATCTGCGGGAAGGAGATTTCGAGGTCGATCTGGGTGAAGTCGGGCTGGCGGTCGGCGCGGAGGTCTTCGTCGCGGAAGCAGCGGGCGATCTGGAAGTAGCGATCGAAGCCGGAGACCATGAGGAGCTGCTTGAAGATCTGCGGCGACTGCGGGAGGGCGAAAAAATGGCCGGGGTGGACGCGACTGGGGACGAGGTAGTCGCGAGCGCCTTCGGGGGTGGACGCGGTGAGGAGCGGCGTTTCGATCTCGAGGAAGTTGTGGTCGGAGAGGTAGTCGCGGATGGCGCGGGTGACCTTGTGGCGGAGCTCGAAGTTGCGCTGCAGCTCGGGGCGGCGGAGGTCAAGGTAGCGGTACTTGAGGCGGATCTCTTCGTTCGTGATGGGGGCGTCGTCGGAGATGGGGAAGGGCGGCGTCTTGGCGTCGTTGAGGAGGAGGAGATTGTGCGCGACTAACTCGACGTCGCCGGTGGGCATGTTGGGGTTGGTGAGGCCTTCGCCGCGGTTGCGGAGGACGCCGGTGACGGCGATGACGTACTCGGAACGGGCGGCTTCGGCTTTGGCGTGGGCTTCGGGCGAGACTTCCTTGTCGAGGACCACCTGGGTGATGCCGGTGCGGTCGCGGAGGTCGAGGAAGATGAGGTTGCCGTGGTCGCGGCGGCGGTTGACCCAGCCCATGAGAGTGATGGTTTCGCCGGAGTTGGTGGTGCGGAGATCGCCGCACTTGTGCGTGCGTTGGAGGGTGCCTAGAAAGTCGAGAGTCACGATGTTTCTATTGTACGAAGTTTGGAGGGGGAGTACGAAGTTTGGATGGCTAGTGCGAGGTTTCACGCGGGTTGCGGCGTGGCCGAGGAAGAACGCGGTGTCGCAGGAGAAGGTGTGGGGCTAGAATGATCGCGTTGCGCGGTCCAGGAAATACTGAGGAGAGAAGATGACGATGCGATTCAGTGTGAAAGTTGCCACGGTGCTGTTGGCTGGTCTGAGCGCGCTGCCCGCGCTGGCGGCGGTCGATGCGTACATGATGATCAAAGGCAAGACTCAGGGGCAGTTCAAGGGTGAGGCGTCGCGGGCGGGACATCCGGACGAGATCAAGTTGGTGAGCGTGAAGCTGTACTCCGCGAATGGCATGAGTAACGGAACGCATCAGCATAGACGGGTGGTGATTACGAAGTCGATAGGAGTTGCTTCGCTACAGTTGCAGCAAGCTGCAGCGATGAACGAGGTGCTGCCCGAGGTGACGATCCTGTTTGCTAAAGCGGATGGCAAGGGAAAACTGCCGACTCCGTTGGAGACGGTGCGTCTGAAGAATGCGGCGATTGTGAGTCGACGCATCGTGGGGAACACGGAAGAGATCGAGCTGGCCTATCAGCAGATTGAGGTGACGCAGGTGGACGGCAGCACGAGTACCTCGGATGATTGGGAGGTGCCGAACAACTAGGTGATCAATCGGTGGTGGGACGTGCCATCTCGAACTCGCTGAGTGTTGGGTTGTTGGGGTAGGGGCTGGCGCGGCCGGTCATTGTGAAGCCGTAGCGTTGATAGAAAGCGATGGCTGCGGCGTTGTTGTTGACGACCATAAGGCGCAGGGTGGTGGTGCGGTGTGAAGCGGCCCAGTGGCGGACGGCATCGAGCAGAGCGGAGCTTAGGCCGGTGCGTCGATGGGATGGCGCGACCCACATGGAGAGGATTTCGGCTTGTGGTGAGTCGCGCTCGTCGCGAAAGCAGAGGACCAGGCCGCAGGGTTGGCCGGCGTCCAGGGCGAGGAAGCCGATGCGATGGTTGCCGTCGAGGCTGGTGACGCGATTGTGCCAGTCCTCGTCTGTGAGTTGGCGCTCACGGTCGTAGGTGCTGCCGAAGGCCGACGGGGTGTCCTGTAACGCGCGTAGACGCACTTGCTTATACAGGCTGGCTAGTGCGGGCGTGATGGGGACGAGCGTTGGCATGGAGGCTCAGCGCTTGATGGCGGTGACTAGCTCGGCGCGTGGGATCTTGGTTTGCTCGCCGGTGGCGAAGGTTTTTACGGTGTAGATGTTGGTGGCGGCTTCGTCTTCGCCTAGCAGGATGATGTGGCGGGCGACGGTGTCGGCTATGTCGAAAGACTTGCGGAGTTTGAAGGTTCCGTCGCCTACTTCTACCTTCAGGCCGGCGGTGCGGAGGTCGCGGGCTAAGGCTAATGCGGCGGGGTTTTGCGCGGTGCCTAGGGGGGCTATGTAGGCGTCTAGCTTCTTTCCGACGAAATTCTCTTTGTAAAACTTGAGCGCTTGGTTGCTGGTCCACATCTCAGCTTCCATCTGCGCTTGGAGGGTTAGGATTAGGCGGTCTTCGCCTATGGCGAAGCCTATGCCGGGGGCGCGCGGGCCGCCTAGCATTTCGGAGAGGCCGTCGTAGCGGCCGCCGCCCAGGAGGGCGTTCTGGGTGCCGAGGCCGGTGGTTACGGTGAACTCGAAGGTGGTTCGGGTGTAGTAGTCGAGGCCGCGGACGAGGCGCGGGTTCAGGTTGTAGGGGACACCGCAGGCGTCTAGCGCGGCGCGGACAGCTTCGAAGTGCTGGCGTGAGTCGTCGGAGAGGTAGTCGGCGATTTTGGGTAGAGCGTTGATGAGGTCCTGGTCGGCTTCGTCCTTGCTGTCGAGGACTCGGAGCGGGTTGGTTTCGGCGCGGCGCTGGTTGTCTTCGCAGAGCTTGTGCTTGATGGGTTGCAGGGCTTCGCGCAGGGCCTGGTTGTAGCGGACGCGGTCTTCGCTGGAGCCTACGGAGTTTAGTTCAAGACGCCAGTCGCGGATGCCTAGTTCGTCGAGGAAGCTGGCTAGCATCTCCAGGATCTCGGCGTCGCGCAGGGGTGATTCGGAGCCTGAGGTTTGCGGGCCGATGACTTCCGCGCCGATCTGCCAGAACTGGCGGTAGCGGCCGCGTTGAGGGCGCTCGCGGCGGAACTGCGGGCCGATGTAGTAGAGCTTCTGCAGGTTGCCGGTGTTGCCTAGCTGGTGCTCGATGTAGGCGCGGACAACTCCGGCGGTGTTCTCGGGGCGAAGGCTGAGAAGCTGGGTGGAGTAGAAAAAGTCACGTTCTCTGGCAAGCGCTTCAAATTCTACCCGAGACAACATGCCACTTACGGCCTGTTTTGTTGGCGATTCGTCCACATATACAAAGAGTCCGTTTACTTCGTTCATCGTGCCGCTGGATTGTGCGTACATATCTACCATCGCTCGTAGTTGCTGAGCAGCGGTTCCGTCGAACTTTTGTTTCACCTCAACAATCATCAGTTTGCTGTTGAGGTTATGTTTAACAATCAAATCTGCTTGTAAAGAGCCTAGCTTCACGTTGCGATCTATCTCATGCCAGTCCGCTTCATGCTTATGAAGCCATGCATCAATCACCGCAGACGCGTCGAAACGTTCGCCATCTTCCCAAGTGAACATTTCCTTGCCGACAATGTCCGTCTCTTCGCCGACAGCTCGGCTGAACAGCGAGGTGTCTTCGAAGATGGGGGTGCGGATTTCGCCGAAGCCGTAGCGGGCGAAGAGGTTGCGGGCGGTGGACTCGACGTGGTTCCAGAGGGGGGTCTGGTCGGGGAGTAGGTCGCGGGTGCCGCGGACGGCCTTTAGCGTGGGGCGGGCCGGGGTCTTCTTGCTTTCAGTCATAGAAGCTTTAGTTTACGTCGTCCTGCGGGAACGGCGGCAGGACGACGCCCATCTTGCGACCTGGTAGATGTCGCGGAGATGGGCGTCGGTGTGCGGGGGTTAGGAGTTGTAGGGGTGGGGCGTGGTGGTGGCTTCGTCGATCTCGCGGGACTGGATGCGGGTGTCGATGAGGAAGCCTACGCCGATGCCGAAGGGGATGAGTCCGCAGGCGGCTCCGCAGAGGACGTCGCGCTCTTGCAGGATTGCAGCGAGTGCGACGAAGAAGAGCACGATGCCGGCGGCAGCCGCGATCAGGACGATACCGGAGAGGCGGATGTTGGCGCGACGGCGGAAGGCGCTGGGGATGGGGCGGCTTTGGGTTTGGGCAAGCTCGTCGGCGGTGGGGGGAGGGGTGATGCCTTTGGCGATGGCGGCGAGGCGCTCCTGACTTTCGATCTCGCGCTTGCGGGCGCCGGACCACATGGAGGCGACGACGATGCCGAGAACCATGAAGCAACCGGCGACAGGGACGATGAAGGGGCTGCCGACGGCGTCGGCGTATGAGGAGAAGGCTTCGAGAATCATGGGAAACTCCTTGAATAACGTTCAGGGCTGCGGGCGTCTGGCGCTTGCAGCTTGTGTTCTGTGGGGCTTCGACTGCGGGATGGGGTGAAAGTTTCAGGTGCGGCGATGAAACTTTTGGAGGAAGATGAAGTCTGAGGGAAGGCAGAGTGTAGAGGTAGAGAGTAGAGCGTAGGGAAGAACGCAAGGCTAAGGAATAGGAAGTTGATGCGCGGTGATCTTACATCGCCGGAGAACTTTGAGGCGCTGGTGCGTGAGCATCAGGGTATGGTGTTTCGTACGCTTACTCGGCTGACTGGGGCGGGGGCGCAGGTGGAGGATCTGGCGCAGGAGGTGTTTCTGCGGCTATATCGGGCGCTGCCGGAGTTTCGTGGGGAGGCGGCGTTGTCGACGTACCTGTACCGGATTGTGGTGAACGTTGCGCAGGATGAGTGGAAGCGGCGGCGCAAAGAACGAGCGGTGATTGCTAGCGCGCCTGCTGTGGAGGACGAGAGCGAGGCAGGTTGGATCGAGAGCTTTGCCGGCGATGAGTTGAGCGAGCATGCGCGGAATCCTGAGCAAAGACTGGCAGACGCGGAGGTGCAGGCGGCGGTGGAGAGTGCGCTGGGCGAGCTGCCTGAGATGGAGAGGGCGGTGCTGGTGCTCTACCACCAGGAGGAGTGCAGCTATGAGGGGATTGCCGCGGCGCTTGGACTGCCGATCAACACGGTGCGGACGCATCTGCATCGGGGACGCAAGAGGTTGAGCGAGGTCCTGCGCGGACGGGTCCTACGCGGACGGCGAGAGTTGACTGCAGATGCTGGGGTTAGTGAAGTTAGTGAGAGGATGGAGAAGAGAGGCGCGGGAGTTGGGGCACGGCCGGTTGTGGTTGGTGGAGTTTGAGAGTTTTGAGGGATGGAGAGGTTGCTATGAGTGATGCAAATGAGTTCGAGGCCGCGATTACGCGGGCGCTGGAGCGGAAGCCGGAGGT
>JBAVDD010000087.1:0-12256 GCA_049587035.1 Acidobacteriaceae bacterium | reverse complement strand
GCCCCACTCCCCGCCCATCGCCACGCCAAACAGGGCGCGCGCCCCCAGGAACCAACCAAACGTCGGCGCGAACGCGCTCGCAATCACAAACACCGAGTAGCTCGCCACGTTCAACATCAACGTCGGTCGGCGTCCAAACTTCTCCGCCAGCGCGCCAAACACCAGCGCCCCCACCGGCCGCATCAGCAGCGTCCAGAAGATGCTCGTCGCGGCAATCTTCAAACTCACATGGAACGTCGCCGCAATCGCATCCAGGCAAAATGTCAGCAGAAAGAAATCGAACGCATCCAGCGTCCATCCCAGAAAGCACGCCGTGTATGCCCGTCGCTGCGAGGAACTCAACGCACGAAACGGCTGCATCACACCCATCGTCCAGCAGCCCCCATCACCGTCACATCATCTTCTAATTACAGCTTGGTCCCTGAAGCTGATTACAGCTTGGCCCCTATAGCTTGGCTCGTAGCGGAATCCCTGGATCCACAAAGGTCGACTCACCATTTCCCGCATGCGCCTGCAGAATCTTGTGGTGCAAACAATAAAGCGCCAGCTCCAATCGGTCGGCCACACCCAGCTTGTCGTAGATCTTGCGCAGATAGTTCTTCACCACCTGTTCCGTCGTTCCAATCTGGTAGGCAATCTCCTTATTCCGCATCCCCCGCGTAATGCAGGCAATGATCGCCAGCTCTTTCTCCGATAGCCGCGGCTGCGACCTCGGATTGGTCAGCATCGTAGCCTGCTCGCGATACGCATCAATCACCCAGCTGATGGACTGGTTATCAATCCACGTCTCACCCGCCGCAATCTTGCGCACGCACCTCACCAGCAACTCAGGCGAGATCGACCGCGGCACCACCCCGCGCACCCCGCGCCGGAACAGCTCCACCGTATTACCCTCATCGCTCGACGAGATCTGCACAATCAACTTCGCATCCGGCGCTCTCCGCATGAACTCCGGAATCGCATCCACGGTCCCCGCAATCAGATGACCCTCAAGCAACACAACATCGGTGGGAAAGTGCTGCAGCGCCGCATACAGATTCTCCAGCGTCTCCGCCTGCGCCACCACGCGTATATCGTCTTCGAGCGCAAATACCTTCCGCATCCCCACGCGATAGATCGCCTGCGAATCAGCCAGAATCACGCGGATGCCGCCCGCTGAAGCTCCCTGCCCGGTTTCTACCGAGTCGAGTTCATCCAGATCGCCGCCCAAATGGTGTTCGTTCTCAACTGCCTCGTCCTTGTCCAACGCATCACTCATAACTGCTCAGCCCCTAAACGAGTATTCATCGATCACCGCGGCGGCGAAATCCGTGTTTGCCACTCGCTGGTGTCTCACAATCCGCCCCACGCAATGCAGCAGAACATCGTCCACGCCGCCCATAACCGTCGCCGGCATCGTCAGATCGAACCGCACTTCCGATCCAACCTCCGGCAACTCTGCGGCGCATAGCAGCAGCCCGTTCGCCGACACGTCCTCAGTAACTCCCGGATACTCCCGATCCTCTGTCCTCAGCACTACATCTAAATGCAGAGGGAATCGCACCGCAGCACGTACCGGGGTGGTTTCGTATGATCGATAAAGGGTCGCCAACCGACCCTCCTTCCGGGCGTTACTACATATTGCTCATCACAGCGAAATAGTTCAGGACAGTGTTACGAAAGAATTCTACTGCACTTGTAGACTTTTGGGCGATCCCTTTTCAGGTACATACCCTTCCCTGCACCCCCACCCCTCTTCCGGCCACCCTCCCGGGGGTTTTGCACCAGATCCTGCCAGATTTATGGGTTGCAGCCATTGCGGAACCCGTTGAAATCCGCGATACTTAGGTGTTCGGACTTTTGCGTCCGTCGGTCGAGCCGACCATTCCTCCTGGATTCACGACCTCCCGGGTCTCTCCAGCGCGTTGAGCGGCTACCCTGAATACATTCCAAGTTTCTTCTGAGAGGATCTACCCTGTGTTGATGATTCGTTTGGCGCGCGTTGGCGCCCGTAAACAGCCCCATTACCGCGTCGTTGTCATCGAAAAGGATCGCGCCCGCAACGGCCGCTCGGTCGAGGTGGTTGGTACCTACAATCCCCGCACCAACCCCGCCAGTGTCGATTTCAAGCGCGATCGCATCGACTACTGGACCGGCAAGGGCGCCCAGCTCTCCGAGACCGTCGGCAAGCTCCTGGCCAAGAATCCCGCCGTCGTCTCTACCCCCGAGCCCGAAGCAACCCCTGCGGCATAAGTAACCATCTCACTAGAACTTCCGTGGCTTTCCAGTAATCGAAAGAGTCTCCCAAAAACCGGCTTGATTGAAGTAAACTCACTCAAGCCAATACCGCCGTTTTGAAGTCATCGTAGACCTCTGATCCTGATATACCTTCAGATCTCCTGCCCTGATTTGCGTTATACCTCAAAGCGGTAACTGGCGAGACCCTTCCGTCTGAGAGAAGTGGCTCAGCTACTGCGGTGCAGGCGGAATTCTCTCTTGAGGTGTACCGGTGTCTGATTCAACATCGCTGCCAGACAGCAAGCCTGCTGTTCTGGAAATGCAAACATTAATGACGGAAATCACTCGAGCCCTGGTCGATGATGCCGACGCGGTTCAGGTTGAAGTCCTTACCGAACAGGAGGCCACCGTCCTCCGCCTCCACGTCGCCTCCAGCGACATAGGCAAAGTCATCGGCAAGCAGGGCCGCACCGCGCGCTCCCTGCGTACCATCCTCGGTGCCGCCAGCATGAAACTCCAGCGCCGCTTCTCTCTCGACATCGTCGAGGCCGGACGCGACCCCAACGATCACCATCACCACGATCACAGCCACAATCAGGATCGCGACGAAAGAGACTGAGCCCTCCACGCGCTCCGCCTCTCTTGCTCCACCCCTCCCAGAGGCTCCCGCGTTGAACGGTATCTCTACCTCCGGCTGGTTTCCCATCGCTCGTCTGCTACGCCCGCAAGGGCGTCGCGGAGAGCTCCTCGCTGAACCCCTAAGCGATCTCCCCGGCCTCTTCGAGCCTCACCTGGACGTTGTCCTAAGCGTCAACGCCCCCCCTGCGCCCAACGCCCCCACTCTCCGCATAGAAGAACACTGGTTCCCCACCGGCAAAAACGCCGGTCGCATCGTTCTCAAGCTCTCCGGCTGCGACTCCATCTCCGCCGCCGAAGCCTTCGCCGGCCAGCAGCTCTTCATCGCCACCAGCCAACTCCCCGCCCTGAACCCCGGCACCTACTTCGTAGGCGACCTTCTCGGCTGCACTGTCTACGACGGCCCCCACCCCCTCGGCCCCATCGTAGACATAGAATTCGCCACCGCCCCCGACGGCCGCACCCGCCTGGAAGACGCCGCCCCCCTACTAGCCGTCGAGCTCTCCCCCGCCACCGACCCCGTACTGATCCCCTTCATTCTGGCCTGGATCGACTCTGTAGACATCCCCAACCGCCGCATCCAAATGCACCTCCCTGAAGGCCTCACCGACACCCCCACCACCGACGAACCACCGGCCCCACTCGACGAATCGCGATAGTCTCAACTCTCGCCGTCCGCGCAGGACCGCAGGACATAAACTAAGCATCGCGGAGTGCGACGATCTTAACCCTCGCCGTCCGCGCAGGACCACCATGCGC
This sequence comes from Acidobacteriaceae bacterium, assembly GCA_049587035.1. Taxonomy (GTDB): domain Bacteria; phylum Acidobacteriota; class Terriglobia; order Terriglobales; family Acidobacteriaceae; genus Granulicella. The sequence goes on along the minus strand of JBAVDD010000087.1, from coordinate 8,644 downwards.
TTCGACATCCTAACCATCTTCCCGGAGTTCTTCGGCTCGCTCCCCAACCAGGGCATCCTCGGCCACGGCGTAGTCTCCCGAGCCCTCCGCACCAACCTCGCAACCGCCCACATCCACGACCTCCGAGCCTTCACCCACGACCGTCACCGCACCGTAGACGACCGCCCCTTCGGCGGCGGCGAAGGCATGGTCCTAAAGCCCCAGCCCATCCACGAAGCCCTCCAGTCCCTCAACCTAACCCCCAAACCCACCCGCAACACCGCTCGCGAAACCGTCATCCTGCTATCCGCGCAAGGCAAGCGCTTCACTCAATCCACCGCCCGCCGCCTCGCCACGCTCGACCGCGTCGTCCTCATCTGCGGCCGCTACGAAGGCGTAGATGAGCGCGTCTCCCAACTCTTATGCGACGAAGAGCTCTCCATCGGCGACTACGTCCTCTCCGGCGGCGAACTCGCCGCGGCCATCCTACTCGACGCCACCGTCCGCCTACTCCCCGGCGTCCTTGGCCACGCCGACTCCAGCCGCTACGAAAGCTTCGGTGAAGCCGATCCCGAGATCATCTCCAACGCCCTGGAGAACTGTCATCGTGAGCACAGCGAAGGACCTGCTTCTTCTGCGCAGCTGCAACAAACTCCACCCCGCAGCACCAACTCCTCCAACGGCCTCCTCGACTACCCCCACTACACTCGCCCCGCCGACTTCCTGGGCCTAACCGTCCCCGAGCCCCTGAACAACGGCGACCACCTCGCCATCCGCCGCTGGCGCCGCCAGGCCGCCCTGGCTAAAACCCTCGCCAACCGCCCCGACCTGCTCCCCACCGCCGACCTCTCCAACGACGACCGCGAATACCTCGCCACCCTCGGCTACACCAACGAGCAATAGCCCGAAAAATCTCCGAAACTTCCCTACCCAACCAATCCCCAGCGAGTCTAAAATCCCATCGCAGAGGGACTCGCCATGCCAACGCTTCGTCTTCTCGCCGCCAGCCTACTAGCGTCAGCGTTCTTCCTGACAGCCGCAGCGCAATCCCCCGCCACCTGGAACCCAGCCCCTCTAGCGGCCGCCATCACATCTCCCTCACTCCTAACCCTGGGCGCGACCTCCAAGCCCTCCACGCCGCTGTTCACAAAACCCAGCTCCTTCACCCTCAAGACCTCCAGGGACGCTCCCAAATTCGACAACATCTACGTAGGCAATCCCTTCAAAATCTCCAAGGACGCCGCGAACGACCACAAGCTCCAGCAAGTCAACCCAGCCGCCCGCGCCAAGGCGGAAGCTGGCCTCAAAGCCCTCCTCCAACGAGACCGACTGCACCCTACCCTCCTCGCCCAGAACCAAACCGCCTGCGCCACCCTCCGCAGTTACAACTTCACCAAACGAGACCTCAAGTCCTCAAACCCAACCCCCTCCACCGAGACCGACTGCACCCCACTCTCCAAAGGCCACATCCTCGACCTGCCGGCCACGGTCTCCAAGTCCCCAACCGCCGCATCCATCCTGATCCCCGGCACCCCGAAGTAGCTGCCTCCGGAACGTCGAGCCGCCACGCGACGCCCCACGCCGTCCGCGCGAGACTGTGGAAATTTGCTGCAAATCCCCCTCATCTCATGTAAACTTAGACCTGCGACTATTCTCATCCGCGCCACAACATACGCGCATTGCACGAATTGAATCGCTCGCCGTGCGCGTAGCACTAAGGAATCCATCATGTCTATCCATCCCATCATGCAGAAGCTGGCCGACAGGCTCCAGCGCACCGACCTACCCGACTTCGCCCCCGGCGACACCGTCCGCGTGCAGGTGAAGATCAAAGAAGGCGAGAAAGAGCGTCTCCAGGCCTTCGAAGGCATGGTTATCGCTTGCAAGAAAGGCCCCCAGGGTTCCTTCACCGTGCGCAAGATGAGCTTCGGCCAGGGCGTCGAGCGCATCTTCCCCTACAACTCCAAGGTAGTCGACAAGGTAGAGAAGATCCGCTCCTACAAGGTCCGCCGCTCCAAGCTCTTCTACCTCCGCGCTCTCCGTGGCAAGGCAGCACGCCTGCGCGAAGTAGACCGCAAAGCCTAGGCCCAACCCTTCAGGCTTCAGCAAGTTCCACCAATAACTTCAACCACATTAGCAATAAAAAGAGGCGACCCAACCGGGTCGCCTCTTCTCTCTTAAACCCAGCCCGATCCGCTCTACATGGACTGAGGATTCGTTGTCGCCGCAGGAGTTGGTGTCGGCGCGGAAGCTGGTGCAGGAGCAGGCTTCGCCGCATCCGCCAGCTTCTTCGCCGCAGGCCCGGACATCGTCGCCTTCCCCTTCGGAATCGGTATGCAAGGCTGCTCCACTTCCTTCTCACCCTGCAGCACCGGTGGACCCGGCTTACGCATCTGTCCAGCCGGGCATGGCGACATCAGCATCACTGGCCGCAGGTCAACCGGGATCGGCGGAGGCTGCACAAACGCCCCCTTAAGCGGAGCATTCTCCCGGCTCCCTGGCCAAACATATGGAGCCTTCATCGTGCCCCCATAGCCCACCATCGGATACGGCGTCGGCAACTTGAAGTCCCTATCCACCAGCACAAACGCCGACTCCGCTTTCTTATCCCGTATCAGCGTATCCGACGCCACCTGCAGCTTATGGTCCTCCGTCATCACCGTCAGCGTCTTGCCGCTAAACGCGTTCTTCTCTTCCTTCGCTCCCGGGAACGGCCGGTTCGACACCACCAGCGTCCCAATCCCCGGCGCATACAGATACATATAGTGGAAGTCCGGAATGTTGTAGTTCAACTCCGCCTTCCCAATCATTCCGTCCACCGTGAACGTCCCACGGCTGATCGTCACCGGAATCATCTTGGGTGGCTTCTCCTTCTTCACATGGATCTTCTTCCCGTGCTCGTCGTAGCCCTTGTCCGTAGCCGTCTGGAACACCGGCTTCCCCTTCTCATCAAACAGCGGATGCCCCTTCTTGTCCCGCTGCTGCCGCACCGGCGGGTTGAACATCGGCTGATTATCCGGATCCAGGCGCTGTCTGCCCTCTTCGTCCAGCATCGGCGTAGCCGGCAGCACGACCACCGAGTTGGGCCCGGAATAGATCTTCTTCTTAGCTTCCTCAGCCTTCTTGGCCTTCTTTGCGTCCTCAGCCTTGGCTCTCTCAGCTTTCTTCGCTTCGTCAGCCTTGGCCTTCTCAGCCTTCTTCGCTTCCTCAGCCTTGGCCTTTTCAGCCTTCTCGGCGTCCGCGTTCGCCTTAACGGGCACCGCCGGTGCCGCATCCTGGGCCGCCTGCGGAGCCGGTATCGCCGGAGCCGCACCCTGCGCTCCCAACACCTGTGCCACCATCAACATCGGAGCGCCGACCAGCAGCAATCTCCAGTTTCCATCAATTCTCATACATCAAATCTCCAGCGAAAATCCGTCCTCGCCTGCTCAGGTGGTGTGAACTAAGGATAGGCCAATTAGTTACCAGACACCAGTGACTCAAGGCGTACACCCACCCCCGAACCTACCCCGATATTGCAGCGTCTATAACTCCTTTCCGCACCTTTAGTCACCAATTCACCAGGATTTCATCCGGCAACGATCCGCTACACTCAAAGCAAGCCCGCCAGGCTCAGTCACGCAGGCCCAAAGCCCCCGATGCCTCAACTCTTCCCCATCCCCAAGCCCTCCGGCGTCACCAAAGCCACCGCCAAGCAGCAAATGCTCCGGCAGCTAATCTGCACCGACGCTCCCGAGCAAGCCCTCCGCTACCAAGGCTTCCGCATCATCGCCGGCGTCGACGAAGTAGGACGCGGAGCCCTCTTCGGCCCCGTAGTAGCCGCTGCCGTTATCCTCCCCCCACGCACCGCCCAGCTCTCCCGCCAGGGCCTCACCGACTCCAAACAACTAACCCCCGACCAGCGCAACACCCTCGACCGCAAGATCCGCAAAACAGCCCTGGCCATCGCCATCGCCGAAGTAGACGCCGCCACCATCGACCGCCTGAACATCTACCAGGCCTCACGCCTCGCCATGCTGCTGGCCGTTCAGCGCCTGACCCTCGCCCCGGACCACCTCCTCATCGACGCCATGCTTCTCGACCTCGCCGAGTTCTCCCACCCCTGCGCGCAAACCCGCCTCTACTACGGCGACGCGCTCTCGCTCTCCATCGCCGCCGCCAGCGTCATCGCCAAAGTCCACCGCGACGCCCTCATGTGCGAGCTAGACCACCAGCACCCCCAGTACGGCCTCGCCGCCCACAAAGGCTACGCCACCCCCGAGCACCGCCGAGCCCTCGCCACTCACGGCCCCTGCGCTCTCCACCGCCAGTCCTTCGCCCCTGTAGCCATCGCCGCCGCAGCCGCATCCAATCCCCAGGCGACCTCATGCCCTTAAGACTCCTCTGCATCACCGCCCATCCCGACGACGAATGTTTCGCCTTCGGCGGCGCGCTCGCTCTCGCCGCCCAGCGCAACATAGAAACCACCATCCTCTGCTTCACCGACGGCTCTGCCGGCTCCTACCGCGGCCCAGCCTCCTCCGCCCAGGAGCTAGGCCGGCTCCGCCGCCAGGAGTTCGCCGCCTCCTGCGACATCCTGGGCGTCCACCACCACGAGATCCTCAACTACCACGACGGCCAGCTGGAGCACGAACCCCTCTCCCAGCTAGCCGCCGAGCTGGTCCAGCGCATCCGCACCCTCCGCCCCCAGGTCATCATCACCTTCGGCGGCGACGGCGGCCTCAACACCCACGCCGATCACACCGTAGTCTCCGCGGCCGCGACCGCAGCCTTCCACTGGTCCGGCTCGCCCAAGCGTTTCCCCACCCTCGGCGAAATCTACACCCCGCAGCGCCTCTACTACCTGACCGCCAACTTCTTCATCGAAGGCCGCCTGGCCCACATCCCCGCCCCATGGACCCTAACGCTAGACGTCTCCAACGTCCTACCCATCAAACGCCAGGCCATGGAAGCCCACGCCACACAAATCCCCCTGATGGATCGCGCCCGTCCCATCTTCGACCAGCACGGCAAAGAAGAGCGCTACGCCCTCGCCGCCGCCATAGTCCCCCAACCCGCCATGCAATCCACCGATATGTTCGAAGGCGTAGCCGAGTAACCTCCCTCCCGCTGCGTTTGCCTTTGCGTTGCCTTTGCCTTTGCCTTTGCTTTTGCTTTTGCTTTTGCTTTTGCTTCATAGATAGGTCCGGGCTTTAGCCCGGACATTACGGACCCCCGACCACTAGGGCTTTAGCCCCTGGGACATCCTCCTCCCATGCGGCACCCAACTACCGACGCACACTATCAGCCACCCCGAGGCTTCACACCCCCACGAAGAACCAAGGCATGCCTTTTATCCCCGCGCCACCGCCGGCACCCTCGCCGCCCGCATCTTCTTCAACCCCCAATACACCACCCGCGCCAGCAACAACACAACCAACACAGCCGTATCCTTCCACGGCGTCCGAACCCCCGTCTTCACCAGCCACCAATAGTGAATACAAGCCAGCGCCCCGGCAAGATAAATCAGCCAATGCAGCCGCGACCAGTTCTTTCCTCCCATCCACCGCAGCACCCGCTGCGGAGACGTCACCGCCAGCGCCAGCAAAATCAACCAGGCCGCAAACCCCACCTGGATAAACTTCCGCTTCTCGACATCATCCAGAATCGAAGGCCATATCACGCCGAACTGGTGAAACGGCGCCAGCAGATGTCCCGCGCGCAACCCGGCAATCGCCGCCGGCACATCATAGCCGCTGAACAGGAACACGTACGTCATCAGGTGCAGCGTCGCATAGAAAAACGCATACAGCCCCACCAGCCGCCGAAACCGAATCAGCCAGCTAAGCCCCTGCCCATTCTTCCCCACCGGAAGTTTCCGCACCGGCGTAATTGCCAGGTCCGTCAGCAGGATCCACAGCGTCCAGTTCCCGGTAAAGTGAGTAATGTAATTCACCGGATCGGCCTGCATCGCCAGCGACCCATTGAAGTACATCCGCAACAGGTACGCCGCCGGCAACAGGCACAGCAGGTGCACCAAAACCTTCATCCACACAATCGCTCGGCTCGGCATTACACTCCACATTCAGCGCACACCGCGCGCGTCTTCTCTACCGTCTACACACTACGGTCTACTGTCTGTTCTTAAAAGTTCTTGCGCAGATCCATCCCCGCATACATCGACGCCACCTGGTCGCCATACCCGTTGAACATCAACGTCGGCACCACCTTCGGGAAGATGCTATTGGTGTCCAGCAGCCGCTCATGCGCCTGCGACCACCGCGGATGGTCCACAGTCGGATTCACATTCGAATAAAATCCATACTCATTCGACGCCAGCTCATTCCACGTTGTCGGCGGCATCTTGTCCACAAATTTAATCTTCACAATCGACTTCGCCGACTTGAACCCATACTTCCACGGCACAATCACCCGCACCGGAGCTCCCTGCTGATTTGCCAGCGTCTCTCCATAGCTGCCAAACGTCAGCAGTGTCAGCGGATTCATCGCCTCATCCATCCGCAGCCCTTCCGTATAAGGCCAGTCGATTCCACTCGGCAGAATCTCCTCCCTCTGATCCGCCAGAGAGATGAACTGCACAAACTTCGCCTTCGGCAGCGGCTCCACCACCTTGATCAGCTCCGACAGCGGAAACCCGTCCCACGGAATCACCATCGACCAGGCCTCTACGCACCGGAACCGATACACCCTCTGTTGCATCGGCTGCAAATGAAAAAGCTCGCCAAACTGGAACGTGTGCGGCTTCGCCACCAACCCCTCCACCTTCACATTCCACGGATACGTCTTCAGCGTGTGCGCATTCTTCGCCGGGTCGCCTTTGTCCTCACCAAACTCATAAAAATTGTTGTAGTTCTTGGCCTTCGCCTCCGGCGTAATCGGCCGATCCGGCACCGTGTACTGCGTCGTCACCAGGTTGTCGATCTTCGTCTCGGCCCGTGCCGTGGCAGGCAGTGCCGCCGCCACACCCATCGCTCCCAGCCCCGCCATCACTGCCCTGCGGTTCATCTGGAACGCCTCGTACGTCCCCTTAGGCGTAATCTCCGACGACGGAATTTCTTTCGCACGGTCCTTAAGCAACAGCATCGCAGCACCTCGCTCCTTCTAGCATCGCACCTATAGGACGCAAAACCACCCCTATAGTTACAACGTATTCACTCTCCCATTAGATGTTCAACCTTATCCCGTAAAAAGATTCGTCTGCTCAGGAAAACAATCGTTCCCACTACGGCCACAAACCCTGCCAGCAGCAACTCACGATGGAAGTTAGGCCGCGACACAACGATATACCCAAACCCCGCCAGCGCCAGCAGCGGAGGCACCGGATACAACCACATCCGAAACGGCCGCCGCATCTCCGGCCTACGCACCCGCAACACCATCACCCCCACATGCTGCACCCCAAACTGCAACAGGATCCTCAACACCACCAACGCCGCAATCACATCCGCCAGCGAAAAAAAGCAAAACAAGCAAGCCCCACCCGCCAACACCAGCAACGACACATAAGGAAATCCCCGCTTCGGATGCAGCTTGCCAAATACCGCCGGAAAGTTCCCATCCCGAGCCGCCGCATAAGGAATCCGCGAGTACCCCAGCAGCAGCGAGAACACGCTCGCAAACGCCGTCACCATCACCAGCACAGCCGCCAACCGCCCCAGCCACATCCCCGCCGCGGCCCCCATCCCCGGCGAGTAAGCAACCCGCATCATCTCACTCAATAGCGCCCGTCTCGCCTCCATCCCCGACGCCGCCAATATCGCCGGCGACCCCATCACCGCCAGCACACTGGCATTCAACCCCAGGTACAACACCGCGACAATCCCAATCGAAATCAGCACCGCCCTCGGAATCGTTCGCCCCGGATCCTTCGCCTCCCCACCCAGGAACGTAACGTTGTAATACCCCCAGTAGTCATACGTAGCAATCAACATCGCCGACCCCAGCCCCACAAAAAAGCTCTCATTCAACTTCCACGCTCCCGCAGGAAACGCCACCACCCGCGACCAATGCCCATGCAGCAGCCCCGTAACCACCGCCCACCCAATCGTCCCCAGCACCACCACCAGCATCCCCGTAGATAGCCCCCGCATGCGCGCCAGCCTCCGATAAAGCAACACCACCGCCAACCCCACCACCGCAATAGCCAACCAGGTAGCCCGTCCAACTGTAACCCCAAAGCTGTAAGCCCCCACATGCAGTGCATGCACCGCCCCCGCCGTAACCAACCCCGGCTTCAGAAACCCCGCATACTGCGCCAGCCCAATGCACCCACTCGCCACACTGAGCGGCGCCGAAAAGCAAATCTGAAACACAAACAGAAAACTCAACCACCGCCCCAATCCACCCGGAAACATCTCCGTCAAATAGTGATACGTCCCACCCGCCTCAGGCATGGCCGCCCCCAGCTCCGCCCAAACCAACCCATCGCAAGCCGCCAGCAGAGCACCCAGCACCCACCCCACCATAGCCTGCGGCCCACCCATAGCAGCCAGCAGCAGCGGCAGCGTAAGGAACGGCCCCACCCCGCTCATATCCAGCAGGTTCAGCGTCACCGCCCCACGCAGTGTCAGCGACCTCTCCAGCCCCGCACCCTCAATGCTCATCACGCCAGTCTATCCGCCGCCCCCCGCCAATCTCCCAACAATTCTCTCGACAATCCACACCC
>JBAVDD010000086.1:0-9448 GCA_049587035.1 Acidobacteriaceae bacterium | reverse complement strand
GGATGGTGTTGGTGTCCATATGCAACCTCTTAGTTGCATAGTAGATCGCAACACGCTCAATGTGCAACTTTGTAGTTGCATGATCAAGCAGGTGGCTATTTCGGTTTGAGGGCAGCAATTTCGGCGCGCTTGTTGTAGTTTTTGGGAGCGTGGAGAATGAGGGCTTGCTTGGGTGGGACTTTCAGGGGCGCGGCGTCTATGCCGGGATGGGGAACAGCGATTTGGCCGGGGAGGAGAGCAGGGGCGGTCTGGATAGGTTGGAGCTGGAGTCCGGCGAAGGTGTCGCCGCCGGTTAGAGGGACCGTGGCGGCGTAGTGCTCGTAACCGCCGGAGAGGACGTCGACGTTGATGCTCTGGGCCGGCGGCGTTGTGCTGTCCATGATGAAGGCGTAGCGGCCTTCGCTGTCGGTGGGTTGGGATGCGAGCTTGGCGCCGAGGTTGGCGGTGACGATGGCGTCGACGATGGGTTTCTGGGTGACGCTGTCTTCGACGAAACCATTGAGGCCGATTTGAGTGGCAGGTGTGGGCGGTGGTGTGGGCTTTGCAGCAGTGAAGTGATAGATCAGGACGCCGGCAATGACGGTTGCAGCGATTCCGCCGACCCAACTGAGGAAAGCTCCGGATTTGGTTTGGTTGTCGGCCATGAGGGTCCTCCGGCAACAGGATAGTCGCGCGTGGGTGGTTGCGGGAATCTATTTGTGGGTCTGGTGGCGAGGGTAGAGTCGCTCTTCGCGCGTTTTTCGATTGTCCTACATTGGATCCGGCCGGGGGTGCGGGATGAAGGTCACATTGACGTAGAGGATTGTGGCCAAGGGTTTGTCGTGACAGGTGGCGGGTCCGAACTTGTATTTGCTTACCGCGAGTGCTGCTTCTTCATCCAGCCCGTACCCGAGGCCGCCGAGAAGCCACTCGTCTTTGATGGCACCGGAGTCATCGACATAGAGGCCGACCAGAAGTGATCCGGAGATCTTCAGGTCTCGGGCTTCGTTGGAGAATTCTGGCTCAACTTGTCGAAGGACCGTTGGGTGTTCATAGCCGGAGTGTTCGACTGCGGTGCAGGTGCCGGGAGGGTCGGCGCAATCGCAGCCTGACGGCTTGCTGAGTGTGTGCTGGACGACTGGAGTAAGAAATATCTCGGCTCGGAAGGCCTCTGGGATGGCGGCGGTTGCTGCGGTGAGGCTGGTGAAGAAGATGGCGTCGCGGAGGGTGGGAGCGAGCGCGGCGGGATCGCCCTGGAGAGTGAGCGTGAGCTCTACGGGGGTTCCATAGGTGTCGATGACCAAAGCTCCGCTTTTGCTCTCCCAGAGCTGGTTGCGGGTTGCTTTCAGGTGCACTTTATCGCCCTTGAGCTTGATGCTGCGCACGGTGAGCGTGGCTAGTTCGTGCCAGGGTGGGGGATCGAGGGTGGCGACGTGGCCGTCCCATGTGCCGCTGATTTTCGTGGCGCCACTCATGTTGTGGAGGATGAATCGCTGGCCGACGAGTTGGCTCTGCAGGACACTCTCCGGGTTAGCCGGTGCTGTCTGCGCGTGGATGCAGGGAGCTATGTGGTAGACGCAGAGCGCGAGGCAAACATGGAGCGTGGCGCGGAGGTTGGGGGTCATGCGGGTGATTGTATGCGCGCGCGGGAGGGTTGTGTTGTGGGGTCACGCGACGAAGACGAGGCGGGTGGCGGTTTCTTTTTCGGTCCAGCGGGTGATGACTTCGCTTAGGGGACGGTTTTGTAGCTGAATTGGGGGCGGTGGGTGGTTATCAGGGCGAAGAAGTTGGTTAGGGTTTCCTTGATGGCGTTTAGGTTGGCGCTGCCGAAGCCGGAGCCCAGGAGTTCGATGTCAGTGGAGCGGAGGAGTTGGGCTGGGAGGGTGATGGTTGCGCCGGCCAGGTTGCCGATTTGGACGGGGTGGGGCGTCGAAGGTGGGGGCTACGGCGGCGTTCATGGGGGGCTCAGGGGTGGTGGTGATTTTAACTGTACAGTTGCTGCGGGCGGCGGGATGATGGTGGCACGGAGGTGGACGATGGCTGAGACGAAGGCTGGTTCGATGTTGATTCCTAGTGTGCGGTACAAGGATGCTCATGCGGCGATTGCCTGGCTGGAGCGGGCGCTGGGGTTTGAGCGGCAGGCGGTTTATGACGGGCCGGAGGGGACCGTGGCGCATGCGCAGTTGACGTTTGGAGGGACCGGGATGTTGATGCTGGGGTCGGCTTCGAATGCTAGTCCGCATGAAAAGTTTTATGCGACGCCGGAGGAGATTGGAGGGAGGGTTACGTCTCCGTTGTATTTGGTGGTGAAGGACTGTGCGCCGGCGTGGGAGCGGGCTAAGGCCGCGGGTGCGGAGGTGGTGATGGAGTTGAAAGAGATGGACTATGGGGGGAAGTCGTTTACGGTGCGCGATCCCGAGGGGTATATGTGGTCGGTGGGTGAGTATGATCCCTGGAAGTAGGTCCTGCGCGAACGGCGAGGGTTGATTGGGTTGCGCGGCTTCAACACGAGGCGGCGTTTGATTTCATTGGAACAAATTGTGCGATGGGAGGGGCTCGGATGCGTTCGTGTGTGCATCCGAAGGGGTAGGCACGAATCCACATGAAGGAATGAAGGAGACAGAGTATGTCAGACAATCGAGTTCGCGCAGGCGAGAAGTCGGAAGATCAATTTACAGCGTTGCTTGAGTCGCAGAGTTCGAATATTCCGACGAGCTTGTTTTTGGGGGCTGCGATTGCGTCGATCGCCGGCTCGCTGGTGTGCAAGCTTTCGGGGAAAGATCACCATGCGCTTTTCATTGGGCAGTGGGCGGCGCCGTTTCTGCTGCTCGGGATCTATAACAAGATGGTGAAGCAGCATGGGTCGGATGCTACCAAGCTGGGTAACGGCACGGCTTGAGGTGATGGTTTTGCGTTGTGGGGCTGCGGGTTGGGTTTTCCTGGCCCGCGGCCCTGTTGCTTCTGGTGGATGGGATCCGGGAGCGGACTGTACAGTGTGAGCGCGGGAGGTGATGATAGCGAGAGATGTATTGGAGGCTTGAAGATGACAGTGAATCCGTATGCTGAGGCGTTGGGCGAGCGGGATGCGGCGGCGGTGATTGCGGAGACGCCTCGGCGGTTGAAAGAGGTGTTGGAAGGGTTGAGTTCGGAGGAGATTGAGGCTCGGCCGGCTCCGGGGAAGTGGAATGTGCGCGAGGTTGTGGCGCATCTGGCGGACTGCGAGATTGCGTTCGGATTTCGGATGAGGCAGTCCTATGGCGGCGAGCGTCTGGTGCAGCCGTTTGACCAGGATGCCTGGGCTCGAGTGTATACGGCGTATACGACGGAACTGGCGCTGGCTACGTTTGTTGCGTTGCGAGCTTGGAATGTGGCGTTTGTGGGTGGATTGACTGAGGCGGATAAGCTGCTGCCGGCGGTGCATCCGCAGCGCGGGGAGATGCGGCTATGGACGATTGTCGAGACCATGGCGGGGCATGATCTGCACCATCTGGAGAAGTTGAAGAAACGGTGATGCGAGTGGTGTGCTAACTGCTTAGAGGCGAGCATGGCTCGTGCTATCCCGCTCATGCCCCAACTGCGAGGGCATGAATGGGCCCCGGCCGAGTTTGATTAGGTGGGGTTCGTGGGGATGGATTTGCGCCTGCCCACTCATGCGCCAAGTGCTGCGCATGAAGGGGGCACCCTGTGGTTGCGGTTACTCCAAGGCGGCGTTGACGTCGCGGACCAGGTTGCGGATGTAGCTGCGGCGGTTGAGGAGGGCGACCATGGATTCTATGGCGGTGTCTTTGGCGCTGGTGTTGGTCGCGTCGACTGCGTTGTCCCACTGGGTCCAGAGGGTTTCGAGTTGCTGTTGCGACTCGGTTAGCATGGCGGTGAACTTGGTGCGGGCGGCTTCCAGATCGCGGCGCGCGTCGGGGTCGTCGCCTCCCATTTTCATTTCTTCGAGGGCCATGTTTAGCTCGAAGGCTTCTTCTAGCAGGTCTGGCGGGGCTACTTGTTTCTTGGTGGTGCCTGAGGCTTTCGCTGCGTCTGTTGCCGCTCGGGATTGTTCTTCCAGCTGGATGCCTTGGAGGGAGAGCAGGTACTCGGTGCGGAGGATGGGGTCGCGGAGGGTGCGGTAGGCGTCGTTGAGTTGGGAGCTGGCGGCTAGCGCGGCTTGCTGGGCTTCGGGGGGCTGGCTGGCGAAGCGGTCGGGGTGGAGCTTGCGGGATTGGGCGTAGAAGGTCTTCTCGAGGGCGGCGCGGTCGATGTGGAGATGCTGCGGTAAGGAGAAGAGGGTGAAGTAGTCGGTGCTCATGATGTTTAGATTATCCGGTGTGGGGGTTGGGTGCGGCGTTAGGCTGGAGGGTATGAGGACGAAGGGTGTGGAGTGGACGAGGCCGCTGGCAAAGGTGCGGCTGGAGGGTGATCTGGTGCGGTTGGAGCCGCTGGCGATGCGGCATGAGGCGGAGCTGAAGGCGATCTATGATGATGCGCGGATCTGGCGGCATCAGCATAGGAAGGTGGATTCGGCGGAGGGGCTGAGGGATTATCTGGCGGCGTCGTTGAAGGAGTGGAGGGCTGGGACGGCGCTGCCGTTTGTGGTGCGGTCGGTGGAGAGCGGGCGGCTGGTGGGGATGACACGGCTGAAGAACATGGTGCGGGAGAACCGGCGGGCAACGGTGGGGTCCTGGTATTGCAGGGCGGCGTGGGGAACGGGCGCGAACACGGAGGCGAAGCTGCTTTTGCTGCAACATGGGTTCGAGGTGCTGGGCTGCGTACGGGTGGAGTTTCATACGGACCGGCTGAATGCGCGGTCGAGGGCGGCGCTGAAGAAGCTGGGCGCGGTGGAGGAGGGAATACTGCGCGCGGATGTGCTGAAGCCGGATGGGCGGCGGCGGGATACGGTGATGTATAGCGTGATCGATACGGAGTGGCCGAAGGTGAAGCGGAGATTGCAGCGGGGCGTGAAGCGGGCGTTGGTGGAGGCGAGTGGCCAAGCGGAAGGCTGAGGAGCTGGAGGGAAGGCAGCGGATGGTGCTACACTCCCGGCTATGCGAATTCTAAGCTTACTTCGTCCTGCGGCCGTGCTGGGCTGCGCGCTTTTTGTTGGTGTAGGTGTGCATGCACAGATGGCGCCGACTAAGCATGGAGTTACGCCGGATGACCTGGTGAAGATGGCGCGGGTGGGTGCGCCGCAGGTGTCGCCGGATGGGATGTGGGTGGCGTATACGGTGAGCCGGGTGGACGCGAAGGATGACAAGAACGGTAGCCAGCTTTGGATGGTGAGCTGGGATGGGAAGCAGGACCTGCAGCTGACGTATGGCAAGGATGGCGTGGGCGATCCGCAGTGGAGTCCTGATGGGAAATGGCTGGCGTTTACTTCTGGGCGTGAGGCCGAGGGTAAGGGTGCGGCCAAGGGGGAGCAGGTTTGGGTGCTTGATCGGCGTGGGGGCGAGGCGCATCAGTTGACGAATGTGAAGCAGCAGATGGAGGGGTACAAGTGGTCGCCGGATTCGAAGACCCTGCTGCTGACGTTGCAGGAGCGCGAGGAGCCGCTGGAGACCAAGGGCAAGCCGACGCCGCCGAAGCCGATTGTGATCGACCGCTATCACTACAAGGAAGATCGGGTGGGCTTTCTTACGGATAAGGAGCCGCATCTTTACTTGTTTGATGTGGCGACGAAGAAGCTGAGCAAGCTGACGGATGGGCCGGTGGATGGGCACGGATCGTATGGTGAAGAGAGTGGGGAGTGGAGTCCGGATGGGACGATGGTGGCGTTTGTGAGCAACCAGAGTGCGCCTGATCCGGATCGGGTGGCGAACCCGGATGTGTTTGTGGTGGACGCTAAGGCGGGCGCGACGCCGCGGAAGTTGACTACGTTTTTGGGGACGGACTCGGGACCGCTGGCGTGGACGCGGGATTCGAAGGAGATTGTTTATCGGCAGGGAACGGTGCCACATTATTCGATCTATGACCTGCGGCAGATGGCGATCATTCCTGCGGCGGGTGGCGAGCCGAGGATGCTGGCGCCGAAGCTGGATGCGTGGGTGGGGGCTCCGGTGCTGGCTCCGGGTGGGCGCGCGGTGTTGACGGAAATTCCGGTCGACCGCGAGCAGTGGATCGGAGAGATTCCGCTGGATGGTAGTGGGAAGGTGCGGCGGCTTACGGAGGGTAGTGGGTCGGCGATGGGGTTGAATGAAGCGGCGGGACATGTGGCGCTGCTGTGGTCTACCGATGAGGCCCCGGCTGAGATTTATGCGCTGGATGGTGGAAAGCTGCGGAGGTTGACGGGGCAAAACGATTCGTTGATGGCGACGCTGGATGTGGCGCCTACGGAGAATCTTGAGGCCAAGACGAAGGACGGCAATGATGTGCATGGGTTGCTGACGATGCCGGTTGGGTATGTTGCCGGAACGAAGGCTCCGATGATTCTGTTTATTCATGGCGGACCTACGGCGCAAGACCAGCATGGGTTCGATATGACGCGGCAGATGTTTGCTGCGCATGGGTATGCGGTGCTGCAGGTGAACTATCGCGGCGGCACGGGACGCGGGCAGGCTTACAGTATGGCGATCAATGCGGACTGGGGCGATAAAGAGGTGATCGACCTGTTGGCGATGACGGATGCTGCGATTGCCACGGGCAAGATTAACGGCGATGAGATGGGCGTGGGGGGATGGAGCTACGGCGGCATCCTTACGGATTACACGATTGCCAGCACCGATCGTTTCAAGGCGGCGACGGCGGGCGCGGGCATGGGGAATCTGCTGGGATTCTATGGGATCGACCAGTACATTCTGCAGTATCAGGATGAGCTGGGGCCACCCTGGAAGAACCTTGCGCTGTATGTGAAGCTGTCGTATCCGTTCCTGCATGCGGACCGCATCAAGACTCCTACGCTGTTTATGGGCGGGGATAAGGACTTCAATGTTCCGGTGGAGGGCGGCGAGCAGATGTACCAGGCGCTGCGCGCGGTGGGGACGCCGGCGGAGTTGATTGTCTATCCGGGACAGTTCCACGGGTTCTCGCGGCCTAGCTTTATCAAGGACCGGTATAACTACTGGTTTGATTGGTATGACAAGTATGTTCGCGGGATGGCGCCTAAGGTGGAGAAGAAGCCGGAGGCCAAGGTGGAGAAGGATGAGGATACGGATTAGGGTCGTGACCGTTGAGATTCGTGGTTACCCAGGTCTCAGAAGCGAGACCTGGAGTGCCCGGCTTCTTGCGGTGAATGCTAGCGGGCTTACACTTTTTGTATGAAGATGCTTGGAGTGTTGGTGCCGCTCGCGTTGTGTTTGGGGATGGTTGGTGGGGTTGCGGCGCAGGGTGTGGCTGCGGACAATAGTGGGGCGAAGTGGATGAATGATCTCGCCACGCGGCATGCGGAGTTGATCAAACGCAATGGGCCGGGGACCGATGCGGCGTTGCGCGCGAAGCTGGTTGCGATGGAGTTGGAAGATCAGACGGCACGCGGGGCGGGGACGGGGCATCCGATGTATACGGCGAAGACGGCTGAGGTGGATCGGCGATTGACTGCGGAGTTGAAGGAGATTATGGCGCGGCATAGTTGGCCGACGATTGCGTTGGTGGGATACGATGCTTCGAATGATGCGATGACGATTTTGACGCATACGCCGGACCATGCGTGGCAGCGGTCGCTAGTGCCGAGGTTGGAGGAGCTGGCGGCGAAGGGGAAGATCGATGGGTCGATCCTGGCACTGGTTGTGGATAAGGAGCTGGTGAGCGAGGGGAAGCTGCAGCGCTATGGCACGCAGTTCAAGATTGTAGATGGGAAGATGGCGATGTTTGCGGTGGAGGATCCAGAGGGGTTGGATGCGCGTCGTGCGTCGGTGTTTCTGATGCCGATCAGTGTGTATGAGCAGATGCTGGCGAAGGGGTATCACCTGCCGGTGAGTGAGCAGGTGGTGCGGGCGACCGGGCCGGCGGCGACCTCTCCCCGCTAGTCTGAGGTTACGACAACGATGAGAGGTTGCTTGCCGCTGAGGGAGAACGTGATGGGGAGAACGCGGGCTGCCTGAGCAGCGGAAGGCGCTTCGATGTCGCGCTCCATGCGGCCGCCGTCCGCTCCCGTGATGACGATGTGCAGCCTGGTGGACGCTGGCTGAGCCACGGGCCTGATAGTGCGGGCGTTTGCTTGTGCGAGTGGCATCTCCCTGGGGGCTGATTCGACGGTCAAGGTGTAGTTGCCCTTGGGCCAGACGCCAAGGTTCGCTGTGCCGTTTGCGTCGGTGGTTCGGGCAGCACAACCACCACCGGGGTTTTTGCCAAGCTTGACGTCGACGCCCTTGAGTGGCGAGCCGGCGAAGGCGGTTTGGCAGAGGAGAAGACAAAAGACCACGGCTGTGATTTTGTGGTGGTTGGTTGCCATTGGAATACTCCCTTTACGCATGCGGAGGCTCGAGGTGCTCGGCGAAGTATATGACGCGGGCACTGCCTATCGTCAAGGGCGGAAAAGGCTAGGCGGAGAAGGAGGAGCCGCAGCCGCAGGATTTTGTGCTGTTGGGGTTTATGAAGTTGAAGCCCTGGCGGATCAGGGTTTCTTCGAAGTCCAGGACCATTCCGGCTAGATAGAGGAAGGACTTGGGGTCTACGAAGAGGCGGACTGGCTTGGCGCCGCTGGGATCGTTGGGGGTTTCGATGCCTTCGCCGAAGGTGAAGGTGCGGTCGCGGTCGCGGGGCTGGGTGTCGAAGCGGATGTTGTAGCTTAGGCCGCTGCAACCGCCTCCCTGAATGCCTACGCGGAGACCGCCTTGATCGGGCGAGACGCCTTCTTTGGCCATCGCCACGCGGATGCGCTTGAGGGCGTTTTTGGTGATCTCGATGGCTGCTTTGGCGCGCGGGGTTTGGCCCTCGGCGGTCAGGAGGGTCATGCCGGCGAAGGGGTCCTTGCCAGTGTCGGGCGTGGGGACGCTCATGGACTGGCTGGTGGTGTTCGAGATGGAGACGGTGGACATAGGCTCTCTCTGATTAGATTGTAGTCGTTTTGCAGGGATGCACTGTTGTTTCTACGTGGTAGGATTCTGTCCCAAGTGAGGTGCTGCCATGCCGAAGTTCGTGATTGAACGGAATATCCCGGGGGCTGGGAAGCTTACCGCGGAGCAGTTGAATGGGATTTCGCAGACGTCGTGCGGTGTGCTGAAGAGTATGGGGCCGCAGATTCAGTGGGTGCAGTCGTTTGTTACTGACGACAAGATTTACTGCGTGTATATCGCGCCGGATGAGGCTATGGTGCGGGAACATGCGAAGCAGGGCGGGTTTCCGGCTAATTCGGTCGCGCAGGTTCGGGCGGTGATTGATCCTACTACTGCGGAATGAGATGAACGCCATTGCCGAGAGGGATCAGCCAACTTTGTTGGCGCCAGGTGTGGGCATTCGACTGACTGGTGGTGGTCGAGATGAAAGGTTGAGAAGTATGAATGGGCTGGAGCGGTTCGCGCACTTGCGCGAATGCCCACCGTAGCGACGA
>JBAVDD010000085.1:0-3051 GCA_049587035.1 Acidobacteriaceae bacterium | reverse complement strand
GTTTTGCGGGTTAGTCTACCTGGCTGCGGACGCTGACGAGTTGCAGCCGCACCCCGTCTTGCAAGCGCTGCTGCTCGGAGCCGCGGCGGCGACCATTGCTTCATTCAAATCCACGTACCTTCCCCACGGCGTCCTCTTCTTCGTCTGCATTGGTCTGATCCACGCACGGAGCCGCGGCCTCAAGGCAGGTTTGCGCACGGTCCTGTTCGCGAGCCTCGGGTGTCTGGTTGTGCTCCTTCCCTGGATGATTGCCAGCCATATCGCCTCGGGGACATGGTTCTATCCGTTGCTCGGCAAAGGCTACCAATACAGCGCCTACGGACTCTTCCCTCCGCCATCGGGTGGCAACTCCTTGAAAATTATCGCGAAGGTGATGGAATTCAATGTGCCATTGATCGCCGTGCTACTGGTCGAGTGGTTCTGGTGCGAACATGACGAGCAAACGCGTGTGCTCGTCGCGCTTACCGCCGCCGCCCTTGGCGCGTCGATCCTCGTCGGCATCGCGACAGGCGGCGACTCGGTCCGGCGCTACAACTATCCAGCCATTCTCGCGGCTATCCTTCTCCTCTACCTCGCAGCCTCGCACAAAGCCAATCTCGCCCCGACCTGGCGCTCGCGATCACTTGAGCACTTAAGCGTAGCTCTGTGCATCTGCCTGTCCATGTATATCGGATTCAACTCGTGGACGCATGAGTACCAGATGACCTTCAAGTGTCTACGCGCCAGCCTGACGGACTTCCACATCGAACCGGAGACAACCGCGCGCGCCTACGCCGCAATGGAACACGCAATTCCCACCGGCCCTGACGGAACGCTTGCCACCCTCGACTATCCGTTTCTACTGAACTTCAAGTCGCACCACATCGACCTTGCCGACATCCCAGGTGCGGCCAGCCTGCCGCCGGGTTGGCCAAGCCGTTCCGACGGCAACGCCCTGGCGGCCTATCTGCTTTCAAAGCATCTCCGCTACCTCGCCCTCACCTTCGATGCTTCGACGCTTCAGAGCGTCCAGCACCGCGAGCAGACGGAAGAGACCGACGCACACGCCACGCAGTGGATCAGAAGCGAAGCCCGTATCCGCTTAGCCAGCTATCGCCAGTACGATCAGTTGATTCACAGCCGCCGCCATCTATACGACGAAGGAGACCTCATCGTCCTCGACCTCGCCATGCGCACACAATAGCGGCTTACTGGATCTGCACCAGCCCAGCCTCGGCTCCATGGCCAGCGCCGCCAGGCGTAATCGTGGTCTTCTGCGGAGCACGCCAGTGGTCGATGTAGCTCACCTGGTGCACGCAGCTGATAGTGCAGTTTGGCGCGCATGACTTCTCCGTCAGAAACTCCTGCTTCACCATCTCGGTGGTGTACTCGGCCACCGGGACCCCCGGATAGCCGCGCTGCTGCGAACAGTAGGACACGATCCCATTCTCGTCTACATACAAATAGCGAGAACCCGCGCGACACCGCCAGTCGTTCGGTAGCCCGTTTGCGATCGCCTCTTGAAAGCCGTTGAACCGCGAATAGCTCCTGCGCGTCAGCCGCCGCACCTCATCCCACACCGTACGTTCGCGCTCGCCGAGCGGCTTCAACTGGCCGCTTCCGTCGTGGATAATCCCAATCGTCGAGCTGAAGCCCAACGCCAGCGCGCGCTTGGAGATCGTCAGCGCGTCCTCCGGGTTTGCGATCCCTCCACCCACCACGGAATTAATGTTCACGTGAAAGTCCGCATACTCGGCCAGCATAGCCAGCTTCGCATCCAAAACCTTCAGCGACTTTTTGGACACCTCGTCCGGCATCACGTTATCAATCGAGATCTGCATGTGGTCGAGACCGGCCTTGTTCAGCCGCTCAATCCGCTCCGGCATCAGCAGATATCCATTCGTAATCATTCCCGCAATCGCACCAGTCTTGCGAATCTGCCGGATCACATCATCGAGCTCTGGATGGAGCAGCGGCTCGCCCCCAGAGATCGTAATCACCGAGGTCCCCAGCCGTCCCAGGTGATCGATCCTCCGCTTCATCTCCTCGATATCCACGGGATTCGATACATCATCGAACTCATTGCAGTAGGTGCACGCCAGGTTGCAGCGCCGCATCGGAATAATGTGGGCCATGTAGGGGTGCGACGTTCCTGCCACCGCCGAGGCAATTGAACCCACCTCGCGCAGCTTGCGTGTGGCTGCGATCAACCGGCGGCGCGCGGTCATGCGGCGCTGTGTCTGGGACGGTGCGGATACTGGCTTCGGAGCTTGAGCTTGTATAGTCATGCGGCTTCGTTATTCTATCGCGGCTGCCCATCCATCCGCTCCCGGGCGGCTCTCGGCCCGCTCCCGTGCATGGCCCCCAAACGGAAGTAAACTAAGATCTAAACCAAGCATGGAGGTACCGCCGATGCCGCGCGAACTGGACTGGTCCGACACCCTGGAGATTGGAATTCAGCTGCAGGAGATGTTTCCCGACACCGACCCCTACGCCGTCCGCTTCACCGACCTCCACAAATGGGTTACGCAACTTCCCGGCTTCGTCGGCGACCCAACCAAGTCCAACGAGAGCATCCTCGAAGCCATCCAAACCGCATGGCATGAAGAGTATGTGGACGCCAGGGACGCCTAGCCCACAGCCCTCGCAGTGGTCTCGCCCCTCACCCTCCTGACGCAGATCCCTGGCTCATTCACAGACGTTTCCCCCTGGGGTCCTCGCTTCGCCGAATTCTGTCGCGCAACGTACCGCAAGGGCGCTACCATCTGTGCGTATGAGTCTTACGGCTTCTCCCATGCAGCCCACTCCGCCACCTGCACTCGCTGCTCGACCGCAGGTGGGTCGTCCCAGATCATTTAATCGCGACCTTGCTCTTGAAGCCGCCATGCGTGTGTTTTGGCAAAAAGGCTATGAGGGCGCGTCTCTCACCGACCTGACCGCGGCCATGGGCATCAACCGTCCCAGCCTCTACGCTGCCTTTGGCGATAAAGCCGGTCTCTTCCGCGAGGCGGTCGCACGCTACGGCACCGGTCCGGGCCGCTACGTTCGCCGCGCCCTCGGCCAGCCCCGCGC
>JBAVDD010000084.1:0-13667 GCA_049587035.1 Acidobacteriaceae bacterium | reverse complement strand
GGTGCCTCGTGCGTGGTGGTCGTTCCGGCTTATAAGAAGGCTGCTTTCATCTTCGGTGGACAGTATGGCCAGGGTGTGGCGACGTGCCGCACGCCGCGTGGATGGAGCGCGCCGGTGTTCGTGCAGTTGACGGGCGGAAGCTTTGGCTGGCAGATTGGTGGCCAGTCGACCGACCTGGTGCTGGTGGCGATGAATCAGCATGGGTTGCAGGACATGTTGCGGAGCAAGTTCAAGCTGGGCGGCGACGCTTCGGTGGCAGCCGGCCCGGTTGGACGGAATGCTGCAGCGGACACGGATTGGAAGCTGAAGGCTGAGTTCCTCGCTTACTCTCGTGCTCGCGGCCTGTTTGCCGGAATCGATTTGACTGGCACGGTGCTGTCGCAGAACTCGGATGACACGCGGACCGAATATGGTTCGAACATCCCGTTCCACGAGGTGCTGCGTGGCGGAGTTCCGACGCCG
Organism: Acidobacteriaceae bacterium; assembly: GCA_049587035.1. GTDB lineage: Bacteria > Acidobacteriota > Terriglobia > Terriglobales > Acidobacteriaceae > Granulicella. The sequence goes on along the minus strand of JBAVDD010000084.1, from coordinate 13,205 downwards.
GAGAATGCGCGTGGGTTTGTCCACACGGTCGCCCGCTACTTTGTGGTTTCCAAGGATAACCAGTAACGAATTGGTTTTACGGGATAAGGGCGGCTTTGGCCGTCCTTTTCCTTTTGCGGCAGGTTTGTGGGGACACAGCTTGGCTGTGAAGTTGCGTACACTGACAGTTATTGGCGAACGCGACTCAGAACGTGCCGGTGCGACAGATTACTCTGCGCGAACGGGTGGAGTACCTTGCGCTGCGGCTGGGGGCTGGAGCCGTGGGGGTGTTGCCGCGGAGGGTTGCGCGGGCCGTGGGCGCGGGAATTGGAGCGGTGGCGTGGACGCTGCTTGGGCGGCTACGGCGCGTGGGGATGCGGAACCTGGAGATGGCGTTCCCGGAGAAGCCAGAGGCTGAGCGAGAGGCGATTCTTCGCGGGGTGTACCGGTCGCTGGGGTGGGAGCTGGGCGAGTTCTGCAAGATGAGTGGATATTCGGCAGAGCAGGCGTCAAAGTTTATTCGGTACGAGGGGTTGGAGCACTACCTGGCGGCACGGGCGAAGGGCAACGGCGTGCTGGTGCTGACCGGGCACCTGGGAGCCTGGGAGCTTTCGAGCTTTTATCACTCGCTGATGGGGTATCCGATGTCGCTGGTGATCCGGCGGCTGGATAACCCGCTGGTGGACAAGTTTGTGAATCGGATTCGATGTCTGCATGGGAACCGGGTGATCCATAAGGATGACTTTGCGCGCGGGTTACTGACTGCGATGCAGCGGGGAGAGACGGTGGGGATTCTGATGGACACGAACATGACGCCGCCGCAGGGAGTGTTTGTGCCGTACTTTGGGGTGGAGGCATGTACGGCGGCGGGAATGGCGCGGGTGGCGCTGCACTCGAGTGCGGCAGTGCTGCCGGGGTTTCTGGTGTGGGAGGCGACGGAGAACAAGTATGTGCTGCGGTTTGGCGAGGAGTTGGAGCTGATTCGCACAGGGGATGGGGCAAGGGATATTTTGGCGAATACTGCGCTGTTTACGGCTACGATCGAGGGGTATGTGCGACGCTATCCTGAGCAGTGGTTGTGGGTGCACCGGCGCTGGAAGACTCGGCCGGAGGGCGAGGAGCGGTTGTACGGATGAGTAAGAAGATACTTAGCGCGGTGGAGATTGCGGAGCTGGTGGGTGGGACGATGAGCTTGTCGGCGAGATCGACGGTGAAGATCGCGCGGGTTTCGGGGTTGGAGGACGCAGGGCCGGATGCGGTGGTGTTTGCAGCGGATGAGCGGACGCTGACGGCCGCGATCAGGAGCGGCGCAGGGTTGATCCTGGCTCGCGGCGCGGGGTCGGAACCGGATGAGCGGGTGTTGGTGGTGAATGATCCGAGGTATGCGTTTGCGGTCTGTGGGAAGGCGTTGTCGGAAGCGAGGACCAGCAGTGAGGTGCATCCGTCGGCGGTGGTGGATGCTTCGGCGAAGCTCGGCGAGCGGGTGAAGATTGGCGCGCGCGCGGTGGTGGAGGCTGGGGTGATTCTGGGCGACGAGGTTGAGATTGCAGCTGGGGCGGTGATTCTGCGTGGAGTGGTGATTGGCAGCCGCGTGGTGGTGCAGGCTGGGGCCGTGCTGGGTGCTACGGGATTTGGTTATGCGCGCGATGCGCAGACGGGGGAACATCTGCTGTTTCCGCAGCAGGGGCGACTTGTGATTGAGGACGATGTTGAGATTGGGGCGAATACTACGATTGACCGCGGGGCGCTGGGGGAGACGCGCATCGGGCGGGGGACGAAGATTGATAACCAGGTGCATATTGGACACAACTGCAAGATTGGTAAGAACGTGCTGATGGCGTCGCAGGTGGGGATTTCCGGGTCTTGCATGGTGGAGGATGGGGCGGTGCTAGCGGGCCAGGTGGGGTTGGGCGACCATGTGCATATTGGGCCGGGAGTGATTCTGGGTGGAGCGGCGGGAGTGTTTCCGGGTAAGCATTTGGAGGGTCCGGGGCAGATGTTCATGGGCGTGCCGGCGGAGCCGCTGAAGGATTATCTGAAGACGATTGCGCGGGTTCGGCGTTTGAAGTAGAGCGGAGGTGCGTGTGGCGATCGTTGTGGTTGGCGGGCATACGCGGAATATTGGGAAAACCAGCGTAGTGGCTGGGTTGATTCGGGCGTTGCCGGAGCGGCGGTGGACGGCGATCAAGATTACGCAGTTTGGGCATGGGGTTTGCTCGGCGAATGGGGAGCCTTGCGATTGCGAGACGGCGGACCATACGGTGGCGGTTAGCGAGGAGCGCGAGTGGGGGAGTGGGACGGATTCGTCGCGGTATTTAGCGGCGGGGGCGGCGCGGTCGTTCTGGGTGCGGACGCGGCAGGGAGATTTGAGCGAGGCGATGCCGCGAGTTCGGGCGCTGCTGGCAGAGGTGGGGGGGGATGTGATTGTGGAGTCGAATAGTGTGCTGCGGTTTTTGCAACCGGATTTGTCGCTGAGTGTGCTGGACCCGAAGGTGAAGGACTTCAAGGCTTCGGCGTTGCGGTATCTGGACCGGGTGGATGCCCTGATTGTGCCGGCGGGGGCTGTGTTTGAGGAGGGTTGGGGTGGGGTGTCGCGGAGGGTGATTGAGGGGAAGCGGCGGTTTGAGTTTGTTGCGCCGGAGTATTGCAGTGGGGCGCTGGTGGAGTTTGTGGGGCAGCGACTGGGGGCGTTGGCGGGGCGTTAGGTGTCCTGGATGGCGGCTAGATGCTTTGGACGGGCAGGGACATTAGGTCGGTGACGCTGGCGACTTCGCGCTGGATGAAGGGCTCGGCGTAGCGGACGCCGGCCAGCAGGCCGTAGTGGCGGGCGGTGGCGAAGGTTCGCTCGCGGATGTCGTCTTCGGGGACGAAGAGGCCGGTGCCGGCGGGTTGGGTTCCGTATTGGGAGCGGTAGGCGAGCAGGGACTGGAGTCGAGTCTCGATATGAGGGGTGATGTCGACGACGAAGGTGGGGCGGACGTCGGCGTAGAGGGAGGCGTAGAGGATTTTGTAGGGGCGGTGCGGTGCGACGTGGGCGGGGCCCCCGTTTTCGGGGGGTAGCTCGAGGCGGGAGAGCCCGGCGGCGAAGCAGGCCTCGTAGCCAAGGGTGGAGGCGGTGTAGTGGTCGGGGTGGCGACCCTGCCAGTAGGGAAGGATGACCACGCGGGGGCGAAGGCGGCGCAGGACCGCGGCGATCTTGAGGCGGTTTTCCTGGGTGTTCTGGACGTTGCCGTCGGGGAGATCGAGGGCTTCGCGATGGGTGACACGCAGGATGCGGGCGGCGGCTTCGGCTTCGGAGGCGCGCTCGGCGGCGGTGCCACGGGTACCGGATTCTCCGCGGGTTAGATCGAGAATGCCGGTGCGCCAGCCGAGGGATTGCTGTACAAGGAGGGTGCCGCCGCAGGTTTGCTCGACGTCATCGCGGTGCGCGGCGATGGCAAGTATGTCGAGCAGACCTGCATGGGGGGGAGCCGCAGGTTGAGAGGGTGAGGCCTGCGGCTTGTTCATGGGAGTTAGTTGGCGGTATCGTCTGTGGCGTCCATGTATGCGACGTCGAAGACGGTGCCCTGTACGGTTACGTTGATGTTGTCGATCTCTGTTCCAGCCACGCCACCGTTGGCGTTTTCCGCCTGTGTTTCAACGATGGGGCTGGGATTGGGACCGGTATAGAACGCGTGGATCTGACCACCGTAGGCGGTGTAGACCTTGTAGTAGCTCTGTACCCAGCAGAGACCGGTCAGGCTGCCGTAGTAGTACTGATTCTGATTGGTGTTGGGGTAGGGAACCGTGACCGGGGAGACGGAGGAGACGTTGGACTGGACGACGGCGGGGATGATGGTCGCCGTAGGCGTGGCTGAATCAAGGGTCACCATGGTCAGGCAGTTGTAGTTGCCGGCCTGGTCGGTGTAGCCCTGCGAGGCAAGCTCTGCTGCGGCGGTTGCGGCGCGGACGCCGTTGGCGCAGTTGGACGAGCCGACCCAGAGGGTATTGCTATCGGCCATCAGCATCTTGGTATGCGTGCCATCGGAGATTGGGATGGGCGCCCCGACGGTATCGGTGGTGAGGTTGAGCAGGCTGAGATTGCCGCCAAAGAGGCCTTTGTAGGCGCCGGTGGTCTGCTTGTTTTGGCCGGACAGATAGAGGTAGGCGCCATCGGAAACAGCGGCAGTGACGCCCCCTGGAATCGGGACAGGATTCGCGACCGGCAGCGTGGCCATGGGCGAAGGTGCGCCAGAGCTCAGAGGATTGACTGTGGGAACGATGTTGATGTTGAGCTGCGACATCTGCAGGAAGCTAACGCTGGAGGCGGTGCCGCCATTCTCAGGCCCGGAGTTCAGGACATAGGCGGTGCTACCGTCGAGCGAAAACTTTACATCGACAGGCCGATCGTAGGTTCCGGCTACGGGGACGACGCAGTAGGCGGGAAGCAGGAGCGGCTCGCAGTCGACGTAGCCCGGGGGGAAGACAGGATTCGGCGTGGCGGGTAGCCTGACGATGCGGTAGAGGGTGTTGGAGTTCTGCACCATTGCGAGAACGACGCTGAAGCCGGGATCGATCACGACCTTGTCGACGCCGGGGAGGTTGAGACCGTAGGACTTTCCGTCTGTCGAGAAGATGAGCTCGCCAGCCTGCTCTGCGGCGCCCGCGAAGGCCGCACCAAGAGGAGAAGCGGCGGCGGATGGAGAGTCCGCGCCGAAGTTGGCAACGGTTCCGCTAGCGGTCTCCTTGCTGTAGCTGATGTCGATGAGGTTGCCGTCGTTGTGCGAAAGGACGAAGCCAGTCGTTTCTTCGGGGTAGTTGATGATGCTGATGGGCTCTGCCTCAGAGTAGCCGGAGATGCTGAAGCTCCTGGTGGTGTTCTGGACGTTGCCGCGAAGATCGCGGAGGCCGTCGAGAATTTCAAGGCCGCCTGAGGTTCCATTTCCGGAGTAAGCGGCGAGGACACGCTCCAGCAGCTTGCTGGGAGGAACGGGACGGCCGGCATAGCCGTACTGAGGAGTCTTATAAAGCACTACAACGCCGCAACCCGAGAGTGCCAGCGTGGCCGCGGCCAGGAGGACGCCCGAAGTCAACAGGGCAGAGAAACGTCTTATCTTCAACTTTAACCACTCCAAACGTCAGCCGCCACGTGCGCGGGGGTTGCGATTTCTTAGCCAAGTATAACAGGGCAAACCCGCGATTCCGCGGCGGTTCTCCACCCCAGCGGGCAAAGAAGATTGAAGGCCGGGGACCCGAGTCTTGGACGGAACGGCCAGCAGCGAAGGTAGCAAGGGCGTTATAGGATGAGAGATTAGGCATTCGGAACACACGGGTAGGACGGGAGATCGATGGCGGCTGCAGTGGACAGGCTTTTTGCGGGTGGGACGGTGCTCTGCGATGGGGCGATGGGTACGATGTTGTACAGCTGCGGTGTGTTTATTAACCGCTGCTATGACGAATTGAATGTGACGCAGCCGGAAACGGTGCGCTCGGTGCACCAGCAGTATCTGCAGGCGGGCGCCGAGATTATTGAGACGAACACGTTTGGAGCGAACAGCTTTCGACTGGAGCGCTTTGGGCTGCGGGAAAGGGTCGGCGAGTTTAATCTGGCAGGTGCGGCGATTGCGCGGCAGTGCGTGGACTCGATCCGCGAGAAGCAGGGGACAGAGGCGTTTGTGGCCGGAGCGGTGGGCTCGTTGGGGCTGCGGCTGGAGCCTTTGGGCAAGACGGGGCTGGACGAGGCGAGGGCTGCATTTGCGGAGCAGATTGCGGCGCTGGCCGAGGGTGGGGTGGATCTACTTATTGTTGAGACGATGATGTCGGTGGATGAGGCGGAGCAGGCGGTGCTGGCGGCGCGGGAGGTTGCGCCGTGGTTGAAGGTGGTGGTGCTGTTTACGGTGGACGAAGAGGCTAACTGCCTGGATGGAACGGGCCCTGAGGTTGCGGCGGAGCGGATTGCGGCGATTGGTGCTGACGCGGTCGGCTGCAACTGCAGTACTGGACCGGCGACGGTGCTGAGCGCTGTGGAGCGCATGCGGGCGGTGACCACGCTTCCGATCGTGGCGATGCCCAACGCGGGTATGCCGCGCAATGTTGAGGGGCGGAATATCTATTTGACCTCGCCGGAGTATATGGGCAGCTTTGCGCGCAAGTTTGTGCGCGCGGGAGCCAGCTGGGTGGGAGGTTGTTGCGGGACGACACCGGCGCATGTTCGTGCGATGCGGAGTGCGCTGCGCGCGATGGAAGCGCAGGATGCAGGAGAGACGGCCGTGGTTCGCGTGAGCGAGGTGGCGAGAGGTATGGGTGCAGGCGTGGCTCGAGAGGCGGCGGTGGAGCCTCCGCCGCTGAGCGCGCGTTCACACATCGGCGAGTGCATTGCGCAGGGGAAGTTTGTGACGATGGTGGAGATTGTTCCTCCGAAGGGTTTTGACTGCGAGAAGGAGTTGGCGGGGGCGGCGCTGCTGGCGCGGTATGGCGTGGATGCGATCAATGTACCGGATTCGCCGCGGGCTAGCGCGCGGATGAGTGCGCAGAGCTTGTGCGTGCAGATTCAGCAGAAGGTTGGGATCGAGACGATCCTGCACTACACGTGCCGCGACCGGAATGTGCTGAGCATCCAGAGTGATTTGCTGGGAGCGGCTTCTATTGGGCTGAAGAATATTCTTTGCCTGACGGGCGATCCGCCGAAGATGGGGAACTATCCCGACGCTACGGCGGTCTTCGACGTGGATGCGATTGGGTTGGTGAACATTGTGCATGGGTTGAACCAAGGACTAGATATTGGACGGAACCCGATTGGAGGATCGACGGGGTTTACGATCTCGGTGGCTGCGAATCCGGGGGTGAGCGACGTTGAGCACGAGGTGCGACGCTTCGCCTACAAGGTGGAGGCCGGCGCGGAGTTCTGCATTACGCAGCCAGTGTTCGATCTGAAGCTGCTGGAGGATTTTCTGCGGAGGATTGAGGGATTCCGGATTCCGGTGGTCGCCGGGATATGGCCACTGACCAGCTTGCGCAATGCCGAGTTTATGAAGAACGACCTGCGGGTCTCGATGCCGGATGAGATTCTTGCGCGCATGGCTGTCGCGCCAGACAAGGACGCGGCGCTGGCGGAAGGTGTCGCGATTGCGCGTGAGATGCTGGAGAGCGTTCGGAGCGAGGTGCAGGGCGTGCAGGTGAGCGCGCCGTTTGGGAAGTATGCGCTGACCAAAGAGGTTCTTGGTCTGACGGAGGAGGCGAACTAATGGCGAGCTTTGAAGATCAGATGGAAGAGCTGGAGAAGGTGGTCGAGCGACTGGAGCGCGGGGACCTTGCGCTGGAGGAGAATGTCAGCCTGTTCGAGCGCGGTGTGCATCTGTCGAATGCCTGCAAGGCCCAGCTTGCGAACGCGGAGAGCCGGGTGCAGGTTCTATTGGAACCAGGGGACGGCGAGCCGGTGCGGGTGGAGGACCTGGCGGTTGCTGTGGCAGAGGCCGAGGGTGACGAGGAAGAATCCGACCCCGATGTAGACGAGATGGGTGATCTCGACGACGGGCGGCTGTAGTTGACGATGAGGCTGCTGTAGCTAGCGATCGCGGCTGGTGACGAAGCTGGGGACCCAGAGGAGGGCTCGTTTGTAGTCGCTGTCTGGGAGGTCGGCGATGGACTGGCGGGCGGCTTCGGCGTAGGCGCAGGCGGTGTCTGTGGCGTAGGCAAGGGAGCCGTGGCGCCGCAGAATTTCGAGGATGTCGGCGTGGGCTACGCGGGTGAAGCTGCGGTCGGCGAGGACGGTGCGGATGGCTTCGCGGTCGGCGCCGGTGCCGCGCTCTAGGGCGTGAATGACGGCTAGGGTTGCCTTGCCTTCGCGGAGGTCTGAGGCTGCGGGCTTGCCGAGGACTTCGTCATTGGCGGTGAGGTCTAGGACGTCGTCGATGATCTGAAAGGCGAGGCCGAGGTTGCGACCGTATTCGCCGAGAGTGTCTTCGAAGGGGCGCTCACCTTCGCGGTGGTTGGGATTGGCAACGACTGCGCCTAGCTGCATGGAGACCTTGAAGAGGCAGGCGGTTTTGCGATAGATGAGGTCGAAGTACTCTTCCTCGTTGATGAGGTGGCCTAGCTTTTCCATCTGCAGGAGTTCGCCTTCGACCATCTCCTGGGTGAGCGAGATGAGGAGGTCGAGGATGCGGAAGTTGCGTTCGGCGAGGGCAGTCTGGAAGGCCTGCATGTAGAGCCAGTCGCCGGCTAAAACGCACTTGGCATTGCCCCAGGTGGTGTTGGAAGAGGGACGGCCACGGCGGGTGTCGGCCTCGTCGATGATGTCGTCGTGGACGAGGGTGGCGGTGTGGAGCATCTCGACGACGGCGCCGAGGCGGATACGGGCGTCGCTTTCGCAGTGCAGGGACTTGGCGGAGAGAAGGAGAAGGAGCGGGCGGATGCGCTTGCCTCCGCCGGCGATGAGGTAGTTGGCGATGTCCGTGACGACGGCAACGGGCGACGCGGCCTGGCGGGCGAACTCGACTTCAATCGCAGCGAGATCGTCCTTCAGGAGGTCAAATACTTCGGCAGCCGTCGCGATGGAGATGGTGCTCATGCTCAGCTTAAGAGTAGCAGGTGAAAGAGATCGTTCGTTGGGCGCATGAAGCGCGCTGTGGTTTGGCGTGCGCGGGATGAAGGTTAGTTGGAGCGAAAGTTAGTGAACTGCAGGTCGATGCCGAGGTCCTTGCCGCGCAGGAGGGACATGATCTGCTGCAGGGTGTCGCGGTCCTTGCTGGTTACGCGCACGGTGTCACCCTGGATGCTGGCTTGGGCTTTGAGCTTGGAGTCTTTGATGTGTGCGACGATTTTTTTCGCTGGCTCCGACGAGATGCCCTGCTTGAGCTTGATCTTTTGACGGACGGAGGAGTTGGCGGCGGGCTCGATTTTTTCGTAGTCGAGGTTCTTGAGGGAGACGTTGCGCTTGACAAACTTCTGCCCGAGGATTTCGATGACTGCCTTGAGGGTGTACTCGTCCTGCGAGGCTAGCTGCACGGTGTCCAGGCCTTCGAGGGCGATGGTGGACTTGGAGTTTTTGAGGTCGAAGCGAGCGTGGACCTCCTTGCTGGCCTGATCGATGGCGTTTTTTACCTCCTGGATGTCTACCTTGCTTACGATGTCGAAGCTGTTGTCGGCTGCCATAAAATAGTCCCTCTTACTGATGAGATGCGGGTGGTGGGTGGTTTCACACCATTGTTGCAGAAGTGCTGCTAAACGGACAGTGATGCCGGAAACAGCGCGTTGAAGTTGGATGTGGTTATTTCTGCGAGCTCGGTTGGAGAGATGCCGCGAAGTTCGGCCACGAAGCTGGCGGTGTGGGCTACGAAGGCGGGTTCGTTGGTTTGGCCTCGTAGGGGGGCGGGGGTTAGGAAGGGTGCGTCGGTCTCTACGAGGATGCGGTTGGGGGGGGTGGTGCGGGCTACCTGCTGGATGGTGGTGGAGTTGGGGTAGGTTACGTTGCCGGCGAAGGAGAGGTAGAAGCCGGCGGCCAGGGAGCGTGTGGCCTGGTCCTGGTTGCCGGAGAAGCAGTGCATGATGCCGGGGAGACCAGTCGGGGTCCAGTGCTTGGTGATTAGGGCTAGGAGGTCTTCCCAGGCGTCGGATGGTTCGTACCTGGCTTTGGCTGCCGGGATGGCTAGTTCGGAGGTGCGGCAGTGGATGGTGATTGGCTTGTGGGCGGCGGCGGCTATCTGCATCTGGGCGATGAAGGCGGCTTGCTGGGTGGGGATGTCGGGGTTATCGAGGTGGTAGTAGTCGAGGCCGATCTCGCCGATGGCGAGGCAGCATGGGTCTTGCGCCAGGGTTGCTAGTTTGGCCAGGTTCTCGGGGGTGGCTTGATGGGCTTCCTGGGGATGGATGCCAGCGGTGGCGTAGATGTTGGGGTGCTGGTGGGCTAGTTCCAGGGCGCGGTGCATTGTGGCGGGGCCGTCGCCTATGCCTATGGCCAGGAGCTTGCGTACACCGGCTTCGCTGGCGCGGGCGAGGATGGCGGGGAGGTCTTCGTAGTCGTCGAGATGGCAGTGGGAGTCTATGAGCATGGCGGCAACATTTGAGGCTGTACCCCCACCCCCTCCCCCCCGGTACTTCCATACCTAAGGTATTCGAGGGAGGTGGGTTGAGGGTGGACTTGTGGAAGTATGACCTGCTTGAGGCCACTTTATTTCAAGCGGGTGCCTACGGGGACGCCTTCGGGGACGGTGGCCAAAAAAGGCTTGCCGTTTTCTTCGCTGGCGGCTAGGAGCATGCCGTGGGATTCGAGGCCGCGCATCTTGCGGGGGGCCAGGTTGGTGATGACAATGATGCGGCGGCCGATGAGGTCTTCCGGGGCGTAGTGCTCGGCGATGCCGGAGAGGATCTGGCGCTGGCCGAGTGGGCCGAGGTCTACCTCGAGGCGGAGGAGCTTGTCGGCTTTGGGGATGCGCTCGGCTAGCTTGATCTCGGCTACGCGGAGTTCGATTTTTGCGAAGTCGTCGATGGAGATGGTGGGGGTTTCGGGGGTGGGTTCGGCGGCTGGCGCGGGGGCGGTTGTGGCGGGTTCAACTGCAGGTCTCTCCACTGCGGAGCTGCGCTCCTCCGGTCGAGATGACAAGTCTGTGGAGGTGGTGGGATTTTCCATGTCGCTCATGATTTTGGCTAGTCCTTTGTCGGCGCGGGGGAAGATGGGGGATAGGGGGCCTAGCTTGGTGCCGGGTTTCAGGCCGCCCCATTCGAGGTTGGTTAGCTCGCCGTTGCGGGCGGCGGCTTCGATGTCTCCGAGGCCTAGTTGGTGCCAGACTTTGGATGTGGCGTAGGGGAGGATGGGGTAGAGGAGAGCGGTGATGATGCGGATGGATTCGGCGGCGGTGTAGAGGGTCGAGCGCCGGCCGTTTTGCGAGAGTTCGGTTTCGGTGGCAGCCCATGGCTTGCGCGAGGTGATGAAGGCGTCGACGGCGGTGATCGCACGTGCGGCGGCAGCGAGTGCTTCGCTCGGAGCAATCTTGTCCATGTGCCGGATGAAGGCATCGACGGCCTTGGTCATGGCCCAGCCGAGGGTCTGACCCTCAGATGCTGACAAGATCTCTTGTCGCTCGGGTTGGCTGGGGGTTTCGATGCGTGGAGCTTGGTAGAAAACGAGGGAGTGGGCTTCGAGGCAATCCTCGACTGCTCCGTCGCTGGTCTTCGAGATGAGGGTGAGGGTGCGGCTGACAAGGTTGCCGTAGCCGTTGGCTAGGTCGGCGTTGTAGCGGGTGATCATGGCGTCGAAGCTGAAGCTGCCGTCCTGGCCGAAGGGGATTTCTCGGAGGAGGTGGTAGCGGAGGATGTCGGTGGCGAAGAGGTCGCGGTCGGCCTTGGTGGGCTCGGCGGGCATTCCCTCAGCGGCTAAAGCCGCGTCATTGGTTGAGCTGGTGACGGACGGGCTGAAGCCCGTCCCCTTCAAAGCGGTCGGAGGCGGGCAGAGAGTGCCGAAGCCTTCGAGGATGGTTTCGGTGCGGACGATGTTTCCTTTGGACTTGGACATCTTCGAGTCTTCGAAGAGTAGCCAGCCGTGGGCGGTGACGGCCTTGGGTAGCCATTTTTCGGCCCATGCCTTGTGTTCTTCGAGAGACAGTTCCGGCGGCTTCTCGGCGCTCTTGTGTTGGAGCTTCGGATTCAAGGCGAGGAGGAATGCGGGCCAGTAGACGCAGTGGAAGCGGATGATTTCTTTGCCTACCAAGTGGATGTTGGCGGGCCAGAATTTGTTGAAGAGGGTTTCGTCGTTGGAGCCGTAGCCTAGCGCGGTGATGTAGTTGGCCAGAGCGTCGAGCCAGACGTAGATGACGTGGTTTTGGGCCGCCTTGGCGTCGCGCTGGACGTCTTCGGGGACAGGGATGCCCCAGGTGAAGCTGCTGCGCGAGATGCTGAGGTCGCGGAGGGCGCCGATGATGTAATGGGTTCCAGCTTCGGTAGTCGCTAGCTGCTTGGTTTGCCGACCCCAATACAGAGCTTCCATGAGAGGGCTGCTATCTACAGGAGCGTTCCCATCGTCATCTTCTTCGTCAGATTCAGGCTCGGATGGGGGGATTTCCTCGTTGTATGTCCTAACGAATGCGGGAATGTTACCGGTCAGAAAGTTGAGGATTTCGTTGCGGCGGGAGTCGGGGGTGATTTGTAGGGTGTTGGATTCGATCAGGTCGAGGAGGGGTTTTTGGAAGGCGCTTAGTTTGAAGAAGAAGTTTTCTTCGGTGACCTGTTCCAGGAGGCGGCCGCAGTCGGGGCAGGGGGTGCCTACGGGGGCGTCTACGAAGGCTTCGTCGGAGACACAGTAGGCTCCGGTGTAGGTGGAGAGGTAGATGAAGCCGTTCTTGTAGAGCTCGGAGAAGAGGTGCTGGACGCCGCGCTTGTGCTTTTCACTGGTGGTGCGGATGTAGTCGTTGTTGGTGATGCCCATGCGGCGCCAGAGGTCTTCGAAGGACTTGGAGACCTGGTCGGCGAACTGCTGCGGGGGGATGTTGGCGGCGGCGGCGCTGCGTTCGATCTTCTGGCCGTGCTCGTCGGTGCCGGTTAGAAAGAAGGTTTCTTCACCGATCAGGCGGTGGCGGCGGGCCAGGACGTCGGCCACGATGGTGGTGTAGGCGTGGCCGATGTGGGGGCGCGCGTTGACGTAGTAGATCGGTGTGGTGACGTAGAAGGTTTTGTCTGACATTGCCTGGTGTCAGTTTACAGGGTGGATGCGGTGGGGAGACTGCTTCAGGCTTCGGCTGGTTAGGGAGGGTCTGATTAAGTTGGCGGGCAGGAAGAAGAAATCCCTCAGGGGCTAAAGCCCCTTTCAATATGAAGTGTTTGCGGCACGGCTGAAGCCGTGCCCTTAAGACGGAGATTTAATCAGAGGTTTCCTGGGTCAAACTTCAGGCTTCGACTATTTGCGAAAGAACTAGGATTTGCCTATCCCTACCAGATAGGGGTAGACGAGGAAGAAGAGGATCAGGGTGATGGCCAGGAGGTCCATGTAGAGACAGAACATGACGCCGCCATGGTAGAAGTTCCAGCGTTTCTGGATGCAGCGGACGGTGTCGGCCATACCGACGAGGCAGACGAAGAAGGGAAGTACGAGCCACGGATTTGCACGGATGTAGGGGAAGCTGGAGAGAAGGGTGGCTACGATGACGCTGGCGAATACGAAGACGTTTGCACGGATGAGGGAGTGAGCACGCGGGTTGAAGATGGCCGGGGTCATGGAGAGTAGGGTGCCAACTTGGGCTACATTCTAGTCCCGTGGA
>JBAVDD010000083.1:0-33942 GCA_049587035.1 Acidobacteriaceae bacterium | reverse complement strand
CCTGCGTAGTAGCAATATCCGCATGCCCCAGCAGCGTCTGCACCGTCCTCAAGTCCGCACCATGCTCCACCATATGCGTAGCCATACTATGCCGCAGCTTATGCGGGCTCGCATGCGAGTTCACACTCCGCACCATCTGCCACACCACCTGCGCAGTCAGCGGATTCCCCCGCACCGACAAAAACAACCCACGCTCCATCTTCTTCTTCACCAACCCCGGCCGCCCCCGCGAAATATAAGCCTCCAGAGCCTCCACCGCACTCCGTCCAATCGGCACAATCCGTTCCTTATCGCCCTTCCCCCGCACCTGCAAGCTAGCCGTCTCCAGCCGCAGATCTTCCTGATGCAGCGCAACAATCTCCCCCACGCGCAGCCCACCCGCATAAAGCAGCTCCAACATCGCATGATCCCGCAGCGCCACCCCATCCGCATCAGCCGCCCTCGCCGCCGCGCCCGTCTTTTCCAGCATCTCCCGAACTTCGCTCTCCGCCAGCGACTTCGGCAGCACCTTCCAACTACTCGGGCTCTCAATATTCACCGTAGGATCGCGCCGCACCCGCTTCTCAATCAGCAGCCACTTATAAACCCCGCGCACGCAACTAAGCTTCCGAGCAATCGACCGCGACTGCACCCCATGCTCCCGCAAATGCTGCATAAACCCGCTGACATCCCCCTGCTCAGCCGTCAGAAACGTCCGATCGCCAGACTCCAGAAACTCCGCAAACATCTCCAGATCGCGCAAGTAAGCCTCGCAGCTAAGCGGCCGCAACCCCTTCTCCACCCGCAGGTACGTCATGTACTCCCGCAACGTCATATACTCGCGCGCCGTCGCTCCACTATTTCCCGCAACCGACGCCTGCTTCATCCCTAGATTCTCGCGCCCCCACCCCCACTGCGCCAGCCCCGGTATCTCCCTCGCCACCGCTTCGCCGTTGCCCTTTAGCTAGAAGCTAAAAGCTAGCAGCTAGAAGCCACCTTTCGCACTGATAAACTTATCCCAGCCATGTTTGAAACCCTCTCCGAAAAACTCCAGCGCTCCTTCAAGACCCTCCGCGGCCAGGGCACCCTCACCGACGAGAACATCAACGAAGCTCTCCGCGAGATCCGCGTCGCCCTCCTCGAATCCGACGTAAACCTCGACGTCGCCCGCGACCTCATCGAAAACATCCGCGCCAAGGCCCTCGGCTCGCAAGTCGCCACCGCCCTCTCGCCCGCCGAGCAGATCGTAAAAATCGTCCGCGACGAGCTAGTCGCCACCCTCGGCACCGACACCGCGCGCTTCAAATTCGCCTCGCAACCTCCAACCGTAATTCTGATGGCAGGTTTACAAGGCTCCGGCAAAACCACGTCTTCCGGGAAACTAGCCCAGTGGCTAAAGAAGGGCGGCCACCGCCCCATGCTCGTCTCCGTAGACGTCTACCGCCCCGCCGCCCGCGAGCAGCTAAAAGTAGTAGCCGACTCCATCAAAGCCCAGCTCTACGAAGGCAAGCTGGACCCCGCCCACACCCACGGCACTGACGACGTCCTCCGCCTCGCCAAGGAAGCCAAGCGCGAAGCCGCCAACTACGGCTGCGACATCCTCATCGTCGACACCGCCGGCCGCCTCGGCATCGACGAGTCCCTCATGGACGAGATGGCCCAGCTAAAAAAGCTCCTCTCCCCCACCGAGATCCTCTTCGTAGCCGACGCCATGACCGGCCAGGACGCCGTCAAGTCCGCCAAAGCCTTCCACGACCTCCTCCCCATCACCGGCGTCGTCCTCACCAAGATGGACGGCGACAGCCGCGGCGGCGCAGCCCTGAGCATCCGCCAGATCACCGGCCAACCCATCAAGTTCCTCGGCACCGGCGAAAAGCCCGACGCCTTCGAAGCCTTCCACCCCGACCGCATCGTCAGCCGCATCCTCGGCATGGGCGACATCGCAACGCTGCTTGAACGCGCGGACGAAAAACTCGACAAAACGAAAGCCGCCGACTTCGCCAAGAAGGCCCTCTCTGGCAGCGGCTTCTCCCTCGAAGACTTCCGCGAGCAGCTCCGTCAGATCAAGAAGCTAGGCAGCATGCAATCCATCATGAAGATGCTCCCGTCGGTAGGCCCCTTCGCCGGCCTCCAGCAAGCGGCCGGCTCGGTAGACGAGAAGCAGTTCTCCCGCATAGAAACCATCATCGACTCGATGACCAAAAAGGAGCGCCAGAACGCCGCCATCATCAACGGCAGCCGCCGCAAGCGCATAGCCGCCGGCTCCGGCACCACCGTGCAAGAGGTAAACAACCTCCTCAAGCAACACACCCAAATGTCCAAGATGTTCAAGACCATGGGCTCGGGCGGTGGCAAAATGCAACAACGCCTAATGAGCCAAATGCAAGGCGGCCAACGATTCGGCAGGTAGATACGCTCTGCCTGTCCCAGACCCAAGGGGAGATCTACTAGAGCGTCCTAGCAAATGCTGCGAACTCCGCATCGTCGTTCTTTGCCGCAGTCAACAAATCTTGCGCGCTAGGGTTAGTGGAAGCTAGCTCTTTAAGAACGTATAGCTTCTGCAATAACGAAGACCGATATGCACGCAATTCCGGGCGATTCAACCCGAATAGATCACGTGTCACTCTTCCCCGTTCAGTCTTATAAGAAACTGTGGCAAGTTTTGCTATCGGATCGTAAACGAACCTAAGGTGTAAGTTGGGGTCCTCCAGAGCGGGATCCACAGGAGGCCCACCCTCCTCCAGCCCTGGGAATTTTGCGCCTTTGTACTCTGGGCCATTGCAGACTTTGCAAGCTAGAAGCAAATTCGCCCAGTCAAAAATCATATGCCTGTATAGTACGTTCGCCTTTGGGCGAAAGTGCTCAACATCGCCATAGTCGATATGACGGAGGTAGCTTTCGCAGTATGCGCACTTGCCATGAAACATCGCTACCAACGCCGCCTTAATTTTTTTATGGCGATATTTTCCCTCAGCATTCCGAATCTGCTCATCGGTGGTCGCATTACCGAGAGCAACAAGCCAAGCAGCTCTATTTTGCACCAAATGCGGAGGATCAGGAGCACGTTGTACCGAAATCATGACAACGTCTCTTCCAAGAATGCATCGATTTTTGCCTCGAGCGAACCGGGCTGAGGTTTCGGATGGAACGTCTCCGACTCTTCAAAGAAGAACTTCAACTGATTCAGCTGAAGCTTTTCTTGTTTAGACAAATTAGGTTTTCCAATTAATCCGTCATAAGTGTCAATCTTCGACTGTGTCTGAACTGAGTACGGAGAAACGAGTCCAAATGCTGAACTCTGAAGCACCGCGTCGACTCGGAGGGCCGAAAGATTCTTAACCTCCTCCACGGTCGCCTTACCGTTATGGAAAGCGAACTTCAAAGTCATTGCGTCATCACCAGCGCCCGCAGCAATTAGCGGGCTGTGAGTCGCAACGATGAATTGAAGATTGGGAAACTGCATGCGCAGCAATTGAGCAATCTCACGCTGCCACACAGGATGGAGATGGATATCTAACTCGTCGATCAAAACTACACCTTGTTCATTCAATGGATTGGAGGTCTCAGGAAAGGCGTTTATGAGCCTCCAGACTAGGTCCCCGGACAAAGCTAATAAGCTCCTATAGCCGTCGCTTAAACTTAGTGTTGGAACAGTAGCACCGTTGACATCGAAAAGAATGCGACCTTCAGACGTCACGGAATTGAATCTGGTATTTCCGGGCAATATGTGGTCGATCGCAGTTATCGCTAGATCCCTTTGCCGGCGAGCCTGTTCATCCCCTTTCGCCAGACGGTAATCTAAATAAACCATCCATTGCTCGAACGCTGAGAGAGGTTCGCTCTCGACAAACTGTGACTGAAAATTGAAATACCGCGCCTGGGGCTCAAGCGATGGAACCAAGATCTGACTTGTGCGAGTCAGACGCCTGAACGCACCGTAGCCTGCAGCGAACCAGCCCTTCCCGGAGGAAGTCAATGCATTCAACCGCAGCCACGTCATGACTCGTTGAGAGTTCTCAACAATGCCGGGCTCTGTGTAGGTCTTATTATTCACGACCATCGACTTCCGACCGGTCAAGGAGAAGCTATACCCGAAATGGCGGGTAACTCTATCGTTCCCAAACTGTCCCGGATCTCGCTCTGATTGCTGAATTCGAATTCCAATGCGTGCCTTAGAATCTTCATTGCGCAACCAACCTACCGGCCTAGGTAGGAGCTTTTGAGCGCCCTCAGGACCGGCAAGTAGCAGAGCCATAGACTGCAATAGAGTGCTCTTCCCGCAACCGTTCGGGCCAAGGAGTGTGATCCATTTTTTCCCATTCAGGTGAAGGGTCTGATTCTCAAAGCAGCGTATGTTTTCTATAGAGAAGCTCTCAATCACCATCAGACGCACCCTCGCATGTTTCTGTATGAATTGTATGTCTTCGAATGGTGAACACCCCCCGACACCACATACCGCCTGGCCAATTCACCAATATGGCCGCAACTGACCTCCAAGAGTAACAATGGGCGACCATTCATGCTCAGCACCTGAGACATCAGGTGGAACCAGCACCGCCCGCACCACCACCAACCCAAGCGCCAAAGGCGCGCCTCATACCAGCCTAGGGCGGAAGCCCTAGGTAAACCCCCGCGCCGCAGGCGCTACCTCGCTGCCACCACAAACAGCCCCGGGAACACCACCCACAACCCTCATAACCTTTAGTGCGTGACAGCCAACGCAGAGATGCGCGGCACGCGGATCTCCTTCTCACGCTTGCGCATCTGAGCAATGTCAAAAGACGACTGCATCCGCATCAACGTATCCATCCTCACTCCAAAGGCTTTCTCGATGCGGAGCGCCATCTCCCCGGAGAGATCGGCCTTGCCGTTGAGCAGGCTGGACAGTGTGGGCCGCGCCACATGCAGCGCCTTCGCGGCCGCCGTCACCGTCAGCCCTGCGGCTTCAATAATCTCCGTCCGAACAAAATCGCCAGGGTGAGGCGGGTTCTTCATCGGCATTGTTTTTTCTCCTTCGTCCTAGTGATAATCCTCTAAGTTCAGGTCACAAACCTCGCGATCGGCGAGCTCAACCCGAAATGTCAATCGTCGATTCGCCGTAACACTCAAACTCCATGTGCCCTTGCGATCTCCGGTCAAGGTATGCACCTTCCACGAGGGCAGCGCACGCAACTCTTCAGGGTCTTCCATATCGTCCAGAAAGGCGAGCATCTTGCGGAGCTTGTCTACCGTATCCGGCGGAACACCCTTCACAACGTCATCTTCGTAGAGTCTCTTCAAACCCTTGTGAATGAACCTTCGTACTCTCACCCGACCTACTGTAGCCTGTAGCCTAACACTTGTCAAACGACGGCCGGTGGCACAGGCACTAAAGTATCTTGGGTTCCCATTCATGCCCACGCACCCAAAGCATGAGTGGGAAACCACCGCCGCCCGCACCACCACCAACCCAAGCGCCAAAGGCGCGCCTCATACCAGCCTAGGGCGGAAGCCCTAGGTAAACCCCCGCGCCGCAGGCGCTACCTCGCTGCCGCAGGCTGGAGTGCAGCCGCAGGCGAAACGACTGAATTGCCTTCCTCAATCCCACCCATAACCCCAATCCCCACCACCACATACGCACACCCAAAAATAATTCATTCAAAAACAGCCCAAAAAACACATGTCAACCCCTCTACTCGAACAACCGCCACCCAAACACATCATTCCACTCCACTTCCACCAAGAACATCCTTGGCATAGTTACCCCACCCAATCCGATATCCTTAAAACAGCAGCCCGGCCCACGCCGGGCTCTCGCATTTAAGCCGAGCAGGGGGTAAGACTTCCAAAAGTCCACCCCTAACCACAACCAAATCAAAACCAAACCTATAAAAGTACCCAGGGGGGAGGCCCCCAACCCATGCCCATCCAGCTATGCACCCATCGCTTCCTCGACAACCACAAATGCGGCTCCCCCGCCCTCCGCGGCGAGCTCTACTGCTACTTCCACCACCCCCGCCGCCGTCCCACCTCCAACCGCTACGAGCGCCAATCTCGCCGCGGCTTCACCCTACCCACCCCCAGGTCCCAGCGCGAAGTTCAGGACGCCATCGGCCAGATCACAGAACGCCTCGCCTCCAACAAAATCGACGTCAACCGCGCCAGCGTCCTCCTCTACGGCCTCCAGCTAGCCTCCCAATCCTTCCCTCCCTTCTAGTCCACGGCCATCCCCGGTAAAATATAACCAGGGTCAACCGAATGCAAATCCACCCAAGAATCTCCGCCGAAGAAATCAGCAACCTCGTAGATCGCTTCTATGAAAAAGTCCGTCTCGACCCCGAGATCGGCCCAGTCTTCAACGAAGCCGTGGAAGACTGGCCCACCCACCTCAGCCTGCTCAAGGACTTCTGGTCCACCGTCCTCTTCACTGAGCACCGCTACAAAGGCAATCCACTCGCAACCCATCTAAAGCTGCCCCTGGAACCCTCCCACTTCAGGCGTTGGCTAGCTCTCTTCGCCGAAACCGCCCGCGAGGTCATGCCCCCCGACCACGCCGCCCTCGTCATCGCAAAGTCCCAGCGCATCGCCGAAAACTTCAAGCTCGCCATCGCCTACCAGAGCAAAAACCCGAACCCCTCACCTTCCCCAGAGAACATCTAGGCAGGCGCCCCGCCTCTCGCCAACTCACCCGTGCGAACGGCTGATTTCTCCTTGCACACTCCCTTCCAGCGCGTACAATTGTTCGCTTCCTCTTGGGCCAGATTGCACTTATTTTCTCTCACCGAGGTTCCGCATGCAAAAGTTCATCATCGAACGCACCGTCCCTGGAATTGGCGACTATTCGCCCGAAAA
The DNA here is from genome assembly GCA_049587035.1 of Acidobacteriaceae bacterium. GTDB lineage: Bacteria > Acidobacteriota > Terriglobia > Terriglobales > Acidobacteriaceae > Granulicella. Next base: position 27,132 of record JBAVDD010000083.1, on the reverse strand, counting down.
ACTCACAGACATCATCGCCAAGACTCGCACCGCTCTCCAACCCACCGCCGGCCGCGTTCAATGGCAGGAGTCCTTCGTCACCAACGACAAGATCTTCTCCATCTACATAGCCTCCGACGAAGCCGCACTCCGCGAATTCTGCAAACAAAGTCCACTCCCCACCGACTCCATCCATCAGGTCCGCTCCGTCGTCGATCTCTCCTCCAAGTAACCGCACCGCCTGCCACCACCACCCATGACAACCCATCGTCATGGGTGAAACCCACACGCCCCGGTCCAATGAATTCAGCAATGATTCGGAGATTCCCATGAAGCGTCGCGTCTTTCTAAAATCCGCCGCATCAACCCTTCCCCTCGTCCTCACCGGGCCGCTCGCCGACGCACTGCCATCCGCCGCACCGTCGCCGCAGATCCACGTCGTCCCCTCCGGCAAAGATCGCTTCGGTGAGACCCACGCTCCCGGCTACGCCGAACTGCTCTTCAAGACCGCGCCGCAAGACTCCGACGGCAGCCTCTTCGCCATTGAGCACAACCGCATGCTTCCCGGCTATGGCCCTCCGCTTCACCTCCACTACGCGCAGGACGAATGGTTCTACGTCATGGAAGGCGAAGTTCTCTTCCAGGTGGGCGGCCAACGAGTACGCCTCAAGCCCGGCGAATCCGTCCTCGGCCCCCGTAACATCCCGCACGCTTTCACCCCCGTCGGCCCCCAGCCCGCGCGCATGCTCATCACCTTCACCCCCGCCGGTAAAATGGAGCAGTTCTTCCGTGATACCGCGACGCTAGGACCACACCAGGGTCCCGAGATTTACAGCCGCTACGGTATGAAGCGCCTCGGCCCGCCCATCAAGGTAGACTGACCTCCACCCCAAGGCGCTACACTTACTGACGAGAAAACGCCATGCACTTAACCCTCGAATCTCACTTCGTCGACCGCGTCCACATCATCCGCTGCTCCGGAGCCATTACCCTCGGCCCCGAAGCCAAAGCCCTGGAAGAAGCCTTCAACCAGCGCTCCCTCGCCTACACCCAGCTAGTCCTCACCCTCACCGACATCCATCGCCTCGACAGCATCGGCCTCGGCCTCCTCGTCCGTTACATGACCACCTTCCGCAAGCGGGGCGGCGACCTCCGTATCGCCGCCCCCTCCCATTTCGTCTCCACCCTGCTCGACCTCACCATGATCTCCACCGTACTCCAGACCTTCCCCACCGAGCAGGACGCCGTCGCCTCCTACCGCACCCAAACCTCCACGCACAAACCCCGCGAAAACCACGGCCCACGCATCCTCCTCGTCGACCCCTCCACCGACCTTTGCGCCTTCGTCCGCACCGTCCTCTCCCAGCACAGCTTCGACGTAAAATCCTCCAGCATGGTTCAGGATGCTAAAGTCATCCTCCGCACCAGCGAGATCGATGTCCTTCTCCTCGGCCCAACCTCCAACGACATCGTCGCCCAGACCCTGACCGCCATCGCCCCCAAAGCCAACACCCTCCGCCTCCCCCCAGACTTCAACACCCACAACGCCCATGAAGCCGCCGACATACTCCTCCAACTCTTCGGTCTCCCCTAATTCATCAGCCCATACATCAACACCTGCTGATAGGCCTTCCCATCCTTCCCCGTCAGCGTCACCCGCACCAGCACCGTCTTCTTGTCCTTCGACACTGACAGAATCCCATCCATCGTTGACCCATCCGCAAACACCCACCGCTCGTGCCCCTTGCGGTCGATCCCGAACGTCGTTCCCGGCAAACCCTCCACCGGCAGCATCTCCCCATTCTCCGGCCCACTCCACGAGCTCTTCATCGTCTGTCCCGCTGGGCCGATGGTCACAAACTCCACGCTCAGCCGATCCGGCTTATCGCTGGTCACTGTGAACACATCGGACTTCAGCTGTGGCCCTCCCCCAAAGTCCGACCGCAGCTGATCCAGCTGCCAGGTACTCGGCACCGGAAGCTTCGGCCGCGCCGCCATCGCCATCGGGCACACCATCACCCCACACACCACTAATGCCGACAGAAGCCTCCACCCACTCCTCATCGCACGATCCTCGTTCCTTGAACTGATCTTGAAAGCGCGACGATCATACATCCACCACGCCCAGCCGCGCCACAACACGCACCACTGAACGCAATAGGATGCCGAATAGCACGACGGCGATGACCTGACTTCCTACTGAGCCTTCACCTTGAACGTCTTCGACACCACCGCACTCGGTTGCATATTCACATCAAACGCCAGCGCCTCCACCTTAGTCTTCGTCGCCACCACAATGGGTCCCACATAACGCGGCGACGACGTCGTCGGCTTCTTCCCATCGGTCGTATAGAACACCGCAGCCGCCCCATCACCATCCGCAATCGTCACTTGCACACTCCCCTTGAACGTACCTCCAGCCGGCGTGATCACCGGCTTCGGCGTATTAGGCAGCGCGGGCGGCTGCGCCACCGGAGTATCGTCGCTCGCGTTCGCCGCGTTCATCGCATCCATCGATGACTGCGAAGCAGCATCTGCCGCTTCCGTATTGGCCTCCATCGCCGCCTGCGCCTGCGCGTTTGCCGACAACGCCGCTTCCAGCCCGAAGTTCGTAGGCTGCCCACTCATAATGGCCGAAAAGTCCATCGGATCCGTAGCCGCATCCACCATAATCCCCGTAGAAGGATCAATCATCTGCGCCCCAGCCAGCCGCGCGCCCAAACTCATCGCCAACAGCACCACAAGAACACCGATCGTCTTGCGCATACGCTGCGCCTCCCGGGCGCCTATCTCAGCAAACCCATACCCGCGCAAATCCACTTGCACTACCCAAAAAATATTCGTCCGCCACCCATTACATCACCCCATCCCACAACCGCAACTCAGCCTCCTGCGGCTTCTCCTCTACGCGACTCACCGCGTTGAACACCATCGTCGCCCGGTTCTCACTCGTATACTCCGGCCACGCCGGCAACCCATCCCCGCCCGGCGTCCCCCCTTGGATAAACGCAACCCAGGCCGCGTGCACCTGTTTAGCCAGTGCAACGTCCGCCGCTGCGTTCACAATGCTCTCGTTCGGCTTGTCCCACACCATTTGCAACTCTTCCGAGTGATACGCTTCGCCCTTCATCCTCCCGCTCCCCGGCGCAAAGTCTAGCCGATACATCCACGCCGTTCCTCCGCCCTTCACCTGCGCATCAACCACGCGCATGCTGGGAACCCAATACTCTTCCGCCGTCAGCGCCTGTATCCGCAGCTGCTCCTCACTCATCTTTGGATACACCTCCCCGTACCGCGCCAACACCTCCTCAAACTTCGCCAGCGGCACATTCCCCAACTCCCCCGCCGTCACACCCTGCGGATGCGGCCCCACAAACAGCGCGCTCTCATCCCGATTCGTCCCGATCAGCAAACGCGTCCCGCTCATCCTTCCATCTGCAATGGTCTCCACAGGCAGCCGAGGCAGCAACCGCCCACCCACCTCCATCCGCAACGGAAAATGCTCCGGCCAGCTCTCCATAAACCGCACCTGCGCGGCAATCAACTCATCCGCTGGCGCCGTCTTCAGAACCTCCGCACCCTTCCCCCAAACCTCGCCATACCCACGCGCCACCTCTTCCGCGTGGGTTCTGCTCCATACCCTCTCCGCTCCCCCGCTCTCCGATATCATCTGCGCAAACAGCCCCTGCGCCTCCGGCACGCCCATCAACACATCCGTCAGCTTCGCACCCGCCGACTCACCACCAACCGTCACCCTCTTCGGATCTCCTCCAAACGCGGCAATGTTCCCCCGCACCCACTCCAGCGCGCAGATCAAATCCCGTACCGCATTGTTCGCGCTGCCCGCATACTCCGCACCCAGCAGCGGCTCCATATCCAGAAACCCAAACACCCCCAGCCGATACGCAACCGTCACCACAATCACGCCGGCCTTGGCAAACTCCGTCCCATCGAAGATCGACGCAAACGAACTCCCACCCGTGAACCCTCCTCCATGGATCCACACAAACACCGGCAGCCCCACCGCATCCTGCGGCGACCATACATTCAGATACAGGCAGTCCTCGCTCTTAGCAACGGCCTTATCACCTTCCTGCATCGCCTTCGCGGCAAACCGAGTCGCATTCCTCTCCGCGCCCCACGCCCTCACCTTCACCGGCGGCCGAAACCGCAGCCTCCCCACCGGAGGCTCCGCAAACGGCACGCCCCGAAACACCCGCACTCCCTCAATCACCTGACCGCGCAGCGCACCCAGCGGCGTCTGCACCAGCCCCGCATTCACCATTGCCGCGCTCTGAGCCCAAAGCCCGCGCCCACTCAAGCCGAGCGCCGCCGCCGCACCGCCCGCCACAAACTGCCGCCTGTTCATACCAACATCCGATAGTCCGATCATCGTTCCAGTCTAGCTTCGCTCTCTCCTCCCCCACCATCTAAACTGGTATCAAATGCCGCACTCCACCGACCTCCAGACCAAGCTCGACAACATCACCACCCAGACGCGCGCGCTCGTCCAGCCCAGCCGTCTCGCCATCACCGATGAAGCCGTGCAAGCTCTCTTCCTCACCGGCATCGAAAGCCGCATCCTCCCCATCGGTGCCGTCGCCCCCACTTTCGATCTCCCCAACGCCGCCGCTACCGCGCTCACCAATACCACCAGCGCCAACAACCGGCTTGTCCACTCCACCGACCTCCTCGCCATCGGCCCGCTGATCGTCCTCTTCTTCCGTGGCCGCTGGTGCCCCTACTGCATGACCCAGCTCGAAGCCTGGCAGGCCGCCTTCCCCGCCGTCCGCGAGCGCGGCGCCCTGCTCGTCGCCGTCTCCCCGCAACTACCCCGCCAGAACGACTTCACCTCCCAGCATCACAACCTCACCTACCCCCTGCTCACCGATGCCGGCTCCCAGCTCGCCGAAGCCTTCCACGTCGCCTACACCGTCCCCGAGCCCATGCAGCAGCACTACCGCTCCATCCTGATCAACATCCCCTTCATCAACGGCGATCAAGGCCCCAACACCTGGCGGCTCCCCATCCCCGCCACCTTCGTCATCGCGCCCAACGGCAAAATCACCTTCGCCGAAGCCCATGCCGACCACCGCGTCCGCCCCGACCCCATGGACGTCCTCGCAACCCTCTAGCTCCAAAGAAGATCATCTCGACCGGAGCAGGACTGTTCTATCGTCCAGCGTAGTGGAGAAACCTGCAGCCCGTCCCCGCGACTCCATTTCTTGTCAAGCCCCCCAAACCCGCCAGAATCGCCAAAGCCCTATAAACACTGGCGATTTAAATTTCCAAAACCTGGCATAGTTACCCCCGCCGATCCGCTAAAATTTAACTAGCCCCAAAACATCGAACGTGCGTTCGCCTGCTACCACCGACGCATAACCAACCGTCTAGCCCCTGATAACTAGGGCGTATGGCTAACTTGCACCCAAAACGCCGTAACCCCAATGGATGTTGATTTTACCCGCAACCGATTTAGATGCAATACGTTACAAGTCAAACCTCATGTAAGGAGCTCATGCCAAACGAGTTGCAGTTTCGCAGCCCTATCAAGGCCACAAGTCTTCGACCAACTGCAACGTTTTGAGTATCTTGACTACAAAAGTACAGGAGGGGGGTACCCCCCACCCCCTGATCCAGCGAAGAGCGCCCTCTACCGGTTCATTGCCTGCTCAAGGTCCGCAATGATATCTCCGACATCCTCGATACCAACCGAGATGCGCATCAATCCATCCGTGATCCCAAGCCGTGCACGACCCTCCGCCCCCACCGCCGCATGCGTCATCGTCGCTGGATGGCAGATCAAAGTCTCAACGCCGCCTAGGGACTCGGCAAGATAACAAAGCTTCAAGCGCGTCGCAAAACCGTTCGCCGCCTCCAGAGAGCCCAGCTCAAAGGACATCATCGATCCGAACCCGCGCTGCTGCCGCTTCGCCAACTCATGCTGAGGATGCGTCGCCAGTCCGGGATAGAACACCTTGTCCGTACCCAGCTTTCCCGCCAGAAACTCGGCAACGGCTCGACCATTAGCATCATGCTGTTCCATCCGCACCGCAAGCGTCTTCACTCCGCGGAGCAGCAGATAACTGTCGAACGGCGAAAGAATTCCGCCCGTACACTTCTGCACGAACCGAAACGTCTCCGCGTGCGACGGCTTGGTCCCGACCAACACCCCGCCCAGTCCATCGGAGTGGCCATTCAGAAACTTGGTTGTCGAATGCATCACAATATCCGCGCCCAGCTCAATCGGCCGCTGCAGGTAAGGAGAGAGAAACGTATTATCAACGCTCAACTCAACGCCCTTAGCATGGCAGACGTCTGCTACCGCACGAATATCCGTAACTGCCATCATGGGATTGGTTGGCGTTTCAATATGCACCAGCTTGGTTTCGGGCCGTATCGCAGCTCCCACGGCCGCTGCATCCGTAGTGTCCACATACGTGAAGGTGAGCCCGTAGTTCACCAGCACCTTGTCGAACAGGCGTGATGTTCCACCGTACACGTTGTCCGAGCACACAACATGGTCGCCCGACTGCATCATCGTACAAAGCGCTGTGATCGCGGCCATCCCTGAGCCAAAGCAGTGCGCCGAACTTCCGCCCTCAAGCGAGCACAGGCTCTCCTCAAGCGCATCGCGAGTAGGGTTCGTAAGCCGGGCATATTCGTGCCCCTTGTTCTTACCGATCGCCTCCTGTTTGTAGGTGGACGTAAGGTAGATCGGTACGTTCACCGCACCTGTAAGCAGATCAGGTTGCTGGCCATCATGAATAGCACGCGTTGCAAAGCCTTGCTTCGTATCGGACATGGCTCTATGGTAACGAACCTGGCGGAAAAGGGCAGCCGATCGAGCTCGGCTGCCCTCGTTGTGCTCACAGCGGAGTTCGTTATGCCTGAGGTTTGGGTGTAAACAGGATGAACTTTCCTGAGCAATTCGACCAATCCGCCAACAACCGCTCACCAAGTTTGCTGTTCGAAAGCTTTACATGCTCCGCAATCAGCTCCCGCAAAATCTCTTGCTGCTCGGGAGCGGTCTCCGCAAAAGGCTGCGCTTCAAGGAAGTCGTTGTGGTAACGAACCTCGGAGATCATGGTTTGCCTTGCGTCATAAACCCACGCAAGACCTCCCGTCATTCCGGCGCCAAAGTTGATACCAACCTCACCGAGGATTGCGACCATGCCACCAGTCATGTACTCACACGCATGATCGCCAACGCCCTCGATCACAGCAGTCACTCCGGAGTTACGCACCCCGAAGCGTTCACCCGCGCGGCCTGCCGCAAACAGCCTGCCAGCGATGGCTCCATACAGCGCAACGTTCCCAAGCAGCACATGCTCCTCGCTATGCTCAGCAGCGCTGCCGACTGCACGAAGAATCAGATCCGCGCCCGACAGCCCTTTACCGACAAAGTCGTTGGCCTGCCCGGTGAGAATCAGCTTCATGCCTTTTCCCGCGAAAGCCCCAAACGACTGTCCAGCAGTACCATCCAGGTCAAACGTCACATCGACTTCATCCAGTTCGCCCTTCGCCCTCAGCAAGGAGAGTTCGCCAGAGAGCCGCGCGCCAACCGATCGATGCTCATTGCATATATGGCTCCGTACAGCGAACGCTTCACCGCGATTAGCCGCCTCGATAGCAGATGCAGTCCAAGGATCATCGAGCGGATGATCTTCGCCAGGCCTTTGGTTTCGCGATCCCATCCACCGCGTAGGCCCTTCGCCAGCGTCGGAGAGAATGGGCGTCATATCGAGATTGCCATCGAATCGCACTTGTTCGAGCAGATCCACGCGGCCAATGGCGGACTCCAGAGTTGGTAGCCCAAACTTCGCCAACAGCCTCCGAAGGTCTGCCGAAAGCTGACGGAAGAAGGCAACCACATGTTCCGGCTTCCCACGGAACTTGGCACGCAGCTCTGGGCGTTGCGTCGCAATCCCTGTGGGACAGGTATTGAGATGGCACTGTCTCGCCATATCGCAGCCAAGAGCAACGAGAACCGATGTACCAAAGGCATACTCATCCGCACCCAGCAGCGCCGCAACCAGCACGTCGCGTGCGGTCGCGATACCCCCATCGGTACGCAGTCGAACCCGCTCCCGCATACCTGTGCTCCGGAGCTGCTGCTGCGCCTCCGAAAGCCCAAGTTCCCACGGGTTCCCGGTGTATTTGATACTGGAAAGCGCCGCTGCACCGGTTCCTCCGGTATTGCCCGCTATCACGATGAAATCCGCATACGCCTTAGCCACTCCAGCGGCCACTGTTCCCACACCGCAGCCAGACACCAGTTTCACGCCAACCGCTGCGCGAGGATTCACCCGCTTCAAGTCATAGATCAGCTGAGCCAGATCTTCGATGGAATAGATATCGTGGTGTGGAGGAGGTGATATTAGCGAGACTCCTGGCTGAGCATGACGAAGCTTAGCGATCAGCCCAGAGACCTTGTGTCCGGGCAGCTGGCCGCCCTCTCCAGGCTTCGCACCCTGCGCTACCTTGATCTCGATCTCTTCTGCATGCGCCAGGTACTCGGCAGTGACGCCGAATCGCCCGGAGGCAATCTGCTTGATCTTGTTATTGAAGGAGTTATGTACAGCAGGCGCATGCACGAGTTCGGCCACAGCAGCGGTACTGCCCTGGCTACTCGACCTCGCTGCAAACGCTCCTCCATCTCCAGGATTAGAGGGCGTACTAGCTGTCACTGGCCGGTACACATCGGGGTCTTCCCCTCCCTCGCCAGTATTGGAGCGCGCGCCAAGCGAGTTCATGGCCTGCGTGATCGTCTGGTGCGCCTCGGGGCTGAGCGAGCCAAGCGACATAGCACTGGATACAAAGCGTTTGCAAAGGCTGTCTGCAAGCTCCACTTCGTCCAGGGGCAACTCAGGGCCAGCAGGCCGCACCTCGAGTAGATCACGCAAGGTGACAGCCTCCCCCGCATCGACATTGCGGCTGAAGATCGCAAATGCAGCGGCTGGATCGGAACTTGCGGCGATCCCGCGCGCACTTCCAACGACTGTTTGCAGCGCCTTGACCGTAGGGGGCTGCCACATGTGGGGCTCCGCAGTTTCAGCCTTGCGGAAACGCACCCAACCGTAGTCCGGCAGCTCGGCTGCAACCGGTTCTCCGGCCGCTGCAGTCTGCCACGTCAAGCGCAAACGCCGGTCTAGTTCCGCAAATCCAATGCCAGATAGAGGAGCAGGAGTGTTTGGGAAGCAACGGTCAACGACACTCGAGTGCAGACCCAACAGATCGAAGAGATGCGCCCCTCTATAACTATCCACGACCGAGATGCCCATCTTCGACATGACCTTCGCGAGGCCACCGTCCAACGCCTTGAGCATCATCTTCTCGCCGTCTACATCTGCGGGCTGCAGCGAGCGCGCCGTCTCCAGGGCCAGCCAAGGGCACACAGCCCCTGCACCATAGCCGATCAAAACAGCAGCGTGATGAATATCACGGCAGTCGCCAGCTTCCACGGCCATACCACACAGCGTACGCAAGCCCGCCGCGACAAGCCCTTGATGGACCGCACCTGTAGCCATTGCCATTGGGATAGGTAATGCCGATGGGCTCGCCCCCCGATCCGTTAGCAGGAGCAGCCGGACGCCTGCAAGAACCATTTCAACTGCGCGACCACAAAGTTCATCGATCGCCTGTTCAAGTGTCAATTCCGGCGAAAACAGACAAGAGAGTTCGTCCAGTCGCAGGACCTCTCGGTGCGGGTACTCCCCGGCTCGCAACGCCGCCACCTGTCCCAGTGAAAGGAACGGAGACCGCAACGAAATTCCGGGCAGAGGTTCATTCTTCTCAAGAATGTGCGCCCAGGGACCAAGCCGAGTATCCAGCGAAACGACAATGGCCTCACGCAGAGGATCAATCGCAGGGTTCGTAACCTGAGCAAAGCGCTGGCGAAAGAAGGAGTACATGGGCCGAGGGCTGCGCGAGAGAAAGGCTAACGGCGTGTCATCTCCCATCGACCACACGGGGTCTTTGCCTCCCACTGCCATGGGCTGCAGAATTATCTTCACATCTTCTTTGGTGTAACCAAATCCACGTTGCAGAACGGTCACATCGATCTCTTCGTCGGATCCAGCTAGCGGCACCAGTGGCGTCTCTTCCACAAGCGATGCATACGTAGCCTTCGCGTCGAAGGCATCCAGCATCTCCTCATTGTGGTAGATCCTGTGTTCTTCGGTATCAACGCCCAGCATCTCTCCTGGGCCCAAACGACCGCTCTCGATTACGGTACCGGGATCGAGATCCACCAAGCCAGCTTCGCTTCCCGCGACCACCAAACCGTCACTGGTGATGGCGTACCGGCAGGGGCGAAGGCCATTGCGATCCAGCGCGGCGCCAACCACAACACCGTCGCTGTAGGCGATCGCCGCAGGCCCATCCCAAGGCTCGCTGCAACCTGCGTGGTACTGCAAAAACGGGCTGGGGCGGCTCACCAGAGCTGGCGGCAACAACATGCGAACGGCTTCCGAGATGGTACGGCCATTCTGGCTAATCAACTCCACCGTTTCATCGAGGCTTGTCGAATCCGTACCATCCTTCGTCAATACAGGTTTGCATTCAACCGGCAAGCTAGAATCCCTCGCCGCCATCCGGGAACGATTTCCCCAAACTGTATTGATCTCGCCGTTGTGCCCAAGCTTTCGGCCGGGTTGAGCGCGGTGCCAGGCCGGCGTGGTGTTTGTCGCATACCTCTGATGAAAGATCGCAAAGTGTGTCGTGTAATCGGTTGAAACTAAGTCCGGATAGAACTCGGGAAGCAATCGTCCGAGACACATTGCCTTGTAGACGACCGTGGTACTCGACAGGGAACATACATACCCGGTAACTTCGCCAAGTTCTACCGTACGCTCGAACTGTTTTCGCGCTAAATAGAGGCGCCGCTCCATGGGATCAGCATCGGTCGGGGCTCCATCCTTGACGAGAACCTGCCGAATGCGAGGCATTGTGCTGAGCGCGATCCTGCCCAGAATATCAGCGCGGATTGGAACATCACGCCAGCCAAGCACTCGAAGTTGCTGGGAAGTCAAACAGCTCTCAAGGACAGTCTCGGCCTTCGTTTCTTCAGGAGGCCAAAAGACCATACCAACTCCAAGCGTCTCCTCCACACCCAGATTTAGCCCCATATCGGCTAATAAGAGCTTGCGAGGCACCGCCGTCATTAAACCGATACCATCGCTACTGGCACCGTCAGCTGCCACGGCACCGCGGTGCTCCAGGCGGGAAAGAGCAGTGAGTGCGTGTTGCAAAATCTGGTGGTTCGATCTTCCCAACGCAGATGCAACGAATCCAACACCACAGGAATCATGATCGAAACGAGGGTCGATCAGAGAAGAACCGGAATCACTATGCGGCTCAGCGGTAGCGCCCAACATTGGAGCGTGTGACAACGCCTGATGTTGCTCTGTTTGCTTCCCGATTTTACGACTCTCAACCTCGGATACACCCATAGTTCAATATACGTCCATTCCCGCACATGCTTCGAGGCGTTTGCATGCAACCTGTACACTAGGACTGCGGTTGCAATCTATGAAACGCAACAGCTTGACATCGCGTGCATGTATATTTATACATGAATTATGGATTTTTATGCGGTGTGCGTGACGTCATTCGCGTCACGCATTTTCGTGTTTTCAACAGGCAGCTTTTGAACTTTATAGCGAGCCTTCTATCGATCGGATTGTATGAAGAGTCATCGGCATAGTGCGATTAGGGAACTCCTGGTGAAGACCACCGTGAACAACCAGGATGAACTACGCCTCAAACTTGCAGGCCGCGGCATTCATGTTACCCAGGCTACGCTTTCGCGCGACATCAGGGAGCTGAAGTTGCTAAAGGGGCCATCAGGCTATGCGCTGCCCGTGCTCGCAGATGGTGAGGACGAACTCCCTGCGATTGCGAGCGTTCTGCAAGACTTCGGACTGGAAGTACGCCAGGCTCAGAATCTCCTGATTGTTCTCACCCTTATGGGTGGCGCGCAACCAGTTGCGGCCAGCATAGATTCTCAGGATTGGAACGAGGTTGTCGGGACGATTGCTGGCGACAACACTGTGTTGATCATCTGCCCGAGCAATGAGCAAGCCGAGCTCCTGAAGGGTCGAATCGAGGCCCACATTGCGTAATGACGCTCCGACTTCTCTTCGTGTTGCGGTGGCTGGCGTAAGCGGCTATGCCGGCGGTGAACTTGTTCGTCTTCTACTGCAACATCCGCGTCTAGTCAACCTTCCACCAATGCTCCTCGGCCGCATGCATGAGCCAGATACTTCTCCAGTGGCTCTCACGCACCTTCACCCGCAGCTATCGGGCCTTCCAATTGCCGATGAGTTACAGGTCAGGCCTTTCGACTGGGACCAGCTACAACGGTCATCGATCGATGTCTTGTTTCTTGCAACGCCGCACGAACAATCGCGAGCTTGGGTTCCGGCCGCGATCGAACACGGAATCCGCGTCGTTGACCTTAGTGGGGCTTGGCGCCTTCACTGCGAGAAATACCGTGCAGTGTATGCACTGGAGGATGCGGATCCTGTGTTGGCAGCTACACTTCAGGCGGAGTCGATCTATGGGTCCCCCGAGCTTCACGGACCGGAGATACGTGATGCACGTCTCGTTGCAAACCCGGGCTGTTACTCCACGTCTATCATTTTGGCACTAGCACCGCTTGTTCGAGCGAATCTTATTGACCTGAATCATGGAATCGTTTGCGATGCCAAATCGGGAGTAAGCGGCGCGGGCAAAGCGCTTGTCCCGAATAATCTCTTCATGCATGCCGCGGATAATCTTTCGGCCTATGCGATCTTCGGTCACCGACACATTGGAGAGCTCTTCGAGCAGCTCAATCTCACCGAAGAGCAGATTCAATTTACTCCGCACCTTCTGCCGATTCCGAGAGGAATATTGTCAACGATATATGTTCGACTGAATCAGCAACTCGATCGTGCAGCGATCCAGGCAACGTTTGATGACTTCTACGCGAACGCTCCGCTCGTTAGGGTGCGTCGCACGCCACAACTTCCACAGATTCAGCATGTAGTGCGAACAAACTTCTGCGACCTGGGATTCCAGCTAGCTCATGACGGTCGCAGGCTCGTTCTCATCTCATGTCTTGACAATCTATTGAAGGGAGCAGCCTCCCAGGCAGTGCAAAATATGAACTTGATGGCCGGATGGCATGAGGCGGAGGGTCTTCTATGAAGTTTGTCGTGAAACTCGGAGGCGCTGCGCTGGAGAATCCTGCGTTATTGCAAAGCTGCGCGCGGGCTGTATCGGAGTTGGCGAAAGACGGGCACAAGGTCGCACTGGTTCACGGTGGCGGTGTGCAACTGACTCGGGTTCTTTCGCAAATGGGCAAAAAGAGTGAGTTCGTTGCGGGTCTACGCGTTACCGATGCCGAGACGCGCGATGCGGCATTGATGGTGCTAGGTGGTCGCGTGAATAAGTCTTTGGTGGCAGCCCTTGATCAGTGTGGTCAGCCCGCAATGGGCCTGACAGGTGGAGATGGTCACGTATTCCGCGCACGCAAAAAGAAGACCACTCCCGATCTGGGTTACGTAGGTGAGATTGCGGCTACCGACCCTAAATGGCTTGACGCAATCTGGACCATGGGTGCAATCCCGGTCATCTCGTCCATTGCACTTGGATTCGACGGCGAATACTACAACATCAATGCGGACGAAATGGCGTCTGCTTGTGCAGTGGCAACGAAAGCGGACGCTCTCGTGTTTCTAACCGATGTCCCGGGAGTCAAAGGAGCGGACGGCCAAGTGATGCGCTGGCTATCATTGAAGCAAATTCCGGTTCTTGAAGAGCAGGCAGTAGTCTCCGGAGGTATGCTGCCGAAGCTCAATGCCTGCAAGGACGCCCTCATGCGCGGTGTCAAACGGGTACGCATTCTGCCCGCCGAGTCCGCGTCCGTTCTTCCTGACCTATTGAGTTCGCGAGTCAACGACGGTACGGAGGTAATGGTCGCATGAGTGTTTCCGAAGAACTTAGCTTGAAAGGCCTCCAATCGGCGGAAGCCAACCTTCTTGTGCAAACTTACGAACGAAATCCAATCCTCTTTGTGTCGGGTGAGGGAGTACATCTTCGTGACGAACAAGGTCGAGAGTATCTCGATCTTCTCAGCGGGATCGGCGTTTGCGCTCTTGGTTACAACCATCCTGCAATCAATCAAGCCATCCACGACCAAGCTCATAAATTGCTGCATACGTCGAACCTGTTCTATCACCGGGGAACGACGGAGTTGGCGATGCGGCTCACGGAACTTACGGGCCTCGATCGTGTCTTTCTGTGCAATAGCGGTACAGAAGCGTGGGAGGCGGCTCTCAAGCTCGCCCGCGCTCACGCAGGTCTGTCTAGAACAAGAGGAAAGCATCTCGGAACGAAGTTTCTGACACTCGAGCACAGCTTCCATGGACGCACCATGGGCTCCGTTGCGACGACACACAAACAGAAGTACAGGGAGCCATTCGCTCCCGTCATGCCGGATGTCGAATTTATTGGCTTCAATGATGCCGAAGCACTTCGCGCTGCTTTCTCGACTGATGTTTGCGCCGTCGCAATGGAAACGATCCAGGGCGAGGGTGGAATCAACCTCGTGTCCCAGGAGTTCCTCGCAACTGCTCGCGAGCTTTGTGATTCGACAGGCGCGCTGCTCCTTCTCGATGAGATCCAGAGCGGTATGGGAAGAACTGGGACCTGGTGCGCTTACCAGCAGTACGGCATCCAACCCGATGTGACAGCACTTGCTAAGCCGCTTGCGGGAGGTATTCCGATTGGCGCAATGCTGTGCACGGAAGCAGCTTCTCAAGCCTTTACACCGGGCATGCATGGAACAACGTTTGGTGGAAGCCCTTTCGCCTGTGCGGTGGCGATTGCAGTAATCGACGAAATTAAACGTTCCAAGCTACTCGATCACGTGAAGGAAATGGGAGATTACTTCACCTACAGGCTTAGCGAATTGAAGGCCAAGCATGAGTCTATTGTCGACGTTCGCGGCCGCGGTTTGATGGTCGGTGTCGAACTCGATTCCGAGAAGCTTGCCAAACAGATTTTTCAGGGCATGCTCGATCGCCAAATCCTGCTTAACCGTACGCATGAAACCGTGCTACGCTTTTTGCCGCCCTTCCTTATCACCCGCGAACACATCAATCAGACGATAGAAGCTTTGGATGCATTACTCGCACTGCATACCAATCCCACGTCAACGCATACTGCAATCATGGCCGGAGAACCAATCAATGGATAGCCGAACAATCGACGCAAGAGACGGAAAGACCATCGTAATGAGCCCTCCCAAGAATGGCCGCCCCCCGGCTGCTCTTGGTATTCAATCCGACACTGCCTTTAGCGAAACGGCGAAGAATCTCGCTGGCCGAGATTTATGCTCTATCTCTGATCTTTCTGTATCTGAGATGGCGGCCATCATGGAGTTATCCCATGCAGTGAAGGCGCAGCCTGAAGACTTTCGCCATGCCTTGGACGCGCGACAGATGGTACTCATCTTCGAGAAAGACTCACTACGAACTCGCCTCACATTTGAAACAGCAATGAATACTGCTGGAGGCAACGCATTATTCGTGGATCAAACCAGCTCGCCTTTGGGCGAGCGAGAATCTATTCCCGACGTCGCCCGAAATCTAGAGCGATGGATGCATGTCATTGTCCTTCGAACCTACGCCCATGACACGATTACGGAGATGGCGGCAAACTCCAAGGTTCCGGTAATCAATGCCCTCTCTGATCTTGAGCATCCCTGCCAGGCAATTGCTGATTTCATGACACTCGAAGAACGCTTTGGTTCTCTCGAGGGTCTCAAGTTTACATACGTAGGCGATGGTAATAACGTATGCCATTCGCTGATGCTTACTGCGGCGCTTCTCGGTGTTCACTGCACGATCGCAACGCCAAAGGGCTTTGAACCGAAACTTGAGATTGTCCACAAGGCCATTGAAATTGCAGAAAACACTGGCGGCTCTCTCACACTAACCCACGACCCTGTAAAAGCCGCGACCGACGCAGACGCCATCTACACCGATGTATGCACCAGCATGGGGCAGGAGCACGAAGCTGCGCGCCGTGCTCCAATCTTCAAACCATTTCAGGTCAACGAGGACCTAATGGCGCGAGCGCAGGAATCAGCAGTCTTTATGCATTGCCTGCCTGCTCATCGAGGCGCGGAGGTTACGGATGCTGTCCTCGACGGCTCGCAGTCCGTTGTCTTTGATCAAGCCGAAAACCGCATGCATGCGCAGAAGGCCATCACACTCATGCTTCTGGGCGGCGCCAAGCGCATCCCTAGCAACCGTAACCGCGCAGGCCTGCAGGCCCGCGCGAAACGCTAAAGCACTCCGAATCGAAGCTCCAGGTAAACCACCTCTATGTCCGTAATCCTCGAAACATTGCCGCTCGGCGAAAAGGTTGGAATTGCCTTTTCCGGCGGCCTGGATACCAGCGCCGCGCTTCACTGGATGAAGCAAAAGGGGGCCATGCCCTACGCCTACACCGCCAATCTCGGTCAGCCGGACGAAGCCGATTACGACGAGATCCCGCGGAAGGCCCTTGAGTACGGAGCTGAGAAAGCTCGCCTCGTCGACTGCCGCGGCGCACTCGTCCGTGAAGGCATCGCCGCCCTCCAGTCCGGCGCGTTCCATATCACCACTGCGGGAGTTACCTACTTCAATACAACGCCAATCGGTCGTGCAGTCACCGGCACGATGCTCGTTACCGCCATGAAGGAAGACGATGTCAACATCTGGGGCGACGGCTCTACATTCAAAGGCAATGACATCGAACGCTTCTATCGGTACGGCCTGCTCGTCAACCCGAATCTCAAGGTTTACAAGCCGTGGCTCGACTCCGCCTTTATCGACGAACTCGGTGGGCGTGCTGAGATGTCCGCCTTCATGCAGAGATCCGGCTTCGGCTACAAGATGTCCGCCGAGAAGGCCTACTCAACCGACTCCAATATCCTCGGCGCAACCCATGAAGCCAAGGACCTCGAACATCTCTCAACATCGATGAAGATCGTCGCCCCCATTATGGGCACCGCCTTCTGGAGCGACGATGTTGAAATCAACCGCGAAGAGATCATCATCCGCTTCGAAGAAGGCTTTCCTGTCGCACTCAATGGCAGCGGCTATACGGATCCTGTCGCCTTGATGCTCGAAGCCAACCGTATCGGCGGCCGCCACGGCCTCGGCATGAGCGACCAGATCGAAAACCGCATCATCGAAGCCAAGAGCCGCGGCATCTATGAGTCACCAGGCCTTGCGCTGCTGTTCATTGCTTACGAGCGCCTCATCACCGGCATCCATAATGAGGACACCATCGAGCAGTACCGCGACAACGGCCGTACGCTTGGCCGTCTTCTCTACCAGGGCCGCTGGTTCGATCCTCAAGCCATCATGCTCCGCGAAGCCGCGCAACGCTGGGTCGCGAAGCCAATCACAGGTGAAGTCACGTTAGAATTGCGCCGTGGCAACGACTACTCCATCTTGAACACCGACTCGCCCAATCTCACCTTCCACCCCGAGCGCCTCACTATGGAAAAAGGCGAATCCACCTTCTCCCCCCGCGACCGCATCGGCCAGCTCACCATGCGCAACCTCGACATCACCGACACCCGCGCCAAGCTCTTGACCTACGCCCAAGCCGGCCTCCTCGCCCTCAGCCAAGGCAGCGAAATGCCGCTCTTGTGCAGCGCCAGAGAGAAAGAATAACGAGAGGTATGCCTGAATCCGTGTCTAACGAACAACAACCCGCAAAGATGTGGTCAGGCCGCTTCCGCGAGCCACTAGACCGCACCTTCGAGCAGTGGCAGCGATCCTTTCCGTTTGATTGGCGGTTGCTTCCTCAGGAGGTAGCCGCAAGTTGCGCGCACGCGCGCATGATCGCAGCCGCAGGAATCCTTACGCGACAAGAGTTGGAGACAACATTACGCGGCCTGGCTTCTGTCGGTTCGCGCGCAGAGGCCTGGTCGCACCGCATCTCGGTTTCGTCTCCAGAACCGGACTATGTCACCAGCACGCAGCAGATTGGGGCCGCCCTAGTCGCTTCGTCTCCACAGGCCGAAGATATTCATCATTTCGTCGAGTTAGAACTCACGAAAGAGATCGGGACCCTGGCGCTCAAACTCCACACCGGGCGCAGCCGTAACGAACAAATTGCCACGGATATGAGATTGTTCGTCCGCGACAGCATTGACGAGACCCTGCACGGACTTGAGGACTGGATCTCATCTCTGATCTCACTAGCGGAATCAGTTGGCACCGCGGTCATGCCCAGCTACACGCACTTGCAACGTGCCGAGCCCGTGCTCGTCGCGCACTGGCTTCTAGCCTACGTCACCATGGCAGAGCGGGATCACTCACGGCTCCTTGACGCACGCTCACGTATGAACTTCTGTCCACTAGGTTCCGGCGCCGTAGCTGGTGCGACACTTTGTCTCGACCGCAATATCGCTGCCGCGGCGTTGGAGTTCGATGCTCCAACACCGAATAGCATGGATGCTACGAGTGATCGTGATTTCGCGCTCGAATTCACTCAATCCCTGTCTACCCTGGGGCTTCACATCTCTCGTTTTGCAGAGGAGCTAACGCTGTATTCCACCGCAGAGTTTGGCTTTCTCGATCTGCCAGAGCGGTTCTCCACCGGATCAAGTGCAATGCCACAGAAGAAAAACCCTGACCTGACCGAGCTCATACGGGGCAAGTGCGGCCGGCTTGCGGGTTCTGCAGCGACACTCACTACAGTCATCAAGGGATTGCCGCTTGCCTATAACAAGGACCTGCAGGAGGGTCAGGAGCCAATCTTTGACGCGGCCGATACGATCTCAGGAATTCTTAGCGTTCTCCCCGCGTTCACGAAATCGCTTAAATTCCGACTCGACCAGATGAGCCGAGCAGCCCAATCCGGCTATCTAAATGCAATGGCCGCTGCAACCTATCTAACCCACAAGGGTGTTCCATTCCGGAAAGCCCATGAGGTGATAGGCAATGTCGTGCGCTATGCGCTTGAGCAAGGTGTCGAACTGAACGCTCTATCAAGCGAGGATTTGGAGCGGTTCAGCCCTGAATTTGGGGATGACTTCCGGCAAGCTATTACACTGCAAGCCACTCTCGACTGTCACGACGTCATCGGAGGGACGGCTACGACTCGTGTACAGCAGGCACTTAGCGCTGCGCGTGATCGCGTGAACCAACGGACAGATGGCCGTGTGGCGGCGACCTCGGAGGTGACGCGTGCCTGACATCCACGCACATAAAGCTCGCCTGCAGGATGCGAGAAACATCTTCGACCTCGTGAATTCCCTATCGGGTGACGGGACGCTCTTGCAGAGAAGCTACGCCGAAATCTGCGAAAATATTCGGGACTTCACCGTCGCCGAAACTCACGAAGGCGAGTTCCTCGGATGTGGAGCGCTACATCTCTATGGACCGCATCTGGCTGAGGTGCGATCCATCGTTATGCGCCCAGAGGCCAAGGGGCACGGAGCAGGTGGGCTCCTTTTGAGCACCCTTATCGAAGAAGCCGAACAGCACGCCGTGCTTTCTGTTTGCCTCTTCACCAGAATTCCGGAGTTCTTCGAACACTTTGGCTTTCGAGTTGCCGACCGCAACGCTATGCCAGACAAGATCTATAAAGATTGCCAAACTTGCCCCCGCCTTTACGCATGCGACGAGGTGGCCATGGTGCGAGGACCGTTGCCCACGATCGCCGTGCTTGGACCCAGCAAGACTCAACGCCCTGAGTTGGTAACCCTGCAGTTGAGCTCAACGGGAACTGGTCGCTAGATCACTCACCACGCGTTCCAATATCCATCGCGTTCGGTAACGGCAATCTCCCTGCCAAATAGCTCTTCAAGGATCGGCTCCGTGAGCGTGCTGCGTTTGTTACCGTCGGCTGCAATGCGACCATCACGCATGAGTACGATACGATCCATCTCGGGCAAGATATCAGCGATATGATGGGTGATTAGCAAGATGGTCGTCCCGCGCTGGGCAAGGCCGCGTAACATCTCACGCAGATCGTGCTGTGCAGCCAGGTCGAGAGCATTTGAAGGTTCATCTAGAAGAAGCATTTCAACGCTACCCTCCTCAAGATTCGAGGAGGTCCCAGCCATAGCCCGGCCGATCATCACGCGCCGTTGCTGCCCAGCGGACATCTCACCCACAAGCATTTCTCGTAAAGCTTCTCCATTCACGAGTTCTAGGATTTCTTCCGCGCGGTCCCGCATCCTTTTCGTGATCGAGAGGTTCGGCCACAGAATTGAGCTGGAAAAGAATCCGGTGAGCACTGCCTCTAGTCCAGTAATCGAGAGAGTTTGTTTTCCCGGCAACTCTGCGGCAACCACTCCCATCCTGCGCCTAAGTTCGGTCAAGTCCCACCGCTCACGTCCCATGATGCGCACTCTTGTGTCAGGGCGGACCAAAGGGTAGAGCTCGCAAGTGATCGCCTTGAGAAGGGTGGACTTGCCGCAACCATTTGGCCCCAGAATCGCAAGATGCTCACCCTCCGCAATC
Source organism: Acidobacteriaceae bacterium (assembly GCA_049587035.1). Classification (GTDB taxonomy): domain Bacteria; phylum Acidobacteriota; class Terriglobia; order Terriglobales; family Acidobacteriaceae; genus Granulicella. Next base: position 6,631 of record JBAVDD010000083.1, on the reverse strand, counting down.
CGGAGGCTAATGTCGTGCAAAACAATCTTGCTTCCACGTGCTACGTGCACGTGTTCCAACTCAACTATCGAATGCATTCGTCTCTTGCCCCATTTTCGCTTTACAAACAAAGTCGGAAGCAGCCACTTCCATGAAGGGCAGCTACCTACTTGTCTTCTTGAACGTGATTCCATTTGGAAACAACCCGGGTGTCGCGCTCAAACCCCAGGATGCTGATACTTCCGGTACCGAGCGCAAGTAAACTTCCTGCCAATGCCGGGAGACCAATCCACCGCGCTGCCAGAATCCTCAAAATATGGGCATGTGCAAATAAGGCGACGGCCTCGCCTGTTTTGCCTGCTGCGAGCGACCTCCTGATCACTTCATCCGAGCGCTCGCCGACATGTTCTACCGTTTCCCCGCCGATGATAGGGTTAGTCCATACACTCCATTGCATCCCGTAAATTTCTCTCATTTGCGCGGTTGTCTTGCCCTCAGCCTCGCCATAGTTCCATTCCTGCAGATTGGGTTCAATGACCGCTCGATCTCCGTAGCCGGCGATCTCACACGTTTCTAACGCCCGACGTCTAGGGCTCACAAATACAGCCGAAAACTTCGCCCCGGACAGTGCTTTGCGCAGCCACTTGGCCCGCTCGCGTCCTCGTTCTGTCAACGAAATGTCACTCCAGCTTGTATGTCGCCCATCGAGGCTCCATTCCGTCTCACCGTGTCGAATCAGCCAAAGCTCCGTCTTCTGCTCAGACATCTCTGCCCTCCCATGCCCTATCCTACAGGGATGGACTTCCAGCTCGTTTCTGAATACAAGCCGCAGGGCGATCAACCACGCGCCATCGCTGAACTCGTCTCAGGGCTCGAAGCCGGCGAGAAGGATCAAGTGCTTTTGGGGGTCACCGGTTCCGGAAAGACCTTCACGATGGCCAAAGTGATCGCAGAACTCAACAGGCCTGCCCTAGTGCTTGCACACAACAAAACCCTCGCTGCCCAGCTCTACCATGAGTTCAAACAGTTCTTTCCCAACAATGCCGTAGAATACTTCGTTTCGTATTACGACTACTATCAGCCGGAAGCCTACATTCCAGCCGGAGACCTCTACATTGAAAAGGAATCCACCATCAATGATGAATTGGATAAGCTCCGTCTCTCGGCAACGCGCAGCTTATTTGAGCGCAGGGACGCAATCATTGTCAGTTCCGTTTCTTGTATCTACGGGCTGGGATCCCCCGAAGCCTACTACGGCATGCTGCTGCTGCTGGAGAAGGGACAGAAAGTAAGGCGCGAGGACATCACACGTCGTCTCGTCGAAATCCTCTATGAACGCAATGACGTGGACTTCCGCCGTGGGACGTTTCGCGTGCGTGGCGATGTCATCGAAATCTACCCAACTTACGACGAAAACGCATTTCGCATAGAGCTCTTCGGAGATGAAATAGACTCACTCTCGCTCATTGACCCCCTGTTCGGCACTGTCAAGCAGAAGTATTCGCGCCTGCCCATCTATCCGAAGAGTCACTATGTGGTTCTTCCCGAACGCAAGAGTGCTGCCATCAATGGAATTCTTACTGAGCTCAGTGATTGGGAAGCACAACTTGAAAAAGAGGGACGCCTGGTCGAATCTCAGCGCATTCACCAGCGGACTCGATTCGACCTCGAGATGATCAAATCTGTCGGATTCTGCCACGGCATTGAGAACTATTCGCGCCACTTCTCAGGACGGCTGCCGGGAGAACCTCCTCCTACACTTCTTGATTACTTTCCTCGAGACTTTCTTGTCTTTATTGATGAATCTCATGTGACGGTGCCACAGCTTCACGGAATGTGGCACGGTGATCGGTCGCGCAAGCAAAATCTTGTTGATTATGGCTTTAGGTTGCCATCGGCTATGGATAATCGGCCGTTGCGGTTTGAGGAGTTTGAAACGCGGGTGGGGCAGACGATTTATGTTTCTGCAACGCCGGGGCCTTTTGAACTGACGAAGTCGTCGGGCGTGGTCGTTGAGCAGATCATTCGGCCGACTGGGCTTGTTGATCCTGAGGTTGAGATTCGGCCTGTAAAAGGCCAGATTGACAACCTGTTAGCGGAGATTCGCGAGCGCGCTTCGAAGCAGCAGCGGGTGCTTGTCACTACGCTTACCAAGCGGATGGCGGAGGATTTGGCGAATTATTACACCGAGGTTGGGGTGCGGTGCCGTTATATGCACTCTGAAATTGAGACGCTTGAGCGTATTCGGCTGCTGCGGGATCTTCGCAAGGGTGAGTACGATGTGCTGATTGGAATCAATCTTTTACGGGAGGGTCTTGATCTTCCGGAGGTTTCGTTGGTTGCCATCTTAGACGCTGATAAGGAAGGGTTTCTTCGGTCGCAAGGCTCCTTGATTCAGACGATTGGGCGGGCTGCGCGGCATTTGGAGGGGCGGGCCATTCTTTATGCGGACAAAATGACGGATTCCATGCGGCGGGCTATTGATGAAACGGATCGGCGGCGGGAGAAGCAAGTTGCTTATAATGAGGAACATGGGATCACGCCGCAGACGATAATACGCGCTTTGAACGACTCGCTTGCTACTGTTCTGAAGGCGGATTATGCGGACCTTACTGAAGAGGATGCTACGCTTCCTGAGTTTGATACTCAGGCGCAACTTGATGATTACATTGGGAATCTTGAGAGTGATATGCGTGAAGCTGCCAAGAAGTTTGAGTTTGAGAAGGCGGCCAAGCTGCGGGACACGATTAAGGAGCTGCGCGAGAAGGAGATCTTGTTTAGTTAGGAAATCGTGTTGTTTTGAGGCGGGTTTGAACCCGGTTATGTGCTGCGCGATGGGGGTTTGAGGTCGTTTTTGTGCAGCATGCGTATTGCGATGGGTTTTCGGGTCTAGATGGCCTTGTTTTTGTCGGTTGGTTGGAGGAGGTCTTCGATGCGGACGGGGAGGTTGCGGACTCGGACGCCCGTTGCGTGGTAGACGGCGGCGGTGATGGCGGGGGCTACGCCGGCCAGGCCTATCTCGCCGATGCCGCGGGCGCCGTAGGAGCCCATGAGGGGATCGGGGATGTCGAGGAAGTGGACGTCGATGAGGGGGCAGTCGGCGGAGGTGGAGACGATGTAGTCGGCGTAGTTGGAGTTGATGGGGACGCCGGTGCGGTGGTCGTAGAGGGTGTTCTCGAAGAGGGCCATGCCGACGCCCATGACGACAGCTCCGGCGACCTGGTTGGTGGCGGTGCGGTGGTTGATGATGCGACCGCCGTCGATGACAGTGACGAAGCGGCTGACGCGGAGGCGGGCGATGCCCGGGTCCCACTGGACTTCGGCGAACTGAGCGCCGAAGGAGTGCATGGAGTATTTCCTGGAGTTGGGATTGCCGCCGGACTTCCCTTCACCGCGTGCGCCGGCGAGGTTGGCTGCGCGGAGGATGTCGCCGAAGGGGGTGCCGGAGGAGGAGGGTTGGGACTTCGCGTGGATACGGCCGCTGGTGAGGGCGAGGTCTTCGGGCTTCTGGTTGGCGAAGGCGCCGTTGGGTGTGTGGGTGGCGATGAAGAGGAGGTTCTTGATGGCAGCGTCGACGCCATCGACGATGGCGGGCATTACGGAGGCGGTAGCGGTGGAGCCTCCGGACATGGGACCGGAAGGGAGAGAGCTGTCGCCGAGAACTACGTCGATGCGGTTGAGGGGGATGCCGGTCTTGTCGGCGACGACCTGGGCGATGACGGTGTAGGTGCCGGTGCCGATGTCCTGGGTGGCGGAGCTGACGCGGACGGAGCCATCGGGGAGGAAGTTGACGGAGCACTGGGCTCCGCCGCGGCCGGCACCCCACGACGCACAGGCTACGCCCCACCCCAGGATCAAGTCACCGTCCTTCATGGAGCCTACTTGAGGCGTGCGGCGAGACCAGCCGAATTTTTCCGAGCCTACCTGGAGGCACTCCTTCAGGTGGCGCGAGGAGAAGGGCCTGTTGCTCTCTTCGTCGGTGAGAGTGTCGAGACCGAGGCGGAGCTGGACGGGGTCCATGTTGAGCTTGATGGCTAGCTCGTCCATGGCGGACTCTACGGCGAAGAGGCCGGGGACGGCGCCGGGGCCGCGCATGGGGGTGGGGGTGCCGACGTTGCGGTGAACGAGAGCGGAGGAGACGCGGAGGTTGGCGGTGCTGTAGAGGAAGGGCGTGGCTTCGCCGCAGTTCTCGCGGATGTCTTCGAGCTCGGAGGTGTGATTGCGGTAGTCCTGCTGGAGGGAGAGGAGCTTGCCTTGAGGGGTAGCGCCGAGGCGCATGCGTTGCATGGTGTTGGGGCGATGGCCTACGTCCGAGAACATCATCTTGCGGGTGACGACGAGCTTGACGGGGCGATTGAGCTGGCGGGCTGCTACTGCGCAAAGGGCTGAGTGAGGCCAGGGAAAGAGCTTGCCTCCGAAACCGGAGCCGATGAACCGGGAGATGATCTCGAGGTTTTCGCGGGGGACGCCGAGGACCTGGGCCATGACGTTGTGGTGGTTGACGACGCCCTGGGTGCATTCATAGAGGGTGACGCGCTGCCCATGCCAGACTGCGGTGGTGGCGTGCATCTCCATGGGGTTGTGGGTTTCGACGGGAGTGGTGTAGGTGGCGTCGATCTTGACGGGCGCAGAGGCGAAGGCGGCGTCGGAGTCACCGCGCTCGCTTTCGATGCCGGGGCCTCCGGGCGCGCCGATGGCGGGTATGGCGTCGTCGAGGTTGGGTGAGACGTTGGGCTTTTCGGCGTCGTACTGGACGCGGACGGCGTGGGCAGCGGCAGATGCCTGGGCGAAGGTTTCGGCTACTGCGAGGGCAACGTACTGGCCGCCGTAACTGATGATGTTATCGGAGAGTGGCGGGCGGGTTTCGCTGATGGGGCCGGTGCCGGGGGCGTTGCGGTAGATGCCCTTGATGTTGTTGTGATGGAGGATGAGGAGGACGCCAGGAAGTTTTTCCGCAGCGGAGGCGTCAATTGAACGGATTTTGCCGTTGGCGATGGTGGAGCAGACGGGAACGGCGTAGACCATGTGGGGGAAGTTATAGTCGCCGGCGTACATGGCGGTGCCGGTGGTCTTGAGAGGGCCGTCGACGCGGGGGACGGGGGCGCCGATGATGGAGGAGGGGTCGGCGACAGTTTCCGAGGGCGCGGCGGATTGGGGGGCGTCGATGGTGGCGATGAATTCGCTGAAGCGCATGGTGGTCTCCGAGAAGGTTAGGCGGACTTGGTGGCCATGGTTAGGGCGCGGACGATGCAGCGCTGGGCTAGATCTACTTTGAAGGCGTTTTCGGTTTGGGGGTGGGCGTCATGGAGGGCTGCTGACGCGGCGCGGCGGAAGGTTGCCAGGTCTGCGGGGTGGCCTTCTAGTTCGTGCTCGGCTTCTAAAGAGCGCCAAGGTTTAGTGCCTACTCCGCCGAGGGCTATGCGGGCGAAGGTGATGCGCTTCCCTTCCGTGCCTAGCTGGACGGCGGTGGAGGCGAGGGCGAATTCGTAGGCGGCGCGGTCGCGGAGTTTTAGGTAGACGCTGCGGACTCCGGGGCGTGGGGCTGGGAGGGTTACGCCGGTGATGAGATCGCCGGGTTGGAGGACGGTTTCGATGTGGGGCGTGGTGCCGGGGAGGACGTAGAAGTTTTGGATGGGGACTTCGCGGGTGCCGGATTTGCCCTGGATGTGGATGGTGGCTTCGAGGGCCGTCAGGGCTACGTTCTGATCGCTGGGGTTGGTGGCGATGCAGTCCTTGCTGGCGCCGAGGATGGCGAGGCCGCGGTTGAAGCCTTCGATCGCGGAACAACCTGTACCGGGGTCGCGCTTGTTGCAGGCGAAGGCGGTGTCGCGGAAGTAGACGCAGCGAGTGCGCTGGAGGAGGTTGCCGGCCGTGGTGGCCATGTTGCGGAGTTGGGGGCTGGCACCGGAGAGCAGGGCCTGGGAGAGGACGGCGTAGTCGCGCAGGACGGTGGGGTGCTGAGCTACGTCGGAGTTGCGCGAGAGTGCTCCGAGGTAGAGGCCGCCGTTGGGCGTGGGCTTGATGGCGGAGAGATCGAGGCCGTTGATGTCGACGAGGGTTGTGGGACGTTCTACCTCGAGCTTCATCATGTCGATGAGATTGGTGCCGCCGGCGAGGAAGCGGGTGTTGGCGGCTAGTGTGGCGGCCTGGGCCTGGATGGCTTGTTCTGGGCTGGAGGCTCGGGTGAAGTCGAAGGGCTGCATATTTGGCTCCGTTGGCTTGGCGACGGTTGGAGGTCAGGCTTGCTTGCGGACTTGTTGTACGGCGGCGACGATGTTGGGGTAGGCTCCGCAACGGCAGATGTTGCCGTACATGGCTTGCTTGACGTCTTCGTCGGTGGGGCCGATGGGTTCTTTCAGGATGGCTACGGCGGACATGATCTGGCCGGAGGTGCAGTAGCCGCATTGGTAGCTGTCGTGCTCTACGAAGGCGGCTTGCATGGGGTGGAGGTGGCCGGGTTGGCCGATGCCTTCGATGGTGGTGATCTCGTCGTGAGGATGCATGACAGCGAGGGAGAGGCAGGAGTTGACGCGGCGGCCGTTGACGTGGACGGTGCAGGCTCCGCATTGGCCGTGGTCGCAGCCTTTTTTGGTGCCGGGGAGGTTGAGGTTTTCGCGCAGGGTGTCGAGGAGTGTTGTGCGGGGGTCTAGAT
>JBAVDD010000082.1:0-9421 GCA_049587035.1 Acidobacteriaceae bacterium | reverse complement strand
AGGTGGGGAATAGCGTGGATGGGATTGCGGCGATCAATACGATCTCGGCGGAGATTGTGGGTGAGGATGGGAAGCAGGCGCTGCCGGGTGAGGGACGGCTGCGGAGTGGTGTGTGTGGGAGCTCGGTGAAGTGGGCGGGCGTGGCGATGGCGTCGAAGCTGGCGCGGATACGGGATGAGTTGGGACAGAAGTTTGTGATTGAGGGAGTGGGCGGCGCGGGAGATGCGACGGCGTTTGATGAGTACCGCAGGGCTGGAGCCGATGTGGTGATGTCGGCTACCGCGGCGATGTGGAACCCGGAGCTGGCGCGAGAGATCAAGGAGCATGCGCATGAGCTTTGAGGCTATGAGTTATGAGGTGCAGAGTCGTGAGATCGCTGAGGCGTTGATTGCGATTGAAGGTGTGGGGTTTCGGCCGGGTGCTCCGATTACGTTCAAGTCGGGGATCAAGTCGCCGGTGTACTGCGACAACCGGCGGTTTCCGTTCTGGCCGGAGCAGTGGGCGAAGGTGATTTGCGGCTTTGAAGGACTGATCGCCGAGCGCGGAATTGCGGTGGATGTGGTGGGCGGCGTGGAGGCGGCGGGGATTCCGCATAGTGCGGCGCTGGGGTTTGCGATGAAGTTGCCGTCGGTGTTTATACGCAAAGAGCTGAAGGAACATGGGACGAAGAAGCGTGTGGAGGGCGGCGATGTGACGGGGCGCCGCGTGGTGCTGGTGGAGGACCTGGTGACGACGGGGGGAAGCAGCATTGCTGCGATTGAGGCTCTGCGTGCGGAGGGTGCGGTGGTGAGTGATTGCCTGGCGATCATCAACTACGACTTTCCGGAGGCGGTGGAGTTGTTTGCGAGGTCGGGTGTGCGGCTGCATGCTACGACTACGTTTCCGGTGGTGCTGGAGTGCGCGTTGAAGCAAGGGATGATCGATGAGGCTGGAGCAGAGGTTGTGCGGGATTGGTTGATGGAGCCTCGTTCGTGGGCGAAGCGGCATGGGTTTGAGTAAGGGGATTCGAGTCGAGATGGCGAGCGCAGGGATGGAAAAGTTCGAGCGGCGAGCGCAGGCGGTGGGTTCGCTGGTGTGCGTGGGATTGGATCCGGAGTTGGAACGGATTCCGTCGCGGTTCAAGGATGATGAGTGGCCACTGTTTGCGTTCAACCGCTGGATTATTGAGCAGACGCATGCTTATGCTGCGGCGTACAAGCCGAACATGGCGTTCTATGAGGCTCGGGGGACGCAGGGGTTGCGCGAGCTTGAGCTGACGATGGAGTATCTGCGGCGGGAGCATCCGGAGGTGTTTACGATCTGCGATGCGAAGCGTGGGGATATTGGAAATACGAATCGCGGATATGCCACATCGATCTTCGATGCGATGGGGTTCGATGCGGTGACGCTGCATCCTTACCTGGGGCGAGAGGCGCTGATGCCGTTTCTGGAGCGGAGCGATAAGGTGAGCATTGTGTTGTGCCGGACGTCGAATCCGGGTGCGGGTGAGTTGCAGGATTTGCAGTGCGATGGACGGCCTCTGTGGGAGATGGTTGCGCGGCAGGTGAGTGCGGAGTGGAACTCGGCTGGCAACTGCATGCTGGTGGTGGGAGCGACGTACCCCGAGGAGATGCGGAGGATTCGAGCGATTGCGCCGGAGGTTGCGTTTCTTGTGCCGGGAGTGGGTGCGCAGGGTGGTGATGTGGCTGCGGTAGTTGCGGCGGGACTGGATGCGAAGGGGATGGGGTTGCTGATTGCTAGCTCGCGGGCGATTGTGTTTAGTGAGGATCCAGCGAGTGCGGCGCGGACGTTGCGGGATGAGATCAATGCTGCGAGAGGGGCTGGCTATGCTGCGTCTTGAGGGGTTGATTGCGAATCATGATGGCGAGTTTGAGGGTGCGATTGAGATCAATACCGAGACGGGATTGATTGAGCGAGTAGGGCCGCGGATTGGGAAGAGTGATCTTGATCTTGAGGGGCAGATTATTTTTCCGGGGTTTGGCGATATTCATATCCATGCTCGAGATGATGTGAGTAAGTCGCAGGTGTACAAGGAAGATTTTGCGACGATCTCTGCGGCGTCGATTCATGGTGGCGTGACGCAGGTTGCGGATATGCCGAATAATCCGGTGGCTCCGGTGGATGATGAGCGCTATGCGGCGAAGGAGCGGCTGACGGCGATGTCGGATGTGCATGTGACGCTTTATGCGGGGATTGGGCCGGAGACGAGTCCGCTGACGCGGCATGTACCGTACAAGGCTTTCATGGGGCCTTCGGTGGGGGATCTGTTCTTTGCTTCACAGGAGCAGCTTGAGGGCGTGATTGCGAAGTATCGCGGGAAGAATGTGAGCTTTCATTGTGAGGACCCGGCGATTCTGCGCGAGAGCAAAGGCGAGGCTACGCATGAGCAGCGGCGGCCGGCGCGGGCGGAGATTACGGCCACGGAGTTTGCGCTGTATTTGATTGAGCGATATGAGTTGGTAGGGAAGTTGTGTCATTACTCGACGAAGGGCGGGCTGGGGAAGATTGCGGCTGCGAAGGCTAGAGGTGTGCGTGTGACGGCGGAGGCTACGCCGCATCATCTGTTCTTTGATGACTCGATGCTTACGGATGAGAACAGGTTGTGGTTGCAGATGAATCCTCCGCTGCGGGGTAGGGAGGACAGGCTGGCGCTGATTGAGGCGCTGCGTGATGGGTTGGTGGATTATGTGGCTACCGACCATGCACCGCATACGCTGGAAGAGAAGCTGGAAGGCGTGAGCGGGGTTCCGCATCTGGATACGTATGGTTCGTTTGCTACGTGGTTGATGACGGAGTGTGGGTTCACTGCGCAGGATATTGCGCGGGTTTGCGCGTGGAATCCTGGGCTGTTTGTGAAGGAGTTTCTGCCGCGGAGTTTTGGGAAGGGATATGGAGCGATTGAGGCGGGGTATGTTGGGTCGCTTACGATTGTGAATCCACATGCGCCGTATGTGGTGCGGCGCGAAGAGATGAAGAGCAAGTGCGGCTGGAGCCCGTTTGAGGGATACACGATGCCCGGCCGTGTGACATATACCGTTCTGCAAGGCAGGGTTTACCCGGCAGGCTGAGAGAGGTTTCGCCTCGATGGAAAAACTTAAGCACGTTGTCAGCGCGAGGCAGTTCAAGGACCCGGAGTTTTTGCTTTGGTTGTTTGAGTCGGCGCATCAGATGGAGCGCGATGATGTGTTTCGCGCGCTGACGGACCCCCTGCGGGGACGGATTCTGGCGACGTTGTTCTACGAGCCTAGTACGCGCACGCGGTTTTCGTTTGAGGCGGCGATGCAGAAGCTGGGTGGGGGCGTGCTGACGGCGGAGAATGCGCGGGCGAACTCTTCGGCGACGAAAGGGGAGACTGTCAGCGATACGATTCGCGTGGTGAGTGGGTATGCGGACGCGATTGCGATTCGGCACTATGAGCCGGGAACGGCGGAGGCGGCGGCGAGGATCTCGCCGGTGCCGATTATTAATGCGGGTGATGGCGTGGGAGAGCATCCTACGCAGGCGCTGGCGGATATGTACACGATCAAGAAGGAGCTGGGGCGGCTGGGCGGCCTGCGCGTTGCACTGGTGGGCGACCTGCTGAATGGGCGGACGATTCACTCGCTGCTGCCGCTGCTTTGTCTGTATCCCGGGGTGACGATCGATTTGATCTCGCCGTGGCAACTGCGGCTGCCACTGCGGTATCGCGAGTACCTGATGGAGAAGGGGATTGCGCTTCATGAAGGGGAGAAGCTGGAAGGAGTGATTGAGCAGGCGGATGTGGCGTACATTACCCGCGTGCAGAGTGAGCGGTTTGCGTCGAAGGAGGAATATGACGCGGTGAAGGATGTGTATGTGATCGACGTGGAGGTGGCCAACCGGCTGAAGCCGGAGGCGATTATTATGCATGCGCTGCCGCGGGTGAATGAGATCTCGCCGGATGTGGATGGGAATGCGCGGGCGGCCTACTTCCGGCAGGCGAAGAATGGACTTTATATTCGGATGGCTTTGTTGAAGTATCTGCTGGCTTAGGCGGGTGGCTTAGTTGCCAGTTCGCCTGCTGGAGTCTTCGGGGGCGACGCTCATTCCAAGTATGCATATGGTCGTCGGCGGAGGTAAAGAGAGTGAGCTCTATAGCTTGGACACGAGACACCTGGGACACTTTGGGGACAAACACGCGACGCAGCACTTTCAGGCCACTGTGTCCCATTTGCATAGTGTCGTGTATTGGGAGAGCGCGAATCAGGGCGACATGCTGTACATGTGGGGTCAGATAGATAAGGCAAAAGTGTATCGGCGGCAAGAGAGGAGGTTTGACGAGACGCCGGTCATGATGCGGGATGTCGCAAACCAAGGACCTCCAGGAGCAATGGTGTCGCTTTCCGCGAATGGAAACAAGGATGGAATTTTGTGGGCGGCAATTCATGCGATTGGCAGCTCATGGCATGAGTCGCACCCTGGAATTCTCCATGCCTACGATGCAGATGACATACGCGACGAACTATGGAATTCGCTTCAGAACCCGGGACGCGACGATTGTGGCGAATACTCCAAGATGGCGCCTCCAACGATAGCGAACGGGAGGGTTTATCTTGCGAGCTTTGGTACAGAGAACGTGGGAACCGGTCAGTTCTGCGTGTTCGGACTGCTGCCCAGAGACAATGCTGCAAAGTTAAGCGCGCCGACAAGGGTGAAAGAGGTGGTCCTGCACGGTAGTCTGACGTTGAGCTGGAATCCGGTACCCGGAGCGCGCTTGTATCGCGTCTTCCGAACGAGCACGCTTGAGCCAGCGGGTAAGACTGTTGCGTTACGCCCGACGACTCCTGAGTTCACCGAGCCCGCGCCGGAAAAAGTAGACTCGGCGTCCTACACCGTTCTTGCAGTTGGAGTAGACGGCGTCAGTGCCATGTCAGAGGCTGCGAAGGTAATGTCCCCGGAGCATACGTGAACGGAGGATTTAGGAATGAGAGCAAGAGCATCTGTGATTACTTCGTGTCTGGTCAGTTTGCTGCGCGGACGTCGCTTAGGCTGTGGCAGATGAATCACACAGTCGAAAAATCTTGATCGTGCGGCAGGAGAGATAGGTTTAAACTCCCAAAAATCTACCGTTGCCCGAATGTTATTCGTCCAGCCAAGAAACGGATAGTTTCGGAACTTCTGAAGCCAATTCAATAGGGTGACACGTTGAAGATGAAAAAGATGCTGATGATTGCGATATTTTTGTATTCTTTTCCCATGGTTGCGCAAAGCGCTACCGGGGAATTGCGCTTAACTGTCGACGATCCTACTGGATCGGGCATAAAGAGCGTGATTGCACTCGTCAGCCAAGGCAACGAGTATCGTCAAACATTCAGTACGGATGATCAGGGCAACCTGGACGCCAAGCGGTTGCCCTACGGGATCTATCAAGTACAGATCCAGGTGGAGGGATTCTCTCCGGTTTCGGAGTCGGTTGAAATACGCTCCGCTCTTCCCCTGGATCGTACGATTCGTCTGAAAGTGGCTTCAGTTTCCCAATCTGTAGCCGTCAGCGCGTCTGGCACACTGTTCGATCCATATCGCGCTGGATCGTTCAATGTGATGGGTTCAGAGACGATTGAAAAGCGATTGACCGCGCTTCCCGGCCGCTCCATGCAGGACTTAGTGAACTCAGAACCTGGCTGGCTCTATGAAGGCAATGCTGTCCTTCACCCGCGCGGATCGGAATATCAGACGCAATTTGTGGTGGACGGCATACCGCTCATCGACAACCGTTCGCCGAGCTTCGGGCCAGAGATCGAAGCCGATGATGTAGAGTCGCTCACGATTTACACCGCGGGCATCCCCGCAGAGTATGGCAGGAAGATGGGGGGCGTCATTGAGGTCAACACTCTCAAGAGCGAAGGTCCAGGATTTCACGGACACCTTACTTTCTTCGGCGGGACTTATGATACGGCCGGGGCTAGTACGCAGGGTCAATATACATGGAAGGGGAATACGCTTGGCGTGAGTGCGTCCGGCAACGTGACGGATCATTATCTCAACCCGGTGGTTCCTGAGAATTATACGAACAACGGCACCACTGCCGGCTTCTCGGTGAATTATGAGAGGGCCCTAACGCCGAAAGACAATCTCACTCTGATCGTCCGCCACGAACTCGCGCGCTATGCGATCCCCAACGAACTGGTGCAGCAGAACGGGGCATACGTGCCGAACGCGGACAACACCGTGGGTTGTTCAATTGCTAGCGCGGGCGAGGCGCCGGACGATTGTGTGTTCATTCCTGGCGGGCAGCTACAGACAGGCGGCAACTTTGAAACCATGGGAAGCATTTCCTATCAGCACATCTTTTCCTCGGATGTGGTCGGCGTGCTGCGGGGAATGTCTCGGGATAACTCGAATGATTTTAATTCCAACCCGTTATCATGGCCCCTGATTGCAACCCAGCATAACGACTTCAAGGAGATCTATTTCAACGGCAGCGTCTCAGTTCATCACGGCAAACAGGAATGGAAGGCGGGCGTGGAATCCGACGCGATCTTCCTGCACGAAAACTTCAACTACGTGATGCCTGACTGTGCCGACCTTTCAGATCCTCAATGCCCGATCACGTTGGGGATATTAGACGCCGGTGCGACAACATTTGCCTTTACCGGCAGCCGTCCTGATCTTGAACAATCGGCTTATGTGCAGGATGCTATTCGACTTGGCAATTGGTCGGTCGATGCGGGGTTGCGGTGGGACCACTACCAACTGCTCTTGAATCAGAACGCATTGAGTCCCCGCGTCGCAGTTTCTCGCTATTTACCGACTATCGGCGTGAATCTCCACGCCTCATACGACCGGATCTTCCAGACTCCCTCCTTTGAAAACATTCTCTTGTCCAGTTCCCCGGCTGCGGAAGCTCTCGACACCAGCGTTCCGGCACTGCTGTTGCCGGTCGAGCCTTCTCATGGAAACTATTATGAATTGGGAGCAACGAAAGCATTCTTCTCTAAGCTGCGACTGGACGGGAACATGTTCCGCCGTGACGAAAACAATTATGCCGACGACTCGCAGATTTTGAGCACCGGGATCAGCTTCCCCATTGCATTCAGGAAGGCCGTTCTCTATGGAGCGGAGGCCAAGCTCGAAGTGCAACATTGGGGGCGCTTTTCCGGGTTCGCCAGCTACTCCTACATCGTAGGGAATGTCTGGAACCCAGTAACTGGCGGTCTATTTCTTGGTGATGACGCTGCCAGTGCGGTCGCCCAGTTAACCAGACATTTCCCGGACTCGCAGGACCAGCGGAACACGGTGCGCGCCCAAGCACGCTATCAAGTTATTCCGGGGCTATGGATAGCCCTGGGCAGCGATTACAACAGCGGGCTGCCGTTTGAACCGGATCTAACCGCTCAGCAATATGCCACGGAATACGGTCAGGTTGTGATTCGTCACCTTAACTTTAATCGTGACCGCATTAGTCCCTACCTCACGGATAATGCTTCAGTGGGAGCCAATCTTTACAAGCAGGAAAAACGCTCGGTGCGATTGCAGGCTGAGGCCCAGAACCTGAGTAATACGCTCGAAGTAATCGACTTCGGGGGACTGTTCTCCGGCAACGCACTCGGCCCTTCGCGCCAATATACCCTTCGCCTGGTAACGGTATTCTAGGCGCCGGGGGCCATGCCTGCCCGGTGCCATGGAGCGTATGTAAGAAGCGCGAAATCGGATTCTCGTTAGACAACGGATACAGCGCAAGCTGCTGACGAGAAGCCTTCCATCCGCGATACGGGTCGTGCTTCGCGACAGAAATCAGTGGAGGCCTGTGACAGATGTGGGATGCTAAAGGCAAGCGATACGTTGGGCGGCGTGGGGTCCTATGCGTGGCTGGACTTGCCAGAGGTGCGCCGGGGCAGTTTGACACGGATGAGTACCTGCTTGGCTTGCCCGGCGGCTTGGTGGTCTATCTACGGGTAGGGAATGCACGTCCTATGTGGCCTGAGGATTACATCTCAAGGTGTCGACAGTAGCACCAGATGCAAGCTACCCCACACCGCGTTGGAATAGATGCCTGATGGAGATTGCTTGCAGGGATGATGACCTTGCGACGTATCGGAGGCAGCTACTCGCACTATGTCTCCGGCGCACCCCACGCAAGCTATCTTTGCGCTCTACGGCGGTAGCCGCAATGGGAAGGGTAGCTTCATTCAGATTGCGTAAGGCTCCTGGGAAGTCTTGCGGTGATGCTGCGCCCGCGTGAACTGGCGGAGAGTAGGTCTGCGGATGATGCAAATAAGCGGACACTCTCAACGCTGGAGAATGCGCGGCTTGTGTGCGTCCAAGAGGCTGTGGCGAGCAACCTGGATTTTGCGCTGCTGAAAGTCTTGAGCGGCGGAGACACGTAAGCGCGGCGGCCATGAGAGAAAACGCACGACAAACCAAGCCAATGTGGAAGTTGTTTCTCCCCACCAATGAGCAGCCCATCTTTCCGGCTGATGCTGCGTTCCGTGGCGGGTTCACCTGGTGCGATTCCGTGCTGACTTCAGCGAAGCGCCGGAGACATCCATCACCGAAACACTTCGAAGTGAGTTGCCAGGATTCTTGCTGAACTGATTGCGCTGTGTCCGTCAGTGATCCGGGATGGCTGAGGCCACCTGCCGCTGTGAAATGTTCAACGGATGAGCTGTTTGCTGAGCTAGACGTGGATGTGGTTCAAAGAGTGCTTGCGGACTTGAAAAGGCAGCCGGTAGTACAGTACGCATCGCAGCGCGTTGGCGAGAAGAAGCACCGACGATTTCGGGGAGTGCGCGTGCGCTCAGAGGAGGCTACGGTTCCACGGTTCCAGAAAGGGTTGGAGGCGAAAATACAGTTGCAAAATTGACCCCTTAGGGAGACAAATTCAGCACGGAAGATATCTTCCTAACTGCTTGATTCTAAAGATGGTCGGGGCGAGAGGATTCGAACCTCCGACCCCCTGGTCCCGAACCAGGTGCGCTACCAGACTGCGCTACGCCCCGAACAATGGATTAGGTGAGTGGCTGGTCTTTTGTGGACAAGCGCAAGACTCCGGGAAACGACATCGAGCTGCCTAATCCAATGACCAACGTTTTGATTTTAGCAGAAGTTGGCGCTGCAAGGATGGCGGCGGCTCGTGAGTGGAGAGGTTGGTGTGGAAGGGTGCTGAATGCTTTAAAAGCCCGAAGGATTGCTTGAGGGAGCGGGCTGCGGCGTTGTGGTGGCTGGCGGTGTTGTTGCCGGAGTCTGTGGGGGAGACGTGGTTGTGGGCGCGGGTGCGGCGGCTGGCGTTGGCGTTGTTGCGGGGGGCGCGGTGTCTGGTGTAGCAGCAGGGGTGGTTGCTGGGGAGCCTGTTTCCGGTTCGGCTCTCTGTGCCGGCATTGCGGATGGAGATGGCGCGAGCGCAGCTGGGGATACCGGGGCAACGGTCGGCACCGCGCGTGTTCCAGCGGCAGGTGTCGTGGGC
>JBAVDD010000081.1:0-12725 GCA_049587035.1 Acidobacteriaceae bacterium | reverse complement strand
TTGATGAACACGGCCGGCTCCGCAAGCGATGCGAAGGCGCCCGGTGGGTACGGGAACGTGGAGTTCAATGGCTTGCCTGCGACCTCCAACGGTTACATCCTCGACGGGTATGACTCGAACGATCCGTGGCTAGGCCTCAATATCGGTCTTGCGACAAACCTGGTCATCGGGCTTGATGCGGTGCAGGAAGCGACCGTCAACACCAACTCTTTTTCTGTCGATCAAGGCCGTTACGCGGTGGCCCAGGTCAACTACATCACCAAGGCGGGCACCAATGCATTTCATGGCGACATCTCGGAAATTTACAACGGGTCGCTGCTAAATGCTCAGGATTATTTTCTTCATGCGAACGATACGCCGGGCAATATCGCCCGAAAGCCCCGTTCTGTCGTGAATCTCTTCGGAGGTAGCCTGGGGGGCGCGATCCGTGAGAACAAGCTTTTTTTCTTTACTCACTATGAGGGCATCCGTATCGCATCGCCGATCGTCACGGCAGCTACCTTGCCGACACCCGCCTATCAGCAGTTCACGCTCGGGCAACTTGCCACTGGTGGGCTCGATCCGGTCACAGGCGTCAATCTTCCCGCAGAGCCTGCCGAGATTCCGTTCTATCAGAACATGTTTTCCCTGCTTCCGGCTCCTGGTGGCTCGCCGGTGGCAATCACAACTTGTCCGCTGGACTCATCCGGGAATCTCTTGCCTGCTCCGACCAATGGCACTCTGCTTGACGGTGACGGCTGCGCAGCACAGCAGCAGCGGTCTCTGAACGCGCTCTCCACGGAGGACCTGATCGTGTTGAGGATGGATGCCACGATCAATGCCAAAGACAGCGTCTGGTATCGCTTTCAAAGAGATGACGGCCTGCAGGCAGAATCGACGGACCCAATCAACGCTATCTTCAATTCATTTTCCCCGCAGCCGCAATATACGTTTGTCGTCGGTTACACGCATCTGTTCACCCCGAGCCTCGTGAACCAGTTCAACCCTGGGATGAGTTGGTATTCCAGCATCTTTGAGCCGAACAACTATGACCACGTCCAGCAGACTTACCCCATCGTCCTCGCCTCGAGCAGCGATAGTGTGCCTTTCACTACATTTGGCGGATTGGACAACACGTTTCCTCAGGGACGGAAGGTGACGCAGTGGCAGATCAACGACAACCTGACATGGACACTCAAACAACACACGCTGCACTTCGGCATTCAGACACGCCGCGTCGACACCAGCGATTACGACCTCGGGGAAGGTATTGTGCCGACGGTAACCTACAACGATCTTGCAGAGTTCACTTACGGAGCCGCATATGCTGCGCAGCAGAACTTTCCTATGTCGCTGAAAGAAAGAGTGGCCGTCGGCAATCTTGAATATTATGGGATGGACACGTGGAAGCCATCTCCAAAGGCGACGATTACCTATGGCATGCGCGTTACCTGGAACACCAATGTCACCAGTCCGCAAGGTCTCTTTTCGCGTACCGCTGGCTCTTTCCTGGATGCGTCGCATCGGACGGACCAGCCGTTAGATCAAGTTGTTCTAGGTCATACCCGCACTCTGTTCGCAGGAACTCCTCTCTTCGCGTACCAGCCGCGTGCCTCGTTTGCGTACCAGATGTTTCGGCATACCGCCATCCATACGGGGTTCGGCGTCTTCAACGACATCATCCCGCAGCAGCTTGCGGACAACGGTCTGCTAAACGCTCCCAATGACCCCAGCTTCGTTGGCGGCATCGCCGGCCAGGTCGGTGGGATCGCTATCGCCCCGGGCGTTCCCGGAAGCGCTGTGGACGCGACAGCAAGTGCCAATACGTCGTTCCAGGCGAACTTCAACTCTGGCGGTGCGCCCTGTGCCGGTATTCAGCTGGGAGCACCAACCTGCCCTCTTGCCGTTAGTCTGAATACGCTTCCGACCGGCAAGCTTAAGACTCCGTACTATTACCAGTACAACCTCGGCATCGAGCAACAGATTGGGCAGCACGGCAACCTGAAGGCAGACTATGTAGGAACCCGCGGGCTGCATGAGCCCTATCAGGTGCAGCTCAACGGCTACCAGAACGTTTGCGCAGGATGCTTCGCGCCATTTCCATACAATCAGCCGCTCGATCAGCGCTTCGGAAATGTCACCGAGTTCCAAACCGGTGCTAACAGCATCTACAACGGGCTGCAGACTGCTTATACACAGCAATTGGGAACGTTGACCGTGCGCGGCAACTACACCTATAGCCGTTGCCTGGATGAAGTCTCGAATGGGGGCCTGCTCGCATACTCCACGGCAGGGTTGGATTCACCGTTGCCAGGTGAGTTGAGCCGGCAGTATGCCAGTTGCGACTATGATGTTCGCCATAATGTCTCCGCTTATGGGATTTACCAGGTACCCTTCCATTCCCGCAACACACTTCTACGTCAAGTCCTTGGAGGATGGGCCTTTTCTGAGACTGCGTTCCTGCATTCCGGATTGCCCTTCAGTGTATTGAGTCAGGCATACAGCGCAAACGGCAATGGTGTCCTTCAGGCATCGAACCCTGCGCAGACCATCCAGTTCGCCCTGCCAAATTATGCGAATCGGGTTGCAGGTGTACCGCTCTATCGCAAGACTCCCTATCCGGGGGTTACCGTCACCGGAACAAAGCAGTGGCTCAACCCCGATGCGTTCGTCTCAGTTGTCGATCCCACGACAGGGGCGTGCTATACCGGCACGCTTGGCGTACAGAATGACAATCCGACTAACTGCCAGTTCGGCAACTCAGGCCGCAATTCAGTACGCGGGCCACACTTCACCTATTCGGACATGTATGTCACCAAGACATTTCAGATCAAGGATGGCATCAAGCTGCGCATCGATACCCAGCTTTTCAATGCGTTCAATCATCCGAACTTCGCACTGCCAGTGACGGTTCAGGCAGGTGTCCCAGGCTCGCCCGTCGCGAAGTTCGGAACGCTGCAAAGTACAACTGAACCGCCTACCGGACTGCTTGGTGTGGGACTTGGCGGGGATACTTCACCGCGCATGATTGCTTTTCAGGGAAGGATTGAATTTTGAGTTCGGAATCGAAGCAGCTGGATTCAAGCCTGGGCGCATCTTTTCAGAGACGCCCAAGTACTTTCCTGCCAAGAGGTAAGCAGTTCCTCTAAACAAACTGTCACGCCCTCGCGGCAAGAACCTACGAAACGGAAATAGATCATTTGAACTATGGACGCGAAATCCGCATTATGTAACATAAAGACAAAGTCAGCTTAGGAGTAATAATTGCGGCCTTCTGCGCAAGATTCTTCTACCCGCCGCCAGTTTCTGAACAGGATTGGGATGCTAGGCCTGGCATCCACATTACCTGCAAGCAGTCTGCTGCTCGGGTCCGCCAGCACAATTTCGGCTGCCATGCTGTCGCACTTAGCCGTTTCCCCCGCGATCAAGAATCGCGCGCCACTGGCTTCCAGTGCGTTTTACAGTCTGCCGCTGGGGTCGATACGCGCGCGCGGCTGGCTTGATGAGCAACTTCGGACGCAGGCGAACGGACTAAGCGGACACCTGGACGAAACCTGGCCAGACGTTGGCCCGAACAGTGGCTGGCTGGGCGGTACGGGCGAGGCCTGGGAGCGCGGCCCTTACTTCCTGGATGGCCTTCTACCTCTGGCCTACCTTCTCGACGATGCGATCCTCAAAGCGAAGGCGCAGCGATTTATGGATTGGACGCTTGACCACCAGGCGCCGAACGGAATGATAGGACCCGCATCCAACAACGACTGGTGGCCACGCATCGTGATACTGAAGGCCCTTACACAATACCAAGAACTGACCGGCGACCCGCGTGTGATTCCGGTGATGGAAAAGTACTTCCGATACCAGCTAGCTGCGCTGCCGACGCGACCTCTGCGCGACTGGGCAAAGTTCCGCTGGCAGGACGAGTTGTTGAGCGTCATCTGGCTATACAACCGCACCGGCTCACCGCAGCTGCTCGAACTGGCGAATCTTCTGCACAAACAGGGTTACGACTGGATGGCTGAGTTTGCAAATTTCCCTTACACCCACAAGATCACCCGCCAGTTTTTAAAGCTGGATGCAGGAAACGGACTGAAAGACGTGGCCCTCGCAACGCACGGGGTCAACAATGGACAGGCGATCAAGACAGGCCCTGTGTGGTCGCTAGTTTCACGCGATCCCGCAGACCGCTCCGCGGTGCTTAAAATGATCTCTGAGTTGAACAGATATCATGGCCTGCCCAATGGCATGTTCTCTTGCGACGAGCATCTTGCAGGCCTCGACCCATCTCAGGGATCGGAGCTCTGCACCGTTGTCGAGTACATGTTCTCGCTTGAGCAGTCCCTTGCCATTACCGGCGATCCGTCGCTCGGCGACCGGCTTGAGCAACTGGCCTTCAATGCATTGCCTGGAGCGTTCACCGACGATATGTGGGCCCACCAGTACAACCAGGAGCCGAATCAGGTGGAGTGCAGCCTTCACCAAAAGCCTTGGACCACCGACGGACCGGAGTCGAATCTCTATGGACTGGAGCCCAACTTTGGCTGCTGTACGGCTAACTTCAGTCAGGGATGGCCGAAGTTCACCAACAGTCTGTTCATGCTTTGCGGCGCGCGCGAGAACTATGAGCAGGACGGTCTGGTTGCGGCTGCCTACGCACCCTGCGAAGTGCGCACTTCGCTGCGCGGAACCACGGTTCATGTGCTCGAAGAGACGAACTATCCTTTCCGCGGCACGATCAAGTTCACCGTCAATCCCTCCGCGCCCCTGAGCTTTCCGCTTCTGCTCCGCATTCCCGCCTGGGCAGCCGGCGCAACCATCGCCGTGAATGGCCAGTCAATTTCATCTCCAGCACCAGGTTCCTTTGCGCGCATCGAGCGCACATGGAAGATCGGCGATCGCGTGGAGATAGTATTTCCAATGTCGCCACGCATCTCCCGCTGGTTCAACGATTCCATTGCCGTGGATCGAGGCCCGCTGGTCTTCTCTTACGGCATTGGTGAGGACTGGGTAAAGCTCCGCGACCGCGGCATGACTGCCGACTGGCAGGTCTTCCCGACAGACCAGTGGAACTATGCGCTGAAGGTCGACGCCGACGCACCCGAGCAGAGCGTCAAAGTGACAGAGACCGAGGTTGGCGCAGGGCCTTTCATGCGCCATGGCGCCCCAGTCAAACTCAGCGTGCAGGCGCGCAAGCTTGACGAATGGCGCGCCGAGGACGGCGCTGCTAACCCGCTGCCGCAAAGCCCTGTAGCCAGCATTCAGCAGGAGGAAACCATCACGCTCATTCCCTATGCGGCGGCTAAGCTTCGCATCACCGCGTTTCCGCAATGCAAATCGTAATGCGCGAAGCTCACGCGGCTGTATGAGTGAATGTTGCTACTGCAAGATGGGAATTGCGGTCATTGCCAACGCCATCCATTTGCTCGGCTTGATGGACCGGAAGTGAGTAGCTGCCGACCGGATAAGCATGCCGGGGTTTTTGATCCGGTCAGAGAATGAATCGACCCCAAGAAGCTGCATCTTCTGCTAGACTTAATCTTATTGTTGGTTCGTGATTTTGGTGTCCAGTTTGGTGTCTAAAATTGGCCGAAAACGGGTACACAACGACGAACGGGTAGAATCGAGCGAAAAGAGCGTAAGCTGAGAAATGCTTGATTCTATGTGACATATAGCCAAGGTGTTGCAATAATCTTGGGGACGTAGCTCAGTTGGTTAGAGCGCTGCCCTGTCACGGCAGAGGTCGCGGGTTCGAGCCCCGTCGTCCCCGCCACTAAACCTAGTTAAATGATTGGTTTAGTGGCACAGTGACAATCCCAGAGATATCTTGAGGGCGCTGACGAGGGTGCTGATGATCCTACGAGCTCTTAAACCCCTGAATAACTTGCGACCGTCTTGGCACGTTGTGTCCGGATTCGATCACACCCGACCTTATGGGCAAGATCCCAGTGGTCTAAACGAGGTGGCGCTTGCAGAGATCGCACAGGCGTAGCGAAGAGGAAGGGCCGGCCATAGGGAACGTGCATGAATAATGGAATCTTTGTTACAGGTGGTGCAGGATTCATCGGCTCTAATTTTGTGCTGGAGTGGATTCGCTCTGGCAAGGGGCGCGTCGTCAACCTGGATGCGCTGACGTATGCCAGTAATCTTCGTAATCTGGATTCAGTTAAGAGCGATCCGGATCACGTGTTTCTACATGGGAATATCTGTGACCACGAGTTGGTGACGAAGGTGCTTGCGGAGTATCGGCCTCGGGCGATTGTTCACTTTGCTGCTGAGAGCCATGTGGACCGGTCGATTCTGGGGCCTGATGCTTTCTTGAAGACTAATATCGACGGCACGTTTACGCTGTTGCAGGCGGCTCGGGCTTATTTGGCGGAGTTGGATGAAGAAGAGCGGCAACGTTTTCGGTTTCTTCATGTCTCTACCGATGAGGTGTATGGCACGCTTGAGCCTGAGGATCCCGCCTTCTCGGAGACGACGGCCTATGCGCCCAACAGCCCTTATGCGGCTTCCAAGGCTGCTTCCGATCTCCTAGGCAGGGCCTGGTTTCATACCTACAAGCTCCCGGTGCTGATCACCAACTGCTCGAATAACTATGGGCCGTATCAATTTCCGGAGAAGCTGATTCCGTTGATCATCACGCATGCGCTGGCTGGGAAGCCGTTGCCCGTATACGGAGACGGCATGCAGGTGCGGGACTGGCTGTTTGTGACCGACCACTGCAAGGCCATCGCGGAGGTGCTGGACAAGGGCACGGTGGGTGAGACGTACAACATTGGGGGCAACAACCAGCGCAGCAACCTGGAGGTTGTACGGACGATCTGTGCGCTGCTCGATGAGCTGGTGCCGGATTCGCCCTATAGGCCACACGCGCAGTTGATCACCTATGTGAAAGACCGGCCGGGACATGACCGGCGCTATGCGATTGATGCGCGTAAGATGGAACGCGAGCTGCGTTGGAAGCCTGAGGAGAATTTCGAGACGGGGATGCGCAAGACGGTGGAGTGGTATCTCGCCAATAAGGAGTGGGTCGCGTCGGCGACGGATGGGGCGTACCAGGAGTGGGTGAGCTCGAACTATGGTGACCGTGCGCGCACAACGGAGGTGCGATGAAAGGGATCATTCTGGCCGGAGGCTCTGGAACGCGGCTGCATCCGGTGACCCAGGCCTTGTCGAAGCAACTGCTTCCCATCTACGACAAGCCGATGATCTGTTACCCGCTGGCGGCGTTGATGAAATAGTTGTCGTTGAGGCCTTCAGGGATCCAACCACGATGATCTCGATGTTGTTAGAAAAGGATTAGCTTCACATGAGATCAATACACCAGGCCGTCCAACCTGGTGTATTGATCTATCTCAAGGCCTATCTGCAGAAAGCACATCCATGTGCCTAGCACGACATTCCTGCGAACAAGGACCAGACTGTTCCGCAACAGTACATCTCAAGCAACCCTTTATTCTGCCGATAAAGGACTCAAGGCGTAGGGATTCGTCCGAGCGACGGATGCGCCCCGCAATGACTGACCTAATATAAGCATTTGATTTCAAAAGGCTTGCAAATTCATTAAAGGTTTATGTACCCCAAATGGATGGAGCTTACGTCGAAGACAATGATTACGCAGGAAACTTGCAACAAAGAGCTCAATAAAACGTACGGGCAACCCATCGATTAGCAACTATAGTCACCAAAGCGAATCCAAGTGCTCATATACCATGTATAAGAGTGAACATTAAAGGTTGTTCCCTAAGTAACCGAGTTGTACGGCATAACCGCCGACCAAGTGGGGTGGGTAGTCTGAATGATCAAGTCGGCGACCAAGAACAAGAGCTTCCCAAACATTAAGTACAGTTACCCCTCGTCGAAGCAGGAGCCCTTACTCCTTAGGGCCGGTGCGGATACGATGTTTTGCCCACGATACGTCAGTGCATGGTGCATGTCGAGGCGAAAGCGCTGTTTTGATCTCGTTTTAGGCGTGATCGCTCTGATTGTGTTTTTGCCGGTGATTGCGCTGATCGCATTATTGATCAAGATGACTTCAGAGGGTCCGGCGTTGTTTTGCCAGGAGCGTGTGGGTCTGCGCCAGCAGATGTTCACCATTTTCAAGTTCCGCACCATGAAAATCCACAGGGAGCGCTTAGAGCATGGCCCCACCGTGACTCGGCACGGTGACCCTCGGATGACGAAAGTAGGGGTATGGCTGCGGAGGCTGAAGCTGGATGAGTTGCCGCAGTTGATCAATGTGGCCCGTGGTGACATGAGCTTTGTTGGTCCGCGCCCAAAGATTGCGGAGCACGAGAATCTCTGCATGCTGTGCCGCCCGGGCATTACTGGGGCCGCGACGATCGAGTTCTCTCATGAGGAAGGCCTACTCGAAGGCGTTCCGGAGGAGATCGTCGAGCGTTATGTGACGACAGTATTGAATCCTGAGAAGTGCAAGCTGGATGTTCATTACATTGAGACGACCAACTTTCGGACCGATCTTAGAATTCTGCTGGACACGGCATTGAAGCTCGGCAATCGATCGCGCAGGATCATCCCGACGGAGTCTGCGCGGTTCTTTTTGGCGAAGTCTGGGATAGAGAAGTCATCGGACACGATCACTGCACTTGCGGAGGGAGACTTGGTTCCCTCAGAGGTTCGGCAGTCTGCCTGATCGATATTTACCTGATCGATGCCTTCCGAGCTGTTCCTTCCCTCCTAAGAGCTTTTCAGCTTCAGGCGGGTCGCATATGGCGACACCACACCTTGATCCGAAGTGCGGCCTTGCTAATTTCCTCGCAGGTAGTACGTGATCTGAACCGTTCCGACGACATTATGTTGTTGGCCTGTGGCGATGAGTGGTGCTTTCCAGAGTTCACCCTGCAGCGAAGCTTTCACTTCCAACGCTCGGAGGGGGCGCAAGACGACCTCCGCGGAGAGATCATTCTGTGTGGTTCCTCCGGGGATGAAGTCATCGGCGGCCTTCGCCTGACGATATTGCAGCTGGATCTGTTGATCCGGCTTTAGGTGCCAGGTGAGCCACGCCTGGCCACCGGTTCCCTCTCTTCCAATCCAGTCGCCGAGGATGTAGCCCTTGTTGGTATAGCCCTGTAGCTGCACGCCCTCCCAAAGGAGGAGCCGCCCATCGACGCTTTCCGGGTCGTGCACGTTCGTAGTGGTGCCTTCGGCACGGAAATCGACTCGCGGCAACCCAGGTAAGCGGGCGATATAAATGCCTGGCCGCAAACCAGATCTTCCCAGGTTGCTGATGGGAAAGACGTTGTCGTGGGCGAACGAGTCCATGTAGACGGTAACCAGGTGATTTTCCCACGGCGCTCGCCAGGTGAAGTCGAACGTACTGAAGCGCGCACCTGGGTTTTGCTTAGAGAACTTGACGGCGGGCTGTGGAGCGGTGACGCTGAAAAAGCTCCGGAGAAAGGTGCGGATTGTAATGGGAACGTTGCACGGAATATAGGTACCGTCGGGCTGCAGGCAAGGTTGGCCGTGACCACCCCAGATCACGGAGCGCATGAAGCCGACTTCCAAGTCCGGAGTCACCTTCATGCTGATCTTTTCCATGTGAATCCACGGGGCGTTTGGAAAGGCATGGCCTTTGAGTGAACCCACCATGAAGTCGTAACGAAACAGGCCAACGACGCGAGACAGGCCGGGCACGTAAAGGGGTTCCACCCGATTGATGCGGAAGCTGTAGATGTCCTCTGCATTGTTAGACCAACCCATACTGGCTCCGAGGCCGGGGCCTTGCCATTGGTCGCTGCGGCCGAAGGATATCTCATGGCCCAGCACATGGACGGAGGCGTTCGCCTCCATGATCTGGGAGGTGTCCTGCCCGGAAATCGGGCCCTCGGGGATGGTGGTCTGGGGAACGTCCGGCGTCAGGTCGATGGCAGCAAGCTGGGCTGCAACGGAGGCGGAGTAGCCCATGGCGGCGGGTGCGTGCTGATACTCGGATCGAACGAACAGGCTAAACCTGCCCTTCTGGGCCTCGGCACTGAAGCCAGTGATGTTGTTAAAGCCGGGCTGGTTAGGGCGCCCGTAGTCATTCACAATCGTTTGGCCGAGGTGGTAGCTGTCGTCGAGGATGCTGCCGTGAATCTGGCGAACGCGGGTGTAAACGCTGGCGGACCGCAGCGAGGACGCGGTCTGATTGGCAAGTTCGGGAGCGAGCTCCTGGCGCAGACGCGCGTTGATCTCAATGGCCTCGCTTGGAGCGTAGGTGGACTGCAGCGCATCCTGAGACAGTTCCAGCATGTGGGCGAGCGAAACGCGCGTCCATGGGCGCATGTCGAGGTACGCGGTAGGCAGATAACCGAGATAGTAGAGGCGCATCGCGGCAGAGTAGATCCAGCTGTCCACGGGGATGTAGGCGGATCCTGCGGTCCCGGAGGACGCCTCGGCTACTTCGGTGTGCGAGGGAGTCAGTTCTCCGCTCTGTGCAGTGGCCGGCAGTTGCAAGCAGGTGGCCGCAACAATGCCTGCAATGATTGCTCGAAGAAGGACATTCCGAATGCCAGGATGAAAATTGCATGCCGGCCCCCACGCACAACTCGCTTGCGAAGGTTGCGTCACGGGGCCCAAAGAACACTGCTCACTTGGCATGCGGTAGCCTGATCTGTCGAAGAGTCAAATGATTCCATGGATAGTATATGGCCTGCTCTCTGCATTGCAGCTCATGCATATGCGGGCTTGATGGTGTTCTCCGGGAATGCCGAACGTCCGGGTGTATATCGTTGCCTGGGTGAGCTAGGCGGGTGTGCCGGGAACCTATAGAAACATATCGGTCGAGTGCCGATAGCTGGAGTGCTTCAGCGTGGCCGTGCAAAGTTTGCGGCAAGAGGCAATCAGCGTTGGTGAGAGATGACCGATTCGTCCTATGAAAACAGGGGCGTGTCCCGGAAATCAGCACAGCATGGTGCTCGTATGGTAGCGCCGGGTTCGGTGGATGCAGCCGTGACGTGGCCACTAGCTGGAGAGATTCTGGAGATGCTCGGCGACGAGTGTGAGGTAGATGCCAGCTTCTTTGAGGACCGCTGGACCCATGGTCTTTCACCAGCAGTGCAGAAGCATCGGCGCCAGCGAGAGCAGAGCGATGCAGAACCGACGGGGGATTACAGTCTTGCGGAGCTCGATCAGTTGAGTATGTGGTCCTGGATGCAAGCTCGAACCTTTGCGGAGAAACCATTGCCGACGGCATGCTCCGTTGCGCCGGCAACAAGCTATCGGGCGGAGTGGCTACAAGGATTTTCAGAGAAAACGAATGTCGGATTCACCGAGCCAGCGAAGATGGAAGTCTCAACGGTATCCGACAATGCAGTCGATGAGATGGGGGTAGTGCATCCGATGACGCAGGAGAGTGCATGCAAGCTACTGCAGTTGAGCGCGGGGAGTGTCGATGTGCAGATAAAAGCGGCCTATCGGAAGCTTGTGAATCAATGCCATCCGGATCGTTTTGAGTGCGGGAACGCGTTTGAGCAGGCGCTGGCCAATGAGCGCATGGCGGCTATTAACGAAGCGTACCGAATGTTGCGAAGCGCGGTCAGCAACGCCTGATCTCCGCACAGTCGTGGCTATTCGTACTGGGAGACGGAGGATGATAAGTACCAGACCTTCGACGGCGAACGTCCGAAAAGCAGCGTCCTGACCGTTCCACAGTTTTGACTGCCACATCAAGAACCACTCTGCGCCTACGCAGAGGCAGCTTACAAACACCCGTTGTGATCATCGCCTGATCTCAGCAAAGGGTTATACCGTAACGCCGAAGCGTGGGCGGTGCTACGACGGTAGAATACTTTCATGGCAGTTGGAAACTCTTCCATCGCAGGACTTCGGCGCATGTACCTAAACAACGACGCAGATCCGCTCGAGGCGTTGGATGCAGCACTGGCTCGAGCGAACCACAATGCCAGCCAGAACGTTTATCTCTCCCAAGATGTGGAGTGGTCGCACGGTGAGGCGCGCAAACTGTGCAGAGATGATATTGCCACGCAGCCGCTTTGGGGTGTTCCTGTTTCGCTTAAGGATTGCTTCGAGCTGGAGGGGTTTCCGACGACATGCGGATCGCGCTTCTACCTTGATCATCACGGCATCGCCGCGAAAGACAGCGCTGTCGCTCGGAAGCTACGTGCTGCCGGCGCTATTCTGACCGGAAAAACACACCTGCACCAGCTTGCCTACGGCATCACTGGAGAGAATCGCGACTTTGGGGACTGTGTCCAGCCACTGAACCCCGCTTGTCTCACGGGTGGATCGTCGAGTGGAGCGGCCGCGAGCGTGCAGGAGGGCTCCGCGATGGCGGCGATTGGTACCGATACGGGTGGCTCCGTCCGCGCTCCAGCAGCGCTCTGCGGAGTTGCAGGTTATCGCTCTTCCATCACGCTGAATCCGGCCAGCCTCTGGGGCGGGGGCTATCACCTTGCAGCCACCTTTGATACCGTCGGCTGGCTTTATGGCGATCTGGCCGATGGTCCACTGCTTGGGCATGCGCTGCTTGAACTGCCGGTCGCGACTGCGCCCGCGGTGGCTGGGTTGCGGGTGGGCTGTCCAGACCCTGGATTCACGCAGGATTGCGAGCAGACGGTTCTGGAGACTCTCCGCGACTGGCGCGATTGCTTTGAAGGGCTCGATGCCAGCGTTGACGTGTTCGATGCGGGCGCTTGGGCTCAGTCCACAGCGATCTACGCGCCACTGCAGGCGAGCGAGGCTGCCGCGCTCCATCGGGGGTATTACGAACACTTTGAACCGGTCATTGC
>JBAVDD010000080.1:0-9082 GCA_049587035.1 Acidobacteriaceae bacterium | reverse complement strand
GCTTGGAATAACGTGACGTTTACTGCGGGGGAGATCAAGAACCCGAAGCGGGACCTGCCGCTGAGCCTCGCGCTTGGGACAGGTATAGTGCTGGCGCTGTATGTCGCGTGCAACTTCGTGTATCTGAGTGTGCTGCCGATGGCGGGGATTGCTCATGCGCCGGGGGATCGCGTGGCGACGGCGGTGATGGAGGCAGCGTTTGGAGGAATTGGTTCGAAGCTGATGGCGGGCGCGATCCTGATATCGACGTTCGGATGCGTGAATGGGCTGGTGCTGGCGGGGGCGCGGGTTTACTACGCGATGAGCAAGGATGGCCTGTTCTTCAAGTCGGTGGGGAAGCTGGATCCGAAGACGGATGTTCCGACGAACTCGTTGTGGATGCAGTGGGGCTGGACGTGCCTGTTGTGTTTGAGTGGACGCTACGGGGACCTGCTGGACTACGTGATCTTTGCGGTACTGGTGTTCTATGTGCTAACGATTGGCGGCTTGTTTGTGCTGCGCAGGACGCGTCCTGATGCGCCGCGGCCGTACAAGGCGTTCGGGTATCCTGTGCTGCCGGCGCTGTATATCGTGCTGGCGGTGTGGATTTGTGGTGTACTGTTGCGATATAAACCTCAGTACACATGGCCGGGGTTGATTCTGGTTTTGCTGGGTGTGCCGGTGTACCTGGTGTGGCGGCGTGTTGGACGTAGCGAAGAGGCTTAGGGTTTAGGAGACCGTAACGCATGGCAAAGTTGTTTGCAGTCAAGCCACTGAAGGCGCTGTTGCACGAGGCGGAGGATGAGAGCGGCAGCGGACTGAAGCGCGCTCTGGGACCATTGAACCTGATCACGCTGGGAATTGGCGCGATCATCGGAACGGGCATTTTCGTGCTGACGGGAACGGCTGCCGCGCAGTTTGCCGGGCCAGCGATCGTGCTGTCGTTTATAGTGGCGGGCACAGGCTGCGTCTTTGCCGGTCTCTGCTACGCAGAGTTCGCGGCGATGATCCCGATCGCCGGGTCGGCGTACACCTACGGGTATGCGACGCTGGGCGAGTTGGTGGCGTGGATCATCGGATGGGCGCTGTGCTTGGAATATGCCTTCGGAGCGGCAACGGTGGCGGTCGGCTGGAGCGGCTACGTGAGCAGCCTGCTAGGGTACTTCGGCATTCGGTTGCCGTTCAATCCGACGCCTTCGGTGGCTCTGACGATGTTCGGGCATGCTTTCTCGGCCAAGGTGGACATCTTTGCGTTCTGCGCGATTATCGTGGTCACGACCGTGCTGGTCGTCGGCGTTCGTGAATCAGCGAACTTCAACAGCGCCGCGGTGATCATCAAGGTGTCGGTGGTGCTGTTCTTCATCGGAATCGCGACAGTCTTCGCGTTTGCGCATCCGGCGCACATGATGGCGAACTGGCACCCGTTTATTCCGAAAAACCTCGGGCACTTCGGGCAATACGGATGGTCGGGCATTATGCGCGCGGGGAGCGTGGTCTTCTTTGCGTATATCGGATTCGACGCCGTTTCGACGGCAGCGCAGGAGGCGAAGAATCCTCAGAAGGACATGCCCTTTGGCATCCTCGGCTCGCTGATTATCTGCACCGTCCTCTACATCATCGTTGCTGGACTGCTGACCGGCCTGGTGCCCTACAAGGCGCTGAACACGGCGGCTCCGGTGGCCGACGGTGCGGCGGCGATCGGCGCGACCTGGGGCGTGTGCCTCATCGACGTCGGCGTGATTGCCGGCCTCACTTCGGTGATGCTGGTGATGATCCTTGGCCAGACTCGCGTGCTGTACACGATGTCGCGCGACGGACTGCTTCCGAGCTGGGTGGGGCGGATCCATCCGCGCTTCCGCACGCCCTGGCTGGTGACGATCGTGGTCGGCGTGCTGGTAGCGTTTCTGGCGGCGTTCTTCAATATCTCGTTCCTGGGTGAGTTGGTGAGCCTGGGCACGCTGCTAGCCTTCAGCATCGTTTGCGTGGGGGTATGGGTCATGCGCAAAAAGCAGCCCGACGCGCCACGACCGTTCCGCACGCCGTGGGTGCCGTTCGTGCCCATTATGGGCATCCTTA
Source organism: Acidobacteriaceae bacterium (assembly GCA_049587035.1). Taxonomy (GTDB): domain Bacteria; phylum Acidobacteriota; class Terriglobia; order Terriglobales; family Acidobacteriaceae; genus Granulicella. The sequence continues at coordinate 7,027 of JBAVDD010000080.1, read as the reverse complement.
TCTCGGTGTCGCTGATGGTCTCATCGGATACGCCGGCGAAGATTGGATTTTTTAGCTGGCTCCTCATCGGCCTGGTGATTTACTTCGGGTACTCGACGCGGCATAGCAAGGTGCAGAAAGCTGCCCGCATCGAAGCAGACACCGGTGATTGAGCCGGGAGGGTCGATCCGTCTGGCTTGAGGGTCCAGCCTGTAGGCGAGGCTAGGCGTGAGAAGGTGATGGTGTGGAAGGAGAGCTCGGCGCTACTGGCGCTGGGCTTTCCTGCTTTTGGGGCGTCGTAGTTGGTTGGGTGGTTGGCGCTGGAGGCTGGTTCGTCGTGTTTGGAGTGGTTGCGGGAGACGTCATGGGAGAGGTTTCGGGGGTATCGGAAACCGATGGCTCCTCTTCGCCATGGACAGCGTGGACGGAGCGACGAACATGGGCTGCGACTGGCGGTGCGGGGACGGCCAGAACGGCGGAGTCGACGCTCGCTGGATCGTCGCGGAGCTTGAAGAAGATCGTGGCGGCGGAGGGGTGGGGAATCGTGAGGCTGGTCCCGGTATAGCCGTCGGGAACTGGCACGGGGCTGGAGAAGTCCGGGTTGACGGAGACAGACTGCAGCAGGAAGAAGTTGAAGCCGCTGGCGGTGCAGGGTTGCGCGATGTCGGCTGGGCACTGAAGCTGGGTGAGGGTTGGCAGGCGGACGAGCGTCACCAGGGGCAGCCAATCGCTGGCTGGCGACGAGGGGTCGTCGGCGTCTGTGTCGGAGTTGGATGGGTTGGAAACATCGGCTTCTGAGCGGTGGTCGTTGCGACGGTCGACGACTACGGGGTAGATGGCACGCATGCGCAGGGCACCGAAGGCGCTGGGTCCAAAGGAGCGCAGAGGGTCCAGGGTTGCGACGATAGTGTGGGGGTCCTGGAGGAGCAAACCGCCGGAGGGCGCAAGCGTGAGCACCGTACGGAGGGTCCCGTCGAGCGTTTCAATCTCAATCTGGCCGTTGCGCGGGAAGCGATCGGGGCTCTTGAGGGTGAAGGTGAGCAGGGAGTTTAGGGGAAGGTCGTCTGGGTTGGAGAGATAGATGTTGGTGGTCTTCGCCTCCGGCAACGCCGACTTGCGCAGAAGCGTGATGACGGGGCGAGGCGCAGAGACGGTGAGGGGTAAGGAGAGCATCCGTCCATCGCGCAAAGCAATGCTGGCCGTCAGGCTTTCATTGACGTGCGTGGGCGGAACAGGCGCGCCGGCCGGCAATGCGAAATGTAACGTCCCGGAAGATGCAGAGTCCGCGGGCTGGGTGTCGTAGGACGCATCTGGTGCGGGCGAGAAGACGAGATCGCCCAGGGTGACCTTCTCAATCTCGCCGAGCCGAGAGCCGGTGACGACCAGGGTTTTATCGCCGGCGTGGAGCTCGACGGCGGTGACGGTGGAGGGCTCGGAGAAGGTGCGCGCGGAGACCACGTCGGCTTTGGGTTGGTCGTACTGCTGGATTGCCAGATGGAGGTCGCCGGGCGTCAGGTCATGCTCGAGCGGGAGGGTGAGTGCGAGATCGTTGGGCTGGTCTGGTTTGGGTTCGGGCTTGAATGGCACCGGAAATGGGGACTGATCGCTGGGGTTGGCTGTGATGCTGTGAACGCAAGCTGAACCTGTAGACGTCAGGAGGAGTTTGGCGGTGTGGCCTGCGATGAGGTCGTAGGTTGGCTCGGTGCTGGAGCCCGCCGCGGGCACGATGGTCCAGTTCGAGCCGGGAAGCTGCTGCAGTTGAACTGTGGGCCCGGTAAAGGCGTCGAAACCCCAGCGGCCCTTGATAACGCCGGTGAGCAGGACGGGCTTTGGCTGGGGTTTTGGCGGTGGAGTGTTCTGGTGCGGCGCGAGGCTGGGGTTGGCGAACGGATTGGGTTGGCCGGATGCCGTCTGCAGGGGTGTTACGTCACGCAGCGGTATGCGGTGCTGCTGATCCTTTTGAAGCACGAGGCCGCCAAAATATGCGTCTGGGGTTAGCGGGATGTCGGGTTCGGCTGGTGCGCCGGGGGGTGTGTTCAGGTGGAGGACCAGCTCATGCGCAAAGTCAGTGGAGAAGACCAGCGGCGCTCCTTCGATGGGAAGGACGACAGAGGGCTTGATGAGGCATGTGACCTCGCTGGGATTCGTGGGACGGAGGGGTGGCGTGACGGCCGGCTGCACCGCGGGAAGAGCGATGACCAGCACGGACTTCGGATTATGGAAGGACGGCGGAGTGTTGAGGCGCAGATTCATCGCGTCGTCCTGGGGGAAGCTGATGGCGGGAATGTACTGATACTGCGCCGTATGTAGTTTGCTCATGATACGGACGACGTCGACGACAGCTCCGACGTAGGCAGAGTACAGGCCACCCCCTGCGGCTGCGGTGTAGCTCGCCTGGGCGATAAGGTCGGAGGTGGGGCCGTTCAGCACATTGGCGATCGTCTGTCCGTTGCCGTCGTCCATGACAATCTGAGACCCGGTCTGCGTGAGGCAGGTGAACTGCATGTCGATGGGCTGCTTGAAGCAGGCTTCGTTGGGCTTCAGCGCCAGGGTGCGGGCGAGCAGATCGGAGTGCTTGAGCAACTTCGCGGAGTCCGATGGGGGCACGCGCCGGATGGAGGCAACGTACTTCTCGATGCGCGCTTCCTCGAAGCCAGCCTCAATGAGATCCTGCGAGGCGCGAACGAAGGCGCCGGGGCGTCCGCGCACGGCGGACTTGAGTGTCTTGAAGTCGCCTCCGGTCTCGGGAGCGAGAAACATCACAGCTTGTTGTGCGTCCGCGGGTACGGTCACGAAGGCGCCTTCTTCGCGGACAGTTCGATCCCATGTCTCGATGCGGTAGAACCAGTCTTCCGGGGGAGGGTTGGTGTTTCCGCGCAGAAAGACGCAGATCAGGAGGTAACGGACGGATTGGGAGGAGGGAAGATCGGGATGGATCCAGAGCTTATCGCCGGGCTGAAGATTTGGAACCGCAGCAATGGGAAGTGTCTGCCCGTCGCGCGTGACGCGAACGTCAATCTTGGGGCCGATCAGATCAAATCGGGAATCAACTGCGTAGCCCAATTTGCAGCAGCATAGAAAAATGAGGGGCAGCAGCAGAAGTCGGACGCGCTTATCCATACTGCTAGTTTAGATGCGCGGCGGTGTAACGGTAGTCAGAGAAGTGCCGCGGGGGCTGCTTAGGGAGATTCACATGCAGCGACGAACGCCAGTCGGATTGGGCACAATGAGCGAATTGCATCATCGAGGCAGATCAGCCTCGCTCAGTGTGTCGCGAGAGGGAGTTGTGACTTGCCACAGCTAGCTGTGACGCCGCCGCGCGCTAGGGCCGTCCGATTCGACGGAACCATCGCGGATTGAGATGACGCGATGAGCATAGTCGGCGATATCTGGCTCATGGGTGACGAGCACGATCGTATTGCCATCGGCATGAAGTTTGTCGAACAACGCCATGATCTCGACTGACGTCCTGGAGTCGAGATTGCCGGTAGGTTCGTCCGCAAGGATGATGGAGGGCTTGTTCACCAGCGCGCGAGCGATGGCGACACGCTGACGCTGTCCACCGGAGAGCTCGTTTGGTTTGTGGTTCATGCGTTCGCCGAGGTTGACCGAGGTTAGCACCTGCTTGGCGCGCTCGATGCGCTCGGTGGCAGAGGTTCCGTTGTAGATTAGCGGCAGCTCCACGTTGTGCAGGGCCGTGGCGCGCGCGAGCAGGTTGAAGGTCTGGAAGACGAAGCCGATTTCTTTGTTGCGGATTCGCGCAAGTTCATCGTCGTTGAGCTGCGAGACATCGTGGCCGTTGAGCCAGTAACGTCCCTCGGATGGGCTGTCGAGACACCCAATGAGGTTCATCAGGGTCGACTTGCCGGAGCCCGAGGGGCCCATGATTGCAACGTACTCGTTGTGCTGGATCCGAATGTCGACGCCACGCAGAGCGTGGACGAGCTGGTCGCCCATCTCGTAGGTCTTCCACAGATTGTCGGTGACGATGACGTCGCCAGGATGCGGCCCGTCGGCATTGGCGCCGATGCGGTTTTGATCCGGGGCGACGACTTCGGAGGTGTCGATGGTCATAGGTTATCTCCGTAAAAAACCTGGCTTAGCTTGAGCTGTCGTCAGAAGATACGAGGGGAGCGACGGAGTTATCACGTTTCACTGCGGTACCGCTGCGGAGCATGCGAAGGATCTTGTAGTGGCCGGTAACAATCTCATCGCCGGCCTTCAGGCCGCTGAGAACCTCGATGTCCGTGGTGCCGGTAATGCCAGTCGTGACGGGCACAAAGCGTGCGCGCAGGCGGCCATCGTCATTCGTCAGCAAGTAGACGCCTTGCAGCAGGGTGGACTGCTTGCCAGGGATAGCCGGTCCTTCTGTGGCAGCCTTGCCGTGGTTCTTGTAAAGCTTGGCTTCTTCAGCCGGGTCGCGCATCACCAGCGCCTGGATAGGGATGGTCAACGCGTCCGACTTGCCGGCGGTCGTGATCTTCGCAGTACAGGAGAGGCCTGGGCGGAGATCCACCTTGGTGGGGTCGAGCGTGACAACCACTTTGAAATCCTTGGCTTCTTCCGTGCCCGTGGTGGATTGCAACGTGGCAACGCCGGTGGTGCGCAGCAAGGCCTGATCGCCCACCTCTGTTACCTTGCCCGTGAAGGTCTGGTTGGGAAAGGCGTCGATGGAAACGACAGCGGTCTGGCCGAGGGCCACGTTGACGATGTCGGTTTCGTCCACCTTTACCTCGGCGGTGATGACGGACATGTTGGCGAGGGTCATGAGCGTCGACCCCTCGGCATTCTGAATTCCCAGTACGACGGTTTCCCCTTCGCGAACTGGAACATTGGTAACCAACCCGTCGAATGGCGCAATGCTGCGAGTGAGGCCGAGCGAATAGGCATCGCCGCTTAAGGTGGCGATATTCTGGTTTACCTGGCTGCGAGCTGAGGCAGTTTGGGCGTTCGCCTGGAGAACCGCGGCTTTGCGCTGCGCCAGGGTCGCAACATCGACGTCATAGGCTGCCTTCTTCGCGTCGAAGTCCTGCTTGGCAATCAACTTGTCCTTGTACAGCTCCTGGGCTCGCTGGTAATCGAATTTCTTCTGTTCGAGATCAGCCGCGGCTTCTTCGACATTGGCCTGAGCGGTTTTTTCGGCGGCGATGTAGGACTGTACGTTCGTCTTCGCAGAAGAGATCGTTGCTTTCTGGGCGGCGACGGCGCTGGCGGGCTGCGCGCTTTCGACCGTGGCCAGCAGCTGCCCCTGCTTCACGCGGTCGCCCTCTTTGACGTAAAGATGCGTAATGCGACCGAAGGAGGTGGCGCCCACGTTGACATAGGTGAGGGGCTTGATCTGGCCTGTGCCGCTCACGGTGGATACGAGGTTCTCGCGGACGGCCTTTGCCGTGGTTACGGCGGGCACATCCGATCGACTGTGCAGAACCGTGCCGACCACAATGCCTGCTACGACGACCACAAGTATGACGATCAGCAGAAGTTTCTTACCGGTCATGGACGCTTTCTTTTGCGGGGTGTCGTAGGGCGATGAGGCACACGTCCGCGGTGAGATTGAACGAAGTTGGATACGCACGGTGGGCCCGATTGGTTCCGTTGCTACAGATTGGCCGTGATGCGGTGGAAATCCGGAGCTGGAACTGACGGAGGAGAACAAGCGCGCAGACAACTCCCTCGATGTCTTGATGATACCAGCGGACTGCAACAAGCCTTGTGCATGCGGCTCACGAAGACTAAAATAAGGGGTCTAAAGAATTAGGAGCAGGGCCTCACCCCATGAAAAGTTTGTTGTCGCGTGTCGTACTCCCTGGTATAGCTCTAGCGGCGTTCTCTTGCGCAAGCATGAGTGTGCTTGCGCAAACTACGTCCACGGGCGCCACCGCGGCACAAGCAGCGCAGGACAATGGCGGGGTAACCAAAGCGCCTCCGATTGTGGAAAAGCCCGATCCTCTGAAGCGCCGTCTCAGCGACCGCGAGGAGCGACAGCGACGCAAGGCCACGGTTCAGGAGTTGAAGGGGACCTACAAGAAGTGGCTGGATCAGGATGTGCGGTGGATCATCACCGACCAGGAAGCCAAGACATTCAAGAGCCTCTCGAACGATGAGGAGCGCGATGCCTTTATCGAGCAGTTCTGGCAGCGGCGGAACCCGAATCCCGACTCCGTTGATAACGAATATCGCGATGAGTATTATGCACGCATTGCCTATGCGAATGAGCATTTTGCGGCTGGTGAGCCTGGCTGGATGACTGACCGGGGCCATATTTATATCGCCTACGGAAAGCCTGACAGCATCGATTCTCATCCCTCCGGCGGAAGCTACGAGCGACCCATCGATGAGGGAGGCGGGGAGACTTCGACCTTCCCCTTTGAAGTGTGGCACTACCGTTACCTTGCTGGGATCGGCGACAACATCGACATCGAGTTTGTGGACACGTGCATGTGCGGCGACTACCACGCGACCATCGATCGCTCCGAGAAAGATGCGTTGAAGCACGTTCCGGGCGCTGGTTTGACGCAGTATGAGGAGATGGGCCAGGCCAAGAAGGCGGATCGTTTCTCGGGTAGTGGGCTGGAGCAGTTGGGCTCAGGTCCGACGTCTTCCTCGCGGCAGAGCAAGGAGTTCGATCGGCTGGACACGTTTGCTAAGCTGTTTGCGCCTCCACCGATCAAGTTCACCGATTTGGATGATTTTCTAGCTACCTCAAAGGTGCTGACCGGACCTCCGTTCCTCTTTGACGTGCGCACGGACTATGTGAAGCTGACCAACGACACCGTGATGGTGCCTGTAACGCTACAGATCCGGGATGGGGACGTTACCTACAACACGAAACAGGGCGACTCTGTGGGTACAGTGAACATCCTCGGACGCGTTAGCACGATCACCCACAAAATCGTATACACCTTTGAAGATACGGTGAATTTTGAGACGCCGAGCGACCTGCTGGAGCAGACCAAGAACAATAAAAGGGTCTACTGGCAGGCGATTCCTCTGCCTCCGGGCCGCTACAAGTTAGAGATCGCGATCAAGGATGTGAACAATCCCGATC
>JBAVDD010000079.1:0-7004 GCA_049587035.1 Acidobacteriaceae bacterium | reverse complement strand
GGCCTGAAGAATGAGACCTATGAGGTGTTTCTCAACAAGGGCAACGGCGTCTTTGACGATGGAAGCGTGAGCACCGGTTTGCTGAATCTGGGTCGCGGGTGGAGCGGGTGGGGATGTGGCCTGGTTGATCTGGATAACGATGGCTGGCTCGATCTGTTCGTCGCTTGCGGAGGGCTGGACAAGCAGGATGCGCAGTCGAATCGCATCTTTCAGAATCACCAAGGACGATTTGAAGATGTCACAGGCGGCGTTGGACTTGGGTTTGCACGGAAAGCATTGCATCGTGGCGTGGTCTTTGCCGATTTCAATCGCGACGGGCGAATCGACGCGGCGGTCACCGCGCTCAATGGGCCTATTGAACTGTGGTGGAACCGCAGCACGAGCGAGAATTCTACACGCCACTGGCTCAAATTACGTCTCACGGGCCGCCGTAGCAACCGCTCCGCAATTGGCGCGGAGGTCCGGTGCCGGACCCAGGGTCTCCATCAGGTGCGCACAGTGTCCGGAAGCATGGGCTATGCGTCCACAAGCGATCTGACAGTGCACTTCGGGCTCGGTAGCGCGTCGCGCGCAAATGTAGAAATCCGCTGGCCTTCCGGGTTGACCCAGAAGCTGGGAGAGATCTCGGCTGATCAGCAGATCAACCTCACCGAGCCCGCTGGCTGACGTGTCTTCTTGCCGCAATTCCGTAAGAAAGCCTTTTTGATAACAGAATTTCTCAAAATCCTGCGCTCACCTAAAAGCCATAAAACACAAGAAATATCGCCATCCCGGATAGACGCCCCTGTGTGTGGGGAATATCAATGGTTGCTATAAACAGTCGGTATTGTGCGAATCCATTCACCTGACCGGCAGTTCTGGAGGCATTGATCAGCGATGAGTTCAATATGGAGAAGGGCTCTTGCGAGCCTGGGTTCGACCTTTGGGGCTATCGCAATGGTGGTGTTCGTGATGAGCTGCACACCGATTCAGGCGCAGACATCGAATGCGCAATTGAGCGGCCTGATCTCCGATGCTACAGGCGCAGCGATCCCAGACGCAGGCATCAAAGCCGTCAACGCCGCCACAAATGTGGCGTATAAAACCGTGTCGAACGGAGCGGGCATCTATGTCTTGCCTGAACTGCTGCCAGGTTCTTACACCGTTACGGTTACAGCGAATGGGTTCGGCGCCGTCAAGCATGAGGGGCTGGTGCTGAGCATCGGGGACCATCTTGCCCAGAACTTCAAGTTGAACCCGGGTGGCGTTGAAGTTTCGGTTACCGTGACCGCAGGACAGACCTTGATCTCGTCAGACCAGGCAAGCACGTCGGATGTACTCAATAACAAGATGATTACCGAGTTGCCGCAGTTGAACCGCAACGCGCTCGACCTGACTGCTACGATTCCGGCGATACAGGGCTCTGGACCGCAGGTGGACAACCTGCAAAGCCTGTCCCAGAACAACCAGGCCTACCTCATTGCAAACACAGGCAACAGCTACTCGGTTTCCGGTGGCCAGGTGAACGGCACCGATATCAGCGTCGACGGCAATCCGGTGCAGGAGGCTGAGTTCAATAACACGAACCGCGCCATTCCCACACCGGATTCGATCGCCGAGTTCCGCGTGGATAGTGGCGTACTGACGGCCAATGAGGGCCGGTACTCGGGCGGCATCATTTCCATGGAGACGCAAAGCGGCACCAACACATTCCACGGCCGCGCGTTCCTCTACCTGCGCAACCAGGACGTGAACAGTAACGATTGGGCCGACAGCTCACTCGGCAATCCGCGTCAGGACTTCCAGCAGAAGAACTATGGCGTCGCGATTGGCGGGCCGGTTCGCATTCCACACCTGTACAACGGCAAGGACCGCACATTCTTCTTTGGCGCCTGGGAAGGCCAACGATTTACGCAAGGGCAGGTTGTTCTCAGCAGCGTCCCAACTGCGCTCAATCAGATGGGCGATTTTTCTCAGACCGTGATCAACTACAGCAACGGCAACCCGGTCTACGCCAACATTTACGATCCGTTCAACGGTGCAGAAGACACCAACCAAGCCGATTGTACCGGGCCCCTCGCCGCCCAATGGAGTTCAAGCGGCTCGTGCTGGGTGCGCCCACAGTTTCCGGGCAACAAGATTCCCGCCGCAGCTCAGGGTGGCGTCTCGGGCCAGAGCCAGTTATTTGCCCATTACATGGCGCTGTGGCCGGCAGCGAATCACTCTCCCGCCGCGGACAGCGACCACCTGAACAACCGCTACGACCCGATTCATTTGCAGACGCCGATCGACAAGTACTTCTTCCGCGTGGACGAGAATCTCAGCGCGAATCAGCGTATGGAAGGAAGTGTCGACCGGTCGATGATCACCTCCATCGTTCCGGCACCCTTCCTGCATGCTGCAACTGCATTGACGACCGACGAGGACTGGACCGGGAGTTTTCTTTACACGTGGACGATCAACCCGCGCACGGTTTTCAACGTTCATCTGGGCGTCGGGGTGACGGACCTGGTGAGTACCGGAGTCTCGGGGGATGGCTCGCTGCCCGACCCGAATATTGATACCTCTCAATGGGGCTTCGACTCGCTCATTACTGGCAACCCGGCCAAGTTAACCAATGAAATCGCACCAGTGGTCAGCATCAACGGCTATACCCATGTAGGCGGTGACCAATACGACTCCTTTCTGACGCAGACCGACAATGGAACTGTTTCAATCACACGGCTTTTGGGCAGGCATACGCTCAAGGTCGGGTATGAGCAGTACTTCGTCCGCTTCACCGAGCAGGGCGGCGACGGTACCGGCGTTATCGGCCTGAGCCCTGGCGGCGGTTCCAACCAATATTGGAATCAGAACGACGGCCTCAGCGGCAGCGGGCTGGCCGAACTTATGATGGGCTCGTCAAACCTCAACTCGTGGGGCAGTAGTTGGGACATCACCCCCTACGGCTGGAATCAGGCGGCCTACATCATGGACGACTGGAAGGTGAACAGCAAGCTTACGGTACAGATCGGCTTGCGCTGGGATCATGATGGGGCCAGGCAGGGACGGAGGCCTTTTGGCGGCCTGATTTACGACCTGAAGGCAAAGAACGTGCTGCCCGCCGGCGGCGGCGTGAACTGGAACTCCGTCGTGGCGGCGGAAGGAGGTCTTCTCACCAACCTTCCCACGCCGGCATGGGTCACGCAGGGGACAACTGGACGCTTAGCTTTGATCAACACGCCGGAGTACCCGCAGAAAAATCTTTACACCACCAACATGGTGAACCTGCAGCCACGCCTCGGCATCAGCTATGCCATCAACCCAAAGACCGTCTTGCATCTGAGCGCGGGAACGGTCGACCAGGGCTTGAACGGTCTCTCCACTGATTGGCAGAGCTTTTACTACAACACGGCTGAATTCAATCAGGTGAGCACGCAGGATGGCGAGCACTGGATCAGCGAACTATGCAGTTGCGATCACGGTTTGCGCTCGTTCCCGGCACTCCCCGGCGGTGGAAATCTGGGCTGGATTCCACCAGTAACGAACAACACGCAGTTCTGGAACTCGACCTGGAATACCGGAGCGAATGCCAACGGGCAGGGAACGACCATCAATCACTACGACACGCCTACCAGTTATATGTGGGACTTCAGCGTGCAGCGCCAGATAGGCAAGGACTGGGTGGCGACCGCGGAATACATGGGGATTCGGGGCATCCACTTGCTCATGCATATCAATGGGGAGTGGAGTCTGAACAATGTGCCGCTCACTTACTACCAACTCGGCGCGCATCTGAACGACCAGGTTCCCAATCCATTCAACAATGAGGGAGCGAACTTCGAGGGCACGCCCACTATCTCGCTTAGCCAGTTGCTGGGACTGTCACCGCAATATGCCGGAACCAACTCGACAACACCCGGCCAGGTCAGCTGGGGTAAATCGCTTTCCAACTTCGCCAACTTCCAGATCCAGTCGCGCAATTTTGATGGCCTGGAACTGACGGCGGCCTACACGATTCGCAAGACCCTCACAGATGCCGTAAGCTCGGACATCAATAATAACGGCCTCGCCAACGGTTTGCTGCAGAATCCGCACAACCTCATGGAGGGTTACGGCGTCTCGTCTTCCGAGTTGCCCCAAGCACTCAAGCTTAACTACTCTTACCAACTGCCGTTCGGGCGCGGGCGGCAATGGCTCAACCACCCTAAGGGAATCGGCGGTCAACTGGTGGATGCGGTTGCGGGCGGTTGGGCAATAGCTGGCATTTCTACCTGGTATCCCAAGGGCACGGCGGTCCAGGTGCCGACCGTGGATGGCGGCAATCAGGTGCCCGGAGCAGCGTTGCGGTGGGGTTTCCTGAACAGGAACTTCAGAAAGTCCGGAGTCAGCTATCAGCAAGCACTGGTGGTGAATGGAGCATGGGCTGGATCGGGCACTACCGGCGTCATCAACGGGACCTCCCTCTCTCGCACGCCCGATTACTCGCTGGCAAACTCCCCAGTCTATTTTTCCAACCTGCGCAATCCGGGCAGCTTCTTTACGGATGCAAGTATCCTCAAACAGTTTCATTTCAGTGAAAACCAGAACCGCTACTTCGAGTTGCGGCTGGAAGCACAGAACATCTTCAACCATCCGAATTTTGGCAACATCATTGCCGATCCGGATTCGACCACCTTTGGCGGCATCAATGGCAAGTCCGGCCAGCGCGTTATGCAGGTTGGCGCTCGCTTCTTCTTCTAGGTTACTTTTCGGAGGGTGCGGTTCTCGCTCAACCAGGGTGCCGTGCCCTCCACGACTCTCTCTGACATGCAAATGTGGACGCGAATCGTTATGAGCCGAGGCAAATTCTTCAGCCGGGATAGAGGTTGAGGAACCGGCCGCATGTATGCAACGAGCTGCCCGACCATGAGACCATGCCGATGATGCTTAGCTGCGGGAATTCGCCGGGTCGGCAGGGGTTAGCGTTCGCCGCATCGCTCCTGCTCGCATGCAGCTCGTTTGCTGCTGTGCCCCAGACTTCGTCACTCTCAAATTCCAACCTCCGGCTGACGTTCAGGGCCGGAGCTAACGCACCTGCACTCACATCGCTTACTGGTATCCCAGGTTTTCAGATGCATAACGTGGTTCAGGAGAGCTTACCCTCCAGCGTTGATGTAGATGGCGTTAGCGTCCCTGTCACGTGGCAACACAAAGTGGCTCTAGATTCAGCGGGCGCGAGGCACATTGTTTTTGTGTACGAGTCACTCGAGCCGCACCTCAGACTTAGATGGCAGTGGGAGATGCGCGCAGGGTTCGGCCCTGCCGAACACCGTATTACGATTGAGAACCTTGGTGGCCAGGAGGTCTGGTTGCCCATGGCCGACTCACTGAAATTGGACTGGGTCATACCTCCTGGTCAGGTGTTGCGCAACCTTTATGTCGAGAAGGGTGCAGACGCGCCATCCGATACTGGCACACACCTTGATGCCGTTGTGGACGGCTATCAGTGGACCGGAAAATCTTCGACCTACGCGCATCTCGTCCCGGGCGATGGGCGCGAGATCATTCCCGCAGAAGTCGTTTACACGCCAGCAGGCCGTCAAGCCGGTTGGTATTCCGGCATCGAGTTCAGCGGTAGAACACGAATCGCGCTCAAGCGAAGCGGCACGCATGTGATGACTGTTCTCGGTCTCAATCCTGAGCCCGGTCCCTTTCGCACGCGCATTGAGCCCGGTGGCAGCTTTGAAACGCCAACAGTCTTCCTGGGCGCATTCGCAGGAGGTGCGGATGGCGCGGGCAATCAACTGCGGCCGTGGGTGCGCTCGGTGCTTGGCAATCCGCTCACTTGGAAGGACCCTCACTATCCCCTCACGGTAAACAACAGCTGGGGTAGCGGGGTGCAGGTGGATGAGAAGCTTGCACTGCGGATGATCAACGAGTCAAAGGAACTGGGTCTGGAGATGTTTCACCTGGATGCAGGCTGGTTTCGCGGCGTGGGCGACTGGTATCCGGACCCGAAGAAGTTTCCACATGGTCTGGCATATATTGCGGATGCGGCGCACAAATTGGGGCTGCGGTTCGGGCTCTGGGTCGATTGGGCCCAGGCCGGTGTCGACACAGAAACGGGCGCGTTGAATGTGCACGACCCCAAGGTGCGGGACTGGCTCGTGACGAATCTTCCGGCGAACTGGAAGCCGGAAGAGTTCAAGGGCCAGACGATCGATATCGGCGTTGCTGCCGCGCGCGACTATTGTGCCAAGGAAGTGAACCGTATCGTCGAGAGCTATCACCTGGACATGCTGGAGCACGACGGTTATGTGGTGGCTCAGGGCTGTGTGCATGACGACCATCCACACGCTCCGCCCAACCGGAGCACCATGAAAGTGATACACGATTCAGATTTTGACTTTGTTCTGGCATCCAACTCAACGGATGTCAGTTACCATGCAGTCCGCGCATACTACAGAATCTACGAACAGACCCGCCGCGAACACCCCGGCCTGATCTTCGAGATTTGCAATGATGGTGGCCGGATGGTGGACTTCGGCTCCGCGGCGCACGGCGATTATTTCTCCATCACCGACAGCTACGACCCTTTGTCGAACCGGCGCGCGTTCTACGATACAAGTCACCTGCTTCCGCCAGCGATGTTGGAGAGCTATGTGGCAAAGTGGCCCACGCCCCGGCCAGAAAACTTTCTCTACATGCTGCGCAGTGGCATGATGGGTTGGGTCACCATCATGCAGGACACCACGGCGTGGACACCACAGCAGCATCAAGTCGCAAAACAGGAACTTGCTCTTTATAAAGAATCGTTGCGGCCACTCATCCGGGACGCACAGATCTTTCACATCACGGCCCGGCCGGACGGTGTGCACTGGGACGGAATGGAGTACTGGGACCGGGCGCGCGGCAAAGGCGCAGTGTATGCGTTTCGCGGGAGCGCCGCCGATGAGAGCGCGCATCGATTCGTTCTCGCCGGTCTGGCGGCAAACCAATACTACAGACTGCATTTTGAGGACGGGACGGCGTCGGACAGAGTAGTGCCCGGCAGCGACCTGATG
>JBAVDD010000078.1:0-6969 GCA_049587035.1 Acidobacteriaceae bacterium | reverse complement strand
CCCGTGTCGTAGTGACCGGCTGAGGCGCTGATCGTCTGCACAATCAGGCTTTCACCCAAGCCCGACTTGGTCAGCTTGATGACCGACGCATTATCGAGCGCTTGTTGTGCATAGCAACATTGGGAGGCAAACAGCAAACAAACCGCGGCAAGGAAGAAACGAGACTTCGCAAACATAGGTTCTCCAAAACTCGAGAGATTTTCAGAGCCAATGAAAATGGATCACAGATGCCAGAGCAGTGTAGCAAGGAAACTCCGGCCAGCACATGCGGCTTGACGCCCGATTCACTCAAGCCGCAGCGTAACGCCCCAACTCCTTCACCAGGCTGCAGTGCGGCTGCAACGCCCGCACCGCGCTATCGGCCATGGCCTCACCCACATACCGCAGCTCCACATAAAACACATACTCCCAAGGCTTTCCCGGCACCGGCCGCGACTCGATCTTGGTCAGGTCCACGCCCAAATCCCGCAGCCTCTCCAGCGCCGCGACCAGCGTTCCCGGTCGATGCTCCACCACAAACGCCAGCGTAAGTTTATTCGCCGCGGCCAAACCATCAGGCCGAGCATCCGCACTCCGCCTTAGCAACTGAAACCGCGTGATGTTCTGCGCATGGTCCTCGATCCCCGCTACCAGAACCTCAGCGCCATACTCTTCGGCAGCCAGCTCCGGCGCAATCCCCGCCGTATCCCGCAGCCCCGCTTCCATCACATGCTTCACGCTGCCCGCTGTATCGTAAAACGGCACCGCCTTCGCCTGCCTGAACTCCGCCAGAAACTTCCTGCACTGCGACAACGCCACCGGATGCGAAAGCACGCTCCGAATCTCCTCCACCTTCACCCCCGGCGCCGCAATCAAATTGTGCCGGATCCGCAGCAGGCTCTCTCCATCAATCCGCACCGGATGCGCCAGCAACAGATCGTAGTGCTCCGCCACCGAACCATGCAGGCTGTTCTCAATCGGCAGCACCGCCGCATCCACCCGCTGCATCAGCACAGCGTCCACCACCTCCGCCGACACGCTGCACGGCACCACCTCCACCGCACCCAGCATCTCCAGCGCGGCCATGTGGCTGTTCGACCCGCGCTCTCCTTGTATTGCGACACGACGGATCGCAATACGATCGAGCGCCCCTGAGGTTGCTCTACCTTCGAAAATATTTCCCTCACTCTGCATGCAACTCCTGTGCCGTCATAAAGATTCTCCCACGCAAGGACAACCTCCACTCACTACCCGGCACCTTACCATAACGACCGCCGAGATATCGCTGGCGGCACATGAAGTCGCTTCCTATCGAACGGAGAAAACCTCAAAATGCTTTGGACAATTATCGTCGTCCTGTTCATCCTCTGGCTGCTTGGCTTCACCCTGCACATTGGCGGCGGCCTTATCCATATTCTGCTGGTTCTCGCAGTCATCATCCTCATCTTCAACCTGATCACCGGGCGACGCGGACTGTAAGTCAATCCTCCTGTTCCGCCACCGGCGCAAGCCAGCAGTAATCAATACAAGCGCAAGCAACCACCGGCCGCGTCCGCAAGGATGCGGTCTTTCACCGAAAGGAAACGGGCTATGAGTACAGCAACAGAGAACAAGGTCAAAGGTAAATTCGACGAAGTAGCCGGGAAGGTCAAGCAGTCTGTCGGCGAAACCATGAACAACGATCGCGTAGCCAACGAAGGAGCCGCGCAGCAAATTAAAGGCAACGCAGAACAAGCTTGGGGATCAGTCAAGGAAGCGGCGAACGCCTCCAAAGCAAACAACGAGAACACGGCTCACGACATCCGCGAGAAGATCACCACCACCGCGCAGAACGTCAAGAACAACATCCAGAACAGCGCCGCCGACTACCGCGCCAAGCACGAAAAATAAGAACCCGCATCGCAAAGAAGGCCCGCCCCAGGCGGGTCTTCGTGCGTAGCGCCACTCTCTACCGCCGATGCAGGATGTCCACCGCCACCGACACAAAAAACACCACCGAAATAATCCCATTCAACGTAAAGAACGCCGCATTCATCCGCGTCAAATCCCGCGGACTCACAATCATGTGCTCATAGGCCAGCAGCGCCACCACCAGGCACATCCCAGCCAGCGCAATCCATCCCAACCCGAACACATGCACCATCACAAACAGCAGTGCCACCATCGTCAGGTGCATTCCGCGCGCAATCCAGAACGCGCTCTCCAACCCAAACGCCGCCGGAACACTGAACAATCCCACCTTGCGGTCGTGCTCGAAATCCTGGCACGCATACAACACATCGAACCCGCCCACCCACAGCATCACAATCGCCGTCAGCAATGCCGCCCGCCACGCAAATGTTCCACGCACGGCAATCCACGCAGCCGCCGGTGCAATCCCCAGCGCCAGCCCCAGCACTAGGTGCGACCACCGCGTCACCCGCTTCATGTAGCTGTACAACAGCACCACAGCCAGCGCGATCGGCGCGCACTCCAGCGTCAACCGATTCAACAGCGCGGTCCCCAGCACAAACACGCATGACGCCACGATCGTGAACACCAGCACAAAGCCCGCCGAAAGCTGCCCCGCAGGAATCGCCCGCAACGCCGTCCGCGGATTCGCCGCATCCAGCTTCGCATCCACCAGCCGATTAAACGCCATCGCCGCCGATCGAGCCGCAACCATACACAGCACAATCAATCCCAGCGTCCGCAGCGTTGGCCATCCATTTGCTGCCAGCATCGCGCCCGTCAGTGCAAACGGAAGCGCAAAGATCGAGTGTTCCCACTTGATCATCTCCAGCGTGATCCGCGTGCTGCGCAGAACGTTTTCCATCTCTCTATCGTAAATCGCAGCAGCCACGATCCCAACCCTCGCCGTCCGCGCAGGACCTACCGGTAGCGCTTCCGGATCTTGAACACCACCGAGTACACACCCGATTCATCCCGCGTAGCAACAAGCGAATACTCTTCATTCAACTGATACTGCACCTGGATCAACTGCTGCGCCGTCTCATTCACATTCGTAGCAAACACCAGCGTCACCTGCTTGGAAAGCGGCTCCGACACCGTAATACGCGCCGACGAATTACCCAGCGTCCCAATAAACGCCGGATCAATCTTCACCGAGCCCGCACCAAACAACTTGCCCACCCGGCTCGCCACCGTAGCATTCAGCGCCCCACCCAGCAAAGCATTCGTCGTCGGATTCGCTCCTGCCTGCTCCTGCTGCTCTTGGTAAAGTTGTGCTTCCTCCTGGGTTCGTCCCAACGCCAGCAGATTGAAGATATCCGCCTCCGTCAGCGGCGGCTCGGAGCGATAGGTTGGCTTGAGGTTCGTCACCGTCCCATGCACGCCGATCGTCAGATCATAGTTCTCCACCCGCGCCGTAGCATCGAGGTCAATCGTAGGATCGATGCGCACCGGGTTGCTGAAGGTAATCGTCCCCCGCTGCAACTCATACTTCGTTCCCAGGTACGTCGCACTTCCATCCGTAATCTGTATGCGTCCTAGAACAGTAGGCACCGCCAGCGTCCCGCGCACCGTCAAGTTCACTGACCCTGCCAGCTTCGCAAACGAGTTCTGAAAGTCCAACTGCGGCGAACTCGTAATATGCACGTCCAGCCGAATCTTGTTCGTCGGCGAATTCGGATCCGGCGGTGTCTGCACTCCACCTGCTGCTGAAAGCGCTGCAAAGTCCACATCCGCTCCCACCCCAAACCGCGTCACCAGCACATTCCCCGAAAGCAGCATCGACTGCGGCTCACCTTGCAGCCGGAAGCTCGCATTCGCCGTCGCACTCAGTCCGTTATAACGCACCCGCACCACATCGCCAGTAGCAGTAAGGTCCGCAAAGAAGCCCTTCTGATAGGCCAGATATCCGCCGATCTTCAGCTGCCCCCCACCCGTCATCGCCGTCAGGTTCTTCACATCCAGCCGGTCTTCGTTGAACGCCAGCGTCCCATTAAGATTGCTCAACCCGTTCGCCACACCTTCGATCGACAGGTTCACATTCTGAAACAACACATCTCCCGTGAGCGCCGGCTTCTTCATGCGCCCGTCCGCCGCCACCTTGAACGTCACCTTGCCAGAGCTGATCAAATCCGGATCAAACGTGCTAGCCAAAGCCATGCTCACGCTTCCATTCGCAGTGACATTGATCCGGCCCCCCTGCGGATTACTATCCCCGAACACCACCACAGTACCGGCCGCGTGCAGGTCCGTGTCCTGCCCCGTCACATGCAACTGATCCAGCGTCACCGTACCGTTTCGCAAGCTGGCGCGCAGCGGCTGCGCGGCCTTCAGCTCAACCCCCTGCAGCTTGAAGTCCACATCATTAAACTCGGCCGAGCCTTGCATCTGTTTCGGCATCCTGGCCGGTCCTGACACGTTGATCGTTCCCGCAATCGCAGAGCTCCCCTTGAACGTCCCTGGCGTCACCATCGCAATCACATTGCCAATGTTCAGACCGCTCACCGCCAGCTTCGCTTGCGTCTGGTAGTCACCCAGCAACGACGTCTGCCCATTCACATTCACCTGCGCGCCCACCAGCTTCGCCTGCATCTCATACAACAAATTCGAGCCCGCGCTGTCCGCCTTCGCTACCACATCTCCCAGCGCTGACCCGTCCACCGAAATCTTCTCCAACGACAACCGCGCATGCAGGTTCGGCTGCTCGATCGTTCCATTCGCAATCGCCGTAAACGTCAGCACACCATCGTCATCAGGCAAAGCCTTTCGCAACGTATCGAACTTCGATAGCAGTAAATTGCTTCCACTAACTTGCGCGCGAATCTGCTTGCTCGCCAGGTTGTATCCCGCACTTCCAGTAATCGAGAGCCCATGCGCCTCCACCAGCACCTGGGTCAGGCTCACCTGCTCGCCCTCTGCGGCCACATGCACGGCAACCTTCTTATAACCCTCCCCATACGCCACGCCATCCGCCAGCGTCACCGTGCCTCCCCCTATCAGGCTGTGGATCGTACCGCTGGCACTCAAATCTAGATTCACCGTTCCTGTCACTGGAATCTTCTTCTGTTGCCCCGCCATCTCCAGCAAGTCCGCGGCCTGCGCATCCGCCAGCTTCGCAGAGGCGTCAATCGCCAGATCCTTGTCCCACAAGAACGTCGGCACCCCACGCACCATCACGCGCCGCGGCCTGAATGTCCCCATCACATTGAGCACTGCCGTCCCCTGTTTAATCGTCGACGACACCACCGCCAATCCTCCATTCGGCGAGTACTCCGCACTCCCCACCACCGAATCGATATGCACATCCGCCAGCCCCGAATCCATATCGCCCAACCGCACCACCAGGTCGTTCGCCACCACATGCCCATTCACATCCAGGTCGCGCACCGCACCCTTCGTCGTCCCAACGAAATCCGCCGACCCATGCAGCACCACCGGAATCGCCTTCGCACCCAACTTGCCATTAGCCTTGAACGCCAGCGTCTGCAGCAGCTGATCAAATTCGCCCAGGTCTCTCGTCTGCAGATTCACCCGCAGGTTGGTGAGCGGATCGCCATTGTTCACACCCAGCACACCATCGGTCACCAACGAGCTCTCCGGCGACCGCAGCGTCAGGTGCGCAATGTTCACCACCTCCGTTCGCCCGTCATAGTGCCCCACCACCTCGCCCGTGACCGGAATATTCGATAGCGCCCCCTGCCGCTTAACTCCCGTCGGAGCAAACATCAGATGCGCCTGCACCTGCACCGTGTCCGAAATATCCGTAGCCGGTCCGCCCCACTCCACAGTAGTCGGTCCGGTGATCGATGTATCAAACCCCAGATCGCCATAGTGCTCAGGCGCCGTAACATCCATAATCGTGCGCAGCGGAATATGCTCCACCGTGACAGTGAGGTAAGCGTGCGCTCGCTTCACCGGCGCAGACTTCAGCGATGTCACCGGAGCCTTTGCGCCCATGCTCTCCGCTCCCTTGTTCGCCGTAGTCGCCGCTGCAACGATCGTCGGAGAGCTAGCCGCCGAACTCGTCGGAGCCTCGCCCAGCCAGTTGTCGATCTTCAGTTGTCCCTTCGCATCGCCGCCCCCCGGCAGATATCCGCTCAATGCGGTAAACAGCAGCTGCGTCGGTGTAACGTGCAGTTGCGCTCCTCCATCGATGCCATGCAGCCGCACATACTCATCGCGGTACCCAACATCATGCATCTTCATCGAACCCACCAGAAGGTATCCAGCCACGCAATCCGGATCAGGCGGAAGCACCTTCGCGCCCGGTGGCAGCTTCGGCTTATTGTGACTCTGCCAGAAGTGCGGATGCCGCTGCGCAATCTGCGGCGTAACGACACAGCTGTGCCCATGCAGGGTCAAATCGAGCGTCCCCGCATCCAGCCCTTCAACGTTGGCCAGATAGCTCAGCTGCTTGAGACCTACACTCCCCGAAACCGAACTCTGCCATTGCGGGCTAGCGAAGTGCTGCACCTCCGCACTGGCAGTTAGATGTGTCGATGAACCACCCGACGGTTGCGTCGTAAAGTCGAGGCCCTTCACCGCAAACATATCCCGCCCCATCTCCATCGTCACATGCAGCTTCGACCCCACCTCAGGCTGATTCACCAACTTCGTCTGCAAATCCGCCAAATCGATCGTCGCTCCATAACGATCGCTCTTCCTCAGATACCGCACCTCCGCGCCAAGGTCCTTCGCCGTCATGTTGAATGGAACTGCCCGATCATTCACCACCGCCAGCCCATTCACCAGCTCAACCTTCCGCGCCTGCAGGTCCAGCAGCGTATCGTTCAACGGCTGCGCACTGTTTCGCGGATGCTTCGGCGTAGGCGCGTTGCTATGACCATCCTTGTCCACAATCAAATGGAAGCGCGGCTCTTCAATCCTCAGGTAACGCAGGCTGATCCGCGACTGCGGCCCAACCCCCCGAATATGCGTCAGAATCACATTCAGATGCAGCCGCAAAAAAATCTTCGACGCCGACAAGTACGGCATCTCGCCCGGAGCCTCGGTGCCATGAATCACCAGCCCATCGGCCTC
>JBAVDD010000077.1:0-2101 GCA_049587035.1 Acidobacteriaceae bacterium | reverse complement strand
ACAGGGAAAAAAGTTCCTCCGCAGTTGCAGATTTCCGTGCAAGACAAATATATCGAAGTGACTCTGACGGTTTGAGCGGTGTGCGTTTAATAGCTGCTTTGCAGTAAGGGAGGATGGGATGACTCGCATAACTGATGTCAACCCGAATCAGACCACCGTGCAGCCGCCATCGGTCCCGCTTCCCCCAGTGGACTGGGCGTCGATTAGCCAGTCTGCGCCCGTTGCCGTGCAGGTGGATGCCCGACAGCCGAATGATCCTCTGCCTGCAGCAGATATAGTGATTCTGACCTGGACTAGTGCGGAATGGTCCGCGTTGGATCAGGTCTTTCTCGGCGACGGAACGCCCCGAATTTCCACCGACTGGGAATGGAAAAATGCCTGGCAGCTCTACAGTCGTGGTGCAACTGCATACACAGCGGACCCCAATTCCGGCCCGCTCCGGGGATTCTTTCGGCTGGTCAAGATAAAGGACCAATCCGGCCGCCCATGGCGGGTCCTGCTTTCTGGGCAAGGCGTGCACTGTCTGGACCCATGAAGATCTGAGCTTGGGCCGGAATCGACCATGCGAAACCCAAGACGACCAGCAGTATGAAAGCAGGAACTCGTTTCATAATGCCCTCGGAACGGGAAGATACCCCGTCAGCCTGTCGACCGCCATTGCCATACTCCTCGTTGGAAATTCGCACCTCAGATATCTTGACTGCCGCCTCGTTGATGAACCCACTCGTAGCCGTTTCTCCACTTACTCGATCTCTTAGGAACGCTTATTTTACCCCGACCAATTGCAATCACCGAGTGCTGATCCGAGCCCCGCGCAGCACGGCGAAACGGCCCGCACCTCGGCCTCCGCCGCGCTGTCGCCAGCGACTCGCCTGACAATCTCACCGCCTCATCGCGCGAAAATCTTGATGTTGGCGGGCTTCAGGTCGCCAATCAACTCTCTATCAGAGAGTTAGGCGCTCTCTTCAGAAGAGCAGGTAGCCCGTCTTGTTTCGGTACGACCTCGATCATCCGAGGCATTGCGGTCGCTGCATCTGCTGCAAAAATGTATGACAGCTTATTTTTGCTTCCGCGATGCTACCGTGTCCAACCGCCGCCGACAGGTGGTGGAAAGTAAATTTCCCAAAACCCGGTCGCTATACGTGTGAACGCGACGCCCACCTTTGACTTGCCATCCTCTGCGGGGGCTACATTAACGATCCGACATTCCTGTTCCAGCCGAGTATTCTTGTTCTCGACCAGAATCGTTTGCCCCTCCTGTACGGAGGCGGCGAGCGCAAGCAACGCCCCGTTCGCATTGAGCGAAAGCGTGCGCGTGATCTCGCGGAACGGTGTGCCGGATGCGTCTTTTCCGTGCACCAGGACGGGTACCGATAAGCCGAGCCGACTGCTCCTGCGCACACGTCTTTTCGCGCCGACCTGAGAGATCGTCATGCGATAGAGTGTAGGATCGACAACTGGGATCAGTGATAGACGGAATGGCCTACGTGGATGGTAACAAAGTCCTACCCGCCGCGCGGGAAATGACTAAGGTAGCCTGGCGACAAAGAGATCATTTATCCGGGGAAGGAACCCGGTGGATCATTGGAGAGGTGGGGGCTAAGAGGTCTCCCGCAGTTGCCAGCCTGACGCAGTCTCGGCCGCCCGCTTTCGCCTGGTACAGTGCCAAATCAACCGCACTTAGAATCTTTTCAAGCTGGTCCGGACAGTCGCAGACCACCGCAACGCCAAGGCTAATCGTTACGCGAAGTGGTCCTGCGGCGGTCTGAACTCGATCGTTGACGACGAGCTTCCGAGCCTCCTCGGCGCGCCCGAGAGCTTCAGCCTGGCCGCAGTTAAGAAGAACCATCAGGAATTCCTCCGCGCCGTATCGGCCTACAAAATCGTACGGTCGCACGGAAAGCTTCAGGCGGCGCGCGACTTCCCGCAAAACCTCGTCTCCCACAAGATGACCATGCGCGTCGTCGATCTCCTTGAAGTGATCTAGATCGCCGAGCATGATGGTCATCGGCGCTCGCTCGCGTCGTAAGCTCGATAGCTCCCTCTCCAATGTATCCATCATCGCGCGGCGATTCCAAATCCCGGTCAGAGCGTCGTGGGT
>JBAVDD010000076.1:0-3489 GCA_049587035.1 Acidobacteriaceae bacterium | reverse complement strand
GTTTTGGATGATGAGGGTGCTGTTGGTAGAACCGAAGGCGATCTTCTCTTTGTTGAAGGCCATGATGATGCGGCGGCGGAGTTCGCGCATGACGCCGTCGCGCTGGTTGACCATGACGCGGACGTTGATGGGGTAGATGACCTCGTAGCCGCTGATCTTGTCGACGCCGAGGATGTTGGGGTCGGAGATGACGACGTCCTTGAAGGCTTCGTCCTTGCGGATCTGGGCGGCGAGGTTCTTGAGAATGGTCATGACGCGATCGGGGTCCTCGCGGGCGTCGACGGAGATGTTGAGGGTGCCGACGGCGAAGTCGCGGGAGAGGTTGGAGACGGTGGTGATCTGGCTGTTGGGGACGATGTAAACCGTGCCGTCGCCGTCGCGGAGGCGGGTGACGCGGAGGCTGAGGTCTTCGACGGTGCCGGTTAGGCCGGCGATCTTGATGGTGTCGCCGACAGAGTATTGGTTTTCGATGAGGATGAAGATGCCTGTGAGCATGTCCTTGAAGATGGACTGGGCTCCAAAGCTGATGCCGAGGCCGATGACGCTCGCTGAGGCGATGATGGGACCAAGGGAGACGCCGAGCGCGGCGAGGAATTCGGCGAGGACGTAGAAGCTGACGATGCCGTAGGACGTGGCCCGCATGATGGCAGCCATGGTACGGAGCTGGCCGGCGCGCTGGGCGTTGCCCACCATGTGGTCGGCACGCTTGTTCAGGCGCTTGACGAAGAAGTTGATGACGGACTGAAAGATGAAGGCCAGAAGCAGAGCGAAGATAATCTTCGGGACGCCGTTCTGAACGAAGTTGGTGAGGTCGACCTTCCAGCCTTTTTCGATATGGGTGAAAAAGCGTTCGTCGTGCGGGATGGAGGTGGTGATGCCGTGGGCGGGGGCGAAAGCGGTGAGCAGCATGGTGAGGATGTCCTTGAGCCAGGGTTCTTCCAGAGGATACCGGACGGCTTTGGTTGTGGGATGCAGGGTCCCGGCGGGCGGTGGCCGGTTTCCGGTTGGTGTGTAAGAAATGTGGAAAGAGAGGTCTACTCTGATAGAGACGAAATGAGTAGAATCTGGGGGTCGACGAAAGGGGAAACTCGCCGTGGCGCCTAGGCCTGGATCGAACGGAAAAACTGCGGTGCGTGCCCCTGAGATGGCTTCGGGAGAAAAGAGTTCGGCTCAGAGCAACTGGGCTGGCCTTAGCCGTGAGCAGCTGGTTGAGTTCTACCGGCTAATGTACCTTTCGCGGCGGACGGACGACCGCGAGATCCAGCTGAAAAAGCAGCAGAAGATCTTTTTTCAGGTCTCCTGCGCCGGGCATGAGGCGCTGCTGGTGGCGGCTGGCATGGCGCTTAAGCCGGGGTATGACTGGTTCTTCCCCTACTATCGCGACCGGGCGATCTGCCTGGCCATTGGAAATACGGTGGAGGAACAGCTGCTACAGGCGGTAGGCGCGGCGGATGATCCGGCCAGCGGCGGGCGGCAGATGCCGTCACACTGGACGAGCCGGCGGCTGAATATCGTGTCGCCTTCGTCGTCTACGGCTACGCAGTGCCTGCATGCGGTGGGCTGCGCGGAGGCGGGGCGGTACTTTACGCGGCATCCTGAAGCGGCGAAGAGGCCTGTGGAAAAAGTTGTGGATTACCGCCAGTTTGAGGACGTGAAGTTTCACGGCGATGAGGTGACGTATGTGTCGATCGGGGAGGGTTCGACCAGCCAGGGAGAGTTCTGGGAGTCGCTGAATACGGCCTCGAATAGCAAGCTGCCGGTGCTGTATGTGGTTGAAGACAATGGATATGCGATCTCCACGCCGGTGGAAGCGAATACCCCGGGCGGGAACATCTCGCGGCTGATTGCGAACTTTCCGAACTTCCACTTTGCAGAGGTTGACGGGACGGACGCGGTGGCCAGCTATGCGGCGATGACCGAGGCCGTGGCCTACTGCCGTGCTGGCAAGGGGCCGGCGGTGGTGCACGGGCATGTGGTGCGGCCATACTCCCACTCACAGTCCGATGATGAGTCTAACTATAGGAGCGCAGAGGAGATACAGGCGGATGCGCTGCGAGATCCCATCTCGCGGATGCAGATGTGGCTGCTGCGCGAAGGGATCCTGGATGCAGAGGGGATCAACGAGCTGGAGCGCAAGGTGGACGACGAGGTGCAGCGGGCTACGGACCGGGCGCTGTCGGCGGTGCTGGCGCAGCCGGAGTCGATCCTGAAACATGTTTACTCTGAAGAACTTAGGCCGACCGACCCGGTGTTCGCGACGACGGTGCAGCCTACTGCCAGCGCGACCGAATACACCATGCTCGACCTGATTAACCACTGCCTGCGCGATGAGATGCGGCGGGACGAGCGGATCGTGGTGTTCGGTGAGGATGTTGCTGATTTAACACGGGATGCGGGGCTGAAGGAAGGGAAGCTCAAGGGCAAGGGTGGGGTGTTTAAGGTCACCCACGGGCTGCAGAAGGAGTTTGGCAGCGACCGGGTCTGGAACTCTCCGCTGGCCGAGGCGAACATTACTGGGCGCGCGATTGGGATGGCCGTGCGCGGGATGAAGCCTGTAGTGGAGATCCAGTTTTTTGATTACATCTGGCCTGCTATGCACCAGATGCGCAACGAGTTAGCGCTGATGCGCTGGAGATCGAATGGGCAGTTCAGCTGCCCCCTGGTGATGCGGGTTCCGGCGGGTGGGTACCTGACCGGTGGGTCGATCTATCACTCCCAGTCGGGCGAGAGCATCTTCACGCACACGCCGGGGGTGCGCATAGTGATGCCCTCGAACGCGCTGGATGCAATAGGTTTATTACGGACAGCAATCCGCTGCGATGACCCGGTGCTGTTCCTGGAACATAAGAATCTGTACCGTTCGGTGTTTGGGAGGGCTCCATATCCCGGGCCGGAGTTCTGCATTCCGTTTGGGAAGGCGGCTATTGTTAAGCCGGGGAAGGATTTGACGGTGGTGACGTATGGGGCGGTGGTGCCCCGGGCGCTGCAGGCGGCGCAACGGATGGAGCGCGAGCTGGGGGTGGAGGTGGAGGTGATCGACCTGCGGAGTTTGAGCCCGTATGACTGGGAGGCGATTGCTGAGTCGGTGAAGAAGACCAGCAAGGTTCTTGTGGCTCATGAGGATATGAAGAGCTGGGGGTATGGGGCGGAGATCGCTGCGCGGATCGGGGACGAGCTGTTCGACGACCTGGATGCGCCGGTGCGAAGGGTGGGGGCTATGGATACGTTTGTAGGGTATCAGCCGCTGCTGGAGAACGAGATTCTGCCTCAGACGGAGCACCTTTTTGCTGCGATGAGGGACCTCGCGAAGTATTGACTACATCTTTAACTGGGTTTTGAGCTGCAATAGGGCACCTTTAGGTGTTATTCCAGTGCCGCGTTGCAGGCTAAAGGGTTAGCAAAGGTCTCTATAGACCTATCTAGCAGCTACATATCGATGAGATAGCGACTTTTGATCCTGGTCAACCATTGTTTTGGATGACTTTGATC
>JBAVDD010000075.1:0-17016 GCA_049587035.1 Acidobacteriaceae bacterium | reverse complement strand
AAATGCCGCATGCTCAAACCGAGCATCATGCAGCAGCCGCTTAAACGCCGCGGCCCCAATCGTCCCTTCCCCAATATGCTCATGCCGGTCAAGCTTGGACCCCATCGCAGCCTTGGCGTCATTGCAGTGCCACACCTTCACCGCGTCGAACCCCACAGTCTCGCCCACCTGCCGCATCGTCTCCTCATACCCCTCGGCCGACACCAGATCATACCCCGCCACATGCGTGTGGCACGTATCCAGACAAACCCCCACCGGCGCGCAAGCCTGCAGCGTAGCCACCAGCTCCGCCACCTGGTCAAAGCTCCCGCCCAGCGAGAACTCCGCCCCCGCAGTGTTCTCAATCAGGATCTTGAAGTTGTGGTCCTGCCACTGCACCCCGCCACCCAGCGTACCAATCGCTCGCTCGATCCCCTGCGCCGCCAGCCGCAGCCCCTCGTCGCGCGTCAGTCCCTTCCAGCTTCCCGGATGCAGCACCAGAAACTCCGCGCCCATCGCCAGTGCTCGCTCCACCTCTCCGCGGAACGCATCAATCGAATTCACCCGCACACTCTCGGTCTGCGAACAAAGATTAATCAGATAACTCGCGTGAACCGCCACCGGGTTGATATCCAACTCCGCCCGGGCCGCGCGCATCTTCTCCGCGTCCTCCGGCTTCACCGCCGCAGCCTTCCACTGCCGCGGGCTCGCGCTGAAGATCTGAAACGTATTCGCCCCCGCATCCGCCGCCCGCTGCACCGCTGTAAAGATGCCGCCGCCCGTTCCCACATGCACGCCAATCCGCTTCTTTGCCATAAATTCAAGAGTACCGCAGCACTTCGCGGAATTTCTCCTGGAATTTCGCAGACGGCAGCACCAACCCCGCGCTATCATCGCAGCTATGGCCAAACCGCAGTCTTTCGAAAACCACGCACGCTTCGACCCGGCGTTCCACTTCTTCATCGCGCCGCTACTGCTGCTCAACGTGATCGTCTCGATCTACGCAACCATTCACGCCTGGCCCAGCTTCCGCCACATGCACCTGTGGTGGATCGTGATGTCCATCGTGCTCGTGGTCTTTGTGACCAGGATGCGCATGTACGCGCTGCACAACCAGGACCGCCTCATTCGCCTAGAAGAGCAACTTCGCCTCGCCGACCTTCTCCCCGAAGATCAGCTAGGCATCGTCGACGCCCTGACCATCGACCAGTTCGTCGGCCTACGCTTCGCCTCCGACGCCGAAGTAGCCGCCCTGGCCCAGCGCGCCGTAGCCGAAAACCTGACCCGCAAGCAGATCAAACAAAGCATCACCAACTGGCGCCCGGACAACCACCGCATCTAGTAGACCGTAGACAGTAGTGGGCAGACAGTAGTCGACAAATAACAGCAAAAGCCCCGGCCAATAGCAGCCGGGGCTTTTCTCTACTCACTACTATCTACTCACTACCGTCTAGTTAGTACACATCACGCTGATACCGCTGATCGGCCTTCATCTTCTTCAGGTATTCAGCCGCCTGTTCCGGCGAACCATTCAGCCCCTTCGCAATCGACTCCAGCAGCACCTGCTCCACGTCCTTGGCCATGCGGCTCGCGTCGCCGCACACATAGAAGTGCGCCCCGCGCTCCAGCCACGCGAACAGTTCGTCGCTAGCTTCGCGCAAACGGTCCTGCACATAAATCTTGGTAGCCTGATCGCGTGAGAACGCAGTCTGCAGCTTGGTCAGCAGACCGCTCTTCTGCATTCCCTCGAACTGATCCTGGTAGAGATAGTCGGAGGCAGCGCGCTGGTCACCGAACACCAGCCAGTTATCGCCCTTCTCGCCACGCACCTGACGTTCCTCCAGGAACGCGCGGAACGGCGCAATGCCCGTTCCCGGTCCAATCATGATCACCGGTGTGCTGGGGTCGGTCGGCAGACGGAAGTGGTCGTTCTTGTCTAGGAACACCGGCAGCGTGCCGCCCACCGGCGCCCGATCTCCCAACATCCCGGAGGTCACGCCCTGGCGCTTCCGCCCGTGCGCCTCATACAGCACCACGCGTACCGTCAGGTGCACCTGCCCCGGATGCGCCAGTTGGCTCGACGCAATCGAATACATGCGCGGCATCAGCCGCTGCAGAATATTGAACAGCTCCTGCGGGTTCTTCACGATACCCGGGAAGTCCGTCGCCAGGTCAATAAACTCGCGGCCCCACACGTAATCCTCAGCCGCAGCCTTGTTCTCGGTTCCCAGCAGCGCCTGCAAACCCGCCGGCACGTTCTCGCCCGCCAGCTTCGCATACTGGTTCACCGCACCGCGCGCCAGCTTGCCAATCCCCAGCTTCGAGGTCAGCGCCTCGCGCACCGTAATCTCATTGCCCGGCGTGCCCTTAACCGGCTCGACCACCTTCTCGCTGCCCTCAAACCCAAGTGCCTTCAGCACATCGGTTACAGCATCTTCCCTATAGGCCGGGACCACTCCGAGCGCATCGCCCGGTATATACGTCATCCCCTCGGCCAGCTCCATCTCCACATGGATGGTCTCCTTCTCCGACGTTGGGCCGGTAAGAAGCTTGTTGACCAGAACGGGTGATGGGTATGGGTTGCTTTTGCTGTAAACAGGGCTGTCGGAGGCAGTCTCTACGGGGGTGGCTAGGGTCGATTCACTCATATTTCTAAAATTATAGTGAATCTGGCGTCGCTTCGTTGGGCCGAAAGCACCAATATCCGAATTAACAGACACTCGTTGACAAACGCTTGCAGACCCCGCCTCTACATTGCAGGTGGATGATGCGGGTCTACAGCGTGTCCCTTGCTCTTGTGCGCCCCGTTCGCCTCTCCCGGATTCACCAGGTCCCGCAACTCTTTGCTCGGCTTGAAGTACGGCACCCGCTTCGCAGGAACCGCAACCGACTCACCGGTCTTCGGGTTCCGCCCTGTGCGAGGCTTCCTTTGCCGTGAACGAAAACTCCCAAACCCACGAACCTCAACCTTATCGTTGGCCTTCAGAGCATCGATGATGGAGTCGAACAGCGTCTCGACGATCACCTCGCCGTCGCGACGGGTAAGATCTCCAAGGGCGGTCACTTGATCGACCAAATCGGCTTTCGTCATGAAACCTCCTGCAGTAATAGTGGTTGACTCTTGCTCAAAGTGTGACGCGTGCCGTTCCCGGAAGGACGCGGCAAACTGGTAAAACCGCATTCGCTACCACAAAGCCTCTATTTGCTTCATGATAGCACGTATCGCAACCCGACTCTTTCATCCCGGCGCGAACCCTCTCGCGCGCATCCCTCACTCCATTGGACGCTCTCTGTCTACTTCCAGAGGAAATAAAATCCCGGCGACCGATCCAGCATCTGGGTCGGATTCGCAAACAGACCACTCGCATCGCCATCTAGCAAACTCATTAGGCCTTGCCGTTGCTTGGCAGGTCGCACCACCGTCGGCTCGCCCTTGATCCCCACCGTCCGCGCCGTATCCATCAGCGCCATACGGAACCCTCCCTGCGCATCGATCAGTCCCAGAGGTTGCGCCTGTTCGCCGGTCCATACCTGCCCGGTCGCCAACGGCGCAATCTTCGCATCGGTGCTATGCCGCCCCACCGCAACATCGTGTACAAACTGCCCATACATATTGTCCACAAGTGACTGAAAGTACGCCTGCTCCTGCGGTGTCATATCCCGCGTCGGATCGCCAGCATCCTTCAGCGCTCCATGCGTAATCGTCACATGCTTCAGCTTGGCCCACTTCAGCAGGTCGCCATAGTTGGTCCACTCCATAATCACCCCAATCGACCCCACCACCGACGCCGGGTTCGCATAGATCCTGTCGCACGCCGAAGCAATGTAATACGCACCCGACGCACCCACGGACTCCACCGACGCCACCACCCTCTTATGTTTCTGCTCTCGAACCCGCATCACCTCGTGGTAGATCTCCTGCGAAGCCGCCGCTCCCCCGCCCGGCGAATCGATGTGCAGAAGTATCGCTTTGATGCTGTCGTTATTCCCGTACTGCTCCAGCTCCTGGTTCACCTTCTCATTATCGGCATCCGTAATCACCCCGGAGATGTCGATCACCGCAATCGCATTGTTGCCAAAGTTCATGCTGGCGGTATTCGTGTCCAGATTCAGCGTCTTTACCAGGGTCGCAAAGAACACACTCACTGCAATCAAGCCAAGTGCCGCGATCCCAAGAATCAGCGCCACCCAGGGCCACGCCGACCGCCGCGCCGGATAGCAGGCCCCGTAACCACTACCCGCATAACCACCCGCCCCATAACCATATCCCGTCCCATAGGGACCGCGATCCCCCGGCTGCGCACCTGAAAACGGTGCTTGGTACTGGGGCTGGCGGGAGTCCTGCTGCGGCATCTGAGGGGGCAATGGCTCCGGCATGGCCTGAGTCTACCAGTTGCTCCACCCAATCGTCCCGACCCGCAACCCCTGAAGCTGCATAATTTGAGTCGCCGGATTCCCGTGCAATCGTCTAATACTTATCGTAGGATGGAGAGCGACCTGTGCTGAATTCCTTCTTGCACCTTCACTGTCGTGATCATCTGGCTTTCCCCTTCTGGCTACGATGCCAAAGGGCAGCTTCACACTGAGGGTATGCCAATGGAGTTCACCCCCACAGTCCGTCCGCACGAATCTATGGCACCGCCGCGCCTCAGCATCGTCATTCCCGCTTACAACGAGAGCGCACGCATCGAAGCCGCTCTCTCCAGCGTGCTGAGCTGTGTCGAAGCGCGCGCCTGGGACGCTGAAATCCTGGTCGTCGACGACGGCTCCACCGACAATACCTCCGCCATCATCCATCACTGGATGGCCTCCCATCCCCGCCTCCATCTCATCCAGAACCCCGGCAACCGCGGCAAAGGCTACTCCGTCCGCAACGGCCTCCTCCAGGCCGCCGGCGACATCGTCCTGTTCTCCGACGCCGACCTCTCCGCCCCCATCGAGGAAGCCGAGCGCCTCATCGACGCCATCAACAACGGCGCGGACGTAGCCATCGGCTCCCGCTGGCTAGACAAGCAAAAACAAACCGTCCACCAGCCTATCTACCGCCGTTTCTTCGGCCGCTGCTTCAACTGGGTCACCCGCCGCATCATGGGCCTTCCCTTCAAGGACACCCAGTGCGGCTTCAAGGCCTTCAAGCGCGACGCCGCCCAGACCATCTTCCGCCTCCAGACCATCGAGCGCTGGGGCTTCGACCCCGAGATTCTCTTCATCGCCCGCAAGCTCAAGTACACCATCGTGGAAGTCCCCGTAACCTGGGGCCACGACGAGCGCAGCCGCATCTCCTACCTCAAAGACGGCACTCAGATGCTCAAGGAGATGGGCCAGATCCGCACCAACTCCCTCCGCGGCCGCTACGACGAAGCCATCGCCGCGCTCAAGGACACCAGCACCATGGTCACCCCGCCCGTCCAGCGCTCCGGCCACGTCAAAGTCAGCTAGCGTCTCCGCTAAACGCGCTGTCATCTCGACCGGATAAAAGTCCCTCCAACACATTTTCATCTCGACCAGAGCGCAGTCCCGCCACTACACTGTCATCTCGACCGGAGCGCAGCGTTGTGGAGAGACCTGTAGCACCCTCAACTCGAGCACTTCCTTCAAATCCATTCGGGCACGCGCAACCCTCGCCGTCCGCGCAGGACAGGACCCCATGAACAAGATCGTTCCCTTCCTCTGGTTCGACAACAACGCCGAAGACGCGGCCAACTTCTACCTCTCGCTCTTCCCCGCCGGCCGCAAGCTCCGCGAGCTGCGCTGCAATGAAGCCGGCCCACTGCCCATCGGCGCGCTTCTCACCATCGATCTCGACCTCAACGGCCAGGAGGTCACCTTCATGAACGGTGGCCCCGGCCATCCCCACACCGACGCCTTCTCTTTCACTGTACGCTGCAAAACCCAGGCCGAGATCGACCACTACTGGTCCGCCCTCACCGCCAACGGTGGCGCCGAGATCGCCTGCGGATGGCTCACCGACAAGTTCGGCCTCTGCTGGCAGATCGTCCCCGAGCACATCTACGACTACCTCCAGCACCCCGCCGCCATGCGCGCCATGATGGCCATGAAGAAGATGGACCTCCCCACCCTCCAGCAAGCCACCGCCAAATAGCCTCTCACCACCCCAACCCTGCAGTCCACGCAGCATCTCCAGAAAGGCACCGACCCTTCATGAAAGAAACTTCTCTGCGTCTGCCGCTCCTCTCGCTTCTACTCGCCTCCAGCCTCTTCGCCGCCAGCGCGCAGCAAGCGCCCATTCAGATCCACGCCAATCTCACCGACGCGCCCCGCAAGATCTATCGCGCCGACGTAGTTCTCCCCGTCCATCCCGGCCCCCTCGACCTCATCACCCCCGAGTGGATTCCCGGCGCCCACGGCCCCGACGGCCCCATCCACGACATCACCGGCATCCACTTCGAAGTCGACGGCAAGACCATCCCCTGGCGTCGTGACCCCGTCAACACCTACGAGTACCACGTCGACATTCCCGCCGGAGCCACCACCCTGCACGCCCATCTCGACTGCATCTTCCCCCGCGCCGCCCGCACCTCCGCAACCCTCGAGTGGGAAGACCTCATGCTCTACCCCGCGCACCTCCCCGTGCACGACATCGCCATCCAGCCCACCGTCACCGTCCCCGCCCACTGGGGCATCGGCACCTCCCTCAAGCCCATCTCCGCATACGATCCCCAAAATCCCGCCGGCGGCACCGTCCACTACGCTCCCACCACCGTCGAGCTGCTAGAAGACTCGCCCATCATGACCGGCCTCTACTTCCACGAGTACGCCATCGCCTCCGGCGTAACGCCGCTGCACTTCATGGATGTCATCGGACCCACCGAAGCCTCCATCCAGGTCCGCCCCGACACCATCGACCAGATGTCGCGCCTCGTTCACGAAGCCTTCGCCATGTACGGCCCGCCCCACTACACCAGCTACCACTTCCTCATCCTCCTCCAGGGCACCCGCGGCGGCGGTGGCCTCGAGCACCACGAGTCCTCCGACAACACCCTCCAAAAAGACTTCTTCACCACCTATAAGCCCTCCGTAGGAATGGCCGGTCTCCTTCCCCATGAGTTCACGCACTCCTGGAACGGCAAGTACCGCCGTCCCGACGGCCTCTCCACCCCCGACTACGCCACCCCAATGCAGGACAACCTCCTCTGGGTCTACGAAGGCCTCACCAACTACCTCGGCGACGTAATGGGCGAGCGCATGGGCATGGTCACCGCCGAACAATACGAGCAAGACCTCGCTCTCACTGCCGCCGAACTCGACGCCACCAGTGGCCGCGCCTGGCGCAGCATCGAAGACACCACCTTCGACTCCGCGATGCCCCGCAACGGCGGCGGCCGCGGCGGCGCCTGGAACAGTTGGAAGCGCGGTACCGACTACTACCCCGAAGGCTCCCTCTTCTGGCTGGACGTAGACACCACCATCCGCCAACGCACCCACGACAAAAAATCCCTCCGCGACTTCCTCCAGATCTTCCTCCAGAAAGGTGGCCACGGCGTAGCCCGCGTCCTGCCCTACAGCCTCGACGAACTTGAAGCGGACCTCAACCAGGTAGTCCCCAACGACTGGGCCGGCTTCATCCAGACCCGCCTCTACGACGTCCAACCCCACGTCAACACCGAGGGCATCGAGCAAGGCGGCTACCGCCTCGAGTACACCTCGGACCCAACCCCCGAGATGAAGCGCGAACTCAGCGAACAACCATCCTTCGCCACCTGGTTCTCCATCGGCCTCGAAGAAAGCAACGACGGCGCCATCCAGGACGTCCGCGTAGGCAGCGCCGCCGACAAGGCCGGCCTGGCCCCGGGCGAGAAGATCACCTCCATCAACGGCCGCGTCTTCACTATCCAGCTCCTCGACGACGCCCTCAAAGCCTCAAAAGGCAAAGACACCCCCATCCAGCTCCTCGTTCAGGATGAGGACACCATCGCACCCCTAACCTTCACCTACAGCGAAGGCCTACGCTACCCGCGCCTGGTACGCACGGAAGGCACACCGGATTACCTGAAAGAAATCCTAACTCCAGCCACGAAACCTTAAGCTCCTGGATCACATGGCTGGCTACCCCATGTCCCTGGCCTTCGGGGACATGGGTTTGCAGAATGCTTCCTCCGGACAAACCCATTAATTAATGCGCAAGCACTTGGCGCATGAGTGGGAAACCACCGAAGCCCGCACCACCACAACCCAAGCGCCAACGGTGCTACCTTGCTGCCGCAAATACAGCCGCAGGCGGAGCGACTGAATTGCCTGCCTCCATGCCTCCCACACCGCCCGCCAAGCGAACCGGTCGTCCGCGCAGGACAAAATAAATTACTCAAAAACAGCCCAAAATCCGCATGTCAACCCCCAAAACCACCCAACCCAAACATTTCAAGCCACTTCCGCGTGGCACACTTACCCCCCGCCACCCTCTACAATTTAACTATCCCAAGGCCCCCAACAACCAACCTAACTCCAATCGGATGTTGATTCTACCCGCAACCAGTTGTGTTATCAGCCACTTACCGCCAATTTTTACCCGCACCCCAAAAAGACGCCCCTAACCCCAACGGCTGCAATTAGATACCCGTAACCAATTGCATTTGCCTCAGTTACAGACAGCGCAGTCTGTAATCGACTGAAAATAAACCGCTTACAAAAAGGTATAAAAATGGGATCTTTGCCATTAACCCGCCTGTTTTGAGCGGCTTACAAGCAAAACACCGCCGAGGGGGGAGGGGGTATCCACGGCCATTCGCTACCAGCAGGACGAAGCGAGCGCACCACGTCGGAGGACCACCACGCGAAGCCTCTCGACGTCCGCGCAGGACCCCGTGCGAGTACCGATGCGCTCACCTGCATGCTGCTGCCGCAAGATGCGAGAATAAATCTCGCTTTAGCTGAGGTCCCATCTTGCTTCGTTCGTTCTTCATTGGTCTGTCCACCAACAAGTCCTTCCGCGCGTTCTCTGAGCGCTCCTCCATCGGCCGCCGCGTCTCCCGCCGCTTCGTCGCCGGCATGTCCATCGACGAGGCCATCAACGCCGCCGCTCAGCTCAACGCTGAAGGCATCGATGTCACCCTCGACTCCCTAGGCGAGAGCGTCCTGGAGGTCGCCCAGGCTGAAGCCAGCGCCGCCATCTACCACCAGCTACTCGACGCCATCGAGGCTCGCCATCTCCGCGCCAACGTAAGCGTCAAGCTAACCCAGGTAGGTATGGACATCGGAGGCACAACCGAAGGCCCAGCCCTCGCCGAGCGCATCGTCGGCGAGATGGTCGCGCACGCCGCCCACTACAACAACTTCGTCCGCATCGACATGGAAGGCTCCGAGTACACAGAGCCCACCGTCGCGCTGACCGAGCGCCTCCACAGCCAATACCCCGGCGCCGTAGGCACAGTCCTCCAAGCTTATCTTTTTCGCACTGAAAATGATGTCGAGCGCCTGTTAGCACAGGGCATTCGCATCCGCCTCTGCAAAGGCGCCTACAAGGAACCGGCAGAAATCGCCTTCCCTCTCAAGTCGGATGTCGACGCCAACTACGTCAAGCTCATGAAGCGCGTGGTCAGCAGCCCAGTCTTCTGCGGCATCGCCACCCACGACGAAGCCATCATCCAACAGCTCCGCGCCTTCGTCACCGAGCACGGTATCGACAAGCGTGCCTTCGAGTTCCAGATGCTCTACGGCATCCGCCGCGACCTGCAGCGCAAGCTAGTTCACGAAGGCTTCGGCGTCCGCGTCTACGTCCCCTTCGGGGCCGAATGGTATCCCTACTTCATGCGCCGCCTCGCCGAACGCCCAGCCAACGTCCTCTTCCTGGCAAAGAACTTCTTCAAGAGCTAAGGCCGCAGAGGTTACTCGGTCGGCAGCATCGGCGCAATCTGGATCAGGTTGGTCAGTGTCGTCCGCTGCTCGTAGTTCAGCCACGCATACTGCGGCGATGCCAGCGCGCCCATCCGCTGTCTCGGCGGCAGCATTCGCAGCTCTCGGAAGCACCGCACCACCTGCCTCTGCTGGCGGAGCGGCAAAGATCCTAATTCCCGCATTGCTCCCCGCACCTCGGAACGCTGCACCGGATTCATCCGCTCGATGGCCTCGGTGTGCTCCAGATATCGCTGCCGCTGCATCGGCGCCATGGCGTTCAGCTGCGCCAGACGTGCATGCATCCGCAACTGCGTCTGCACAGGCAGCTGCCTGAACCCCGGCTCACGGTCCAGCGCCTGCTGCTGCTGCGCCAGCGTCATCCCGCTGTGCTGGCTCATCCACTCGGCCATATGCTCGCCGCTGCGCCGCCCGTCAGGACCTATCAGGTGTCGCTCTCCCCCCGCGCCCGGACGCACCACCGCCCCCAACGGCGGCCTCCGCTCAATAGGCGCCGCCCGCTGTTGCCTGGAAAATTGCCCGTTTTGGTTCGCATACGCCCCGGAATACCCAATGGAATACCCAGACACGCGGCGAAACCCCGGAGCACCCCGCCGTTGCGCGCACACAACCCCGCTCATGCCGGCAAGCAAGCCCAGCACCAGCGCCCGAACCATCACGCCGCGGAATGTCTTTGTGTCACGCATAGGTCTGTCTACTCATCTCTCGTTCTGGGCAGGCCCATTCCTTCCTTACTCCATCCAAACTCTTTCGTTGTATTCGAGCCCATACGATCGCAGTCCGCAGCACAAGTTGTGGTCCCACCGCTCTCCGTACCATTCCTGTTCCGACGACATCAAATCGATCCCTTCCGCTCTCTTCGCGTTCGTCCTGTCCTAAGTAGAAGGAGGGGCCGAATTGTTATCGCTGGAATCCAGCAGCTGGTCCATCTGTTGCAAAGCCTGCGCATTGTTGTCCATAATCTTCAGGTCATTCACGGTCGGCGAAAGCTGCACAGCAACGGGCGCGGTACGCTCGTACAGACCCGCAAAGGTCCCCCCGCCGCCCAGCGCCAGCACCATAACAACCAACGCCCCGGCCAGCACCGGCCGCAGCCGGTGTCCTGTGCTGTACATCAGAAACGCCCGCGTCCGGCTCCAGAACCCCTCCGGCTCGGCGGCCTGAGCCTCCCGCAGCCGCGCATGCAGCTTCACATCGAAGTATGGCGAAGGCTCAGGCGCAGTCCAGCTATCCAACAGTGCAACGGTATCCCGCAACTCCTCGAGCTCCCTGCGGCAATCCGCACATGCAGCCATGTGCTCCGCCACCCCCGGGTGCGTGGCAGCATACGACTCGTCCAGCAGCAAATCAGCGAGGTGAGTGCGGCAGGTCCTGCAATCGGTCTTCATTTCCATCTTCTTCATATCATCCCCCTCTTGGGGTCGCACCTTTCTTCCGGTGCCACTCAACATCATGTCTAAACAAATTCCTTCAGCTTCTCCCGCAGCGTCTGATATGCGCGAAACAGAAGCGACTTCGTTGCAGACTCTGAGAGCTTCAGGACCTCGCCAATCTGCTTGTAGTCCATCCCCTCATACTTATGCATCAACACCGCGGTCTTCTGCCGCTCCGGTAACGACATCACATGCTGCCGGATCGCATTCATCCGCTCCTTCTGCAGCAGGTCCGCCTCAATCGTCGGCGTATTATCGGCCACATCCGGCGTAGTTCCAGTCTCCGCGTCAACCGCGTCCAGATACACTGTAGACGCCGACCGCTCATGCCGTGTATCCCGCGCATGATTCACGCCCAAGTTCGTCGCAATCCGGTACAGCCAGGTGCTGAACCTGGCTTCTGCGCGGTAAGTCTCCCGTGACCGGTAGACCCGCAGAAATACCTCCTGCGCTAACTCCTCGGCCACAGCCTGATTGTGCACCATCCGGAACATGAAGTGGACGATCGGCTTCCGGTACTTCGCCAGCAGCACATCGAAGGCGTCCATGTTACCCGCCTTCAGCTCCAGCATCACCTCGGCGTCGTTCAGCAGCGAGAAGTCTCCCCGGGCCACAGCAGCCCGCCGCGCCTCCCTCTGCTCAGGCGTCAAATCCGTGGACACCAGGGGGGCATTCTCGGCCCCACGCGTAGTATCCAGCGCTACAGTATCCATAAGCCCGGGATGGAGAACCAGCGTTCCCATATCCTCTGGAACCCCATCTTGTTCCGCAGGTTGCGTTAAATCGTCCATTTCGCCGCTTTTTGGCGAAATCTGGGGATCATCCGGCTGCAATCTGCTTATGGGGGTCATCAGCCCGTAATTGTACCTTTCGCAATCCTGTTCTTGGACGCAAACTCCGCCCTTCGCGTTCCATGTATCGGTTGGCGCACCCGCGCCTGGGTGTTATCCTACCTAAGCTAAAGAGGCCCAGCGGCAAGGCATTCAGCCGCCGCCTTCCCCAAGCCCCGGGCGCATAACTCAGCGGTAGAGTGCCACCTTCACACGGTGGAAGTCGTAGGTTCGAATCCTGCTGTGCCCACCATAAAATCAACAGCTTAGCGATACTGGCGAGAGTGTTTTGATGCCAAACTGAACCGGCTGGCATTCAATGATGCCGGTTATACCGGCTCAAACCTACGTCGGCTGCTGCGGCGCTGTTGCTGATGCGAGCATCGCATAGCCGCTCCTACCATTTACTGCACACTGTCTGGCAGTTTCTGCATGTATTCGTTTGCGGTCATGTCCGCTCGCGAGTGCCGCAGGTGAGATTGAATGTCCTTCACTAAACCAAGATTCAGGGGCCGCGTTGCCATCGTGCGGCGCAGCACGTGGAATTTCAGTTTCGGAATACCCAGTTCCTCTGCCAAAGGCTTTAGGATTCGGCTCCGATAGTTGAAAGCGTCGATCAATCCGCCATCGGCGTTCGGAAACATGAACGCCGATGACGATTGGGGTCGCGGCGTTTAAGCGGCTGCTGCATGATGCTCGGTTTGAGCATGCGTCGTTTATCGCGGAGACTCCTGTGGATGAGCCGGGGGATGAAATGCGGAATGTGATGGCGCTGCGGGCGCTTAGCGCGGGGTGAGATTTCCGGAGTATGACCAACAGGCACGGCGGGTTTCGCATCCCATTGCATAGTGCGTGGGATTGAGTGCGTGATCGTCCGGTGTGTGTGACGGGTCAGGTGCGCGATCAGAGTTGCGGTGATTGCGGAGGATCCAT
The DNA here is from genome assembly GCA_049587035.1 of Acidobacteriaceae bacterium. Lineage (GTDB taxonomy): Bacteria > Acidobacteriota > Terriglobia > Terriglobales > Acidobacteriaceae > Granulicella. The sequence continues at coordinate 3,971 of JBAVDD010000075.1, read as the reverse complement.
GATCGTATTGCGATGTCTGCTTTGTGGCGTTTTGATTTTTTTCGCGTGCAACGCGTGGGCGCAGGATGCAAAGAGTTTTGTGCGGCGGGCTGTACAAAGCGAGCTGAAGGCCGATGCCGGGGACAACTCTCACTGGCTTTATTATGAAACCGATCAGAAGCCGAGTGACAGCGTAGAACAGTGGGTGGCTGAGACAAGCAAGGGTAGCCTTAGACGGGTGGTGAAGAAAAATGGGCAGGCGATTCCCCTGAACGAACAGCGAGGGAAGATGCAAGAGTTCGTCGAGAGCCCCGAGGCGCAGGCCAAGCAACGGCATGATGGCCGGCACGATGACAAACAGGCAACGCAGATGCTCAAGCTTCTTCCCAATGCTTTTATCTGGACCGACAAGGGCACGCAGGGCGAGAATCGGATCCTGCATTTCCAGCCGGATCCTAAATTTCACCCTCCCAATTATGAGGCGCGTGTCTTTGCTGCGATGGAGGGAGACATGGTTGTGAACACTTCACAGCTTCGCATCGCAAGCTTGAAAGGACATCTGATTCATGAAGTGAAGTTCGGCCTGGGCATCCTGGGCGAGCTTAAGCAGGGCGGCACGTTTGACGTGGAGAGGCGCAATATTGGTCAGCATGTATGGGTCATTACGGAGTCGCATATCAATGTGCATGGCCATGCGCTCCTGTTCAAGAACATCTCGGAGCAGGAGGACGATGTGAAGTCGAAGTTCGAACGGCTGCCGGGTAATCTATCTCTGCATGCCGCGGAAAAGAAACTGCTGGAGCAGACTCAATAAGCGACGTGCAGAGCTGGATTGTTGCCTGAGGAGCAATGGGTAATGGTCTAGGGAGCAGGCGATGGTGGGACGGCTGGCTTGCTCCAGACGCTGTCGAGGAAGAGGTAGCGGGCGCGTTGGGTGTCGGGTTTGGCTTCGGAGGTGGTGTTGAGGTGCATCACCTGCCAGTCGTTCTTGGGGCCATAGGTGGGCCAGACGGGTAGGTCGGGGGCGTTGGGGTTGCCGTTGCGGGCGAAGTTGGTCCAGTACTGTTGGATCTGGTCGGAGAGGGCGCGGTCTTCGGGACGGATGTGGGAGTCCTGTCGGGAGTCGAGCGTGCCGAAGACGTACTCGATGTCGTCGGAGTGGAAGGCGCCGATGGCGGCGGGGTGGAACTTGTCGCCGGGGTTGCCGAGGTCGAAGCGGTAGCGGTAGACGGGGGCTTCGCCGGTTTTGACCTGGGCTTCTAGCCAGGCCCAGGTGGAGTAGGCGATGAAGCGATCGCTGACGAAGTCGCCGGCGGATTGGATGGCCTCGGCGTCGGTGGTGGCGGGATAGACGGCGAGAAACTGCGGCGCGTTGGCGCCGAATGCCTTGGTGGCCAGCGCGGTGAAGGTGGCGGTCGTGGGTTTGACGGGGTTCATCGTGATCATGGAGCGGACTTCGTCAGCGTTCCAGCCGGCGAGGAGCGGGATGTGCGCTTGCTGGCTGGCGGCGAAGATTTCGGGGACGGATTGCGGCAGGAAGTAGCCGTCGACGTCAGGGCCGAAGCGCGGTGGCGGGGGCATAGTGCGAGCGTTGGCGGCTTTGAGGAGTTCGTCGACGGAGAGCTTGCGGAGATCGGCGAGGCTAGAGGTGTGGAAGGCAGCCTGGGCGAAGGCGGCGTCTTCCTGCTCGACTTTGGCAAGCGGCGGGTAGCTGAGGCCGCTGGAGTTGAAGGCTGCGCCGCTCTCTCCGATGGCTTTGGCGATTAGGTTTTTGGAGAGGGGAGAAGCCATCTGCGAACTGACGGAGAAGGAGCCGGCGGATTCGCCGAAGAGGGTGATGTTGTTGGGGTCGCCACCGAAGTTGGAGATGTTGCGCTTGACCCAGGCGAGGGCGGCGGCCTGGTCGAGAAGGCCGTAGTTACCGGAGGCGTGGTGGGACGACTCGGCGGTGAGCTCGGGCAGAGAGAAGAAGCCGAAGATGCCCATGCGGTAGTTCATGGAGACGATGACGACGTTGCGGCGGGCGAGGAACTGACCGTCCTGGCGGCCTTCGGAGGTGGCGCCGGAGACAAAACCGCCGCCGTAGATCCAGACCATGACGGGAAGGCTGCCGGGCTTAGCGTTGGCGGGCGTCCAGACGTTGAGACTGAGGCAGTCTTCGCTCTGGCCGGGGTCGTGGAAGATCATGTCGGGGTAGGCGCTGGTCTGGATGCAGCGGTGGCCGAAGTCCCTGGCGGAGAGAGTGCCGTGCCACTTGGCGGCTGGCTGCGGCGGCTGCCAGCGGAGATCGCCCACAGGAGGCGCAGCGTAGGGTATACCCTTGAAGGCTCGGACCTGGCCGTCGGTGGTGTAGGCGCCTTCGACCTTGCCTTTGTCGGTCTTGATCTTGAGTGGGTTGGAGGCGAAGGCGGTGCCGGTGAGAAGACTGATTGCGACCAGGGTGGTAAATACGCGACAGGGAAGAGGCATGATTTCTCCAGACAGCCAAGCTACCACGGTTCAGCGCAGACAGGCGAGGCCCTGCGCGGATGGCGGGAGGCTTCGCGTGGTGAGGGGATGAGACGGTTTCTTTACAATGGGGTTATGGACGAGGCACGGACTACAAGCACCACTGCGAGTGGTGAGGAACGGAACGAAGAGCAACGCGATCATGCGGCGGAACCTCTGCGCTATAACCCGGCCGAGATAGAGCCGCGCTGGCAGGCGCTGTGGGATGCCGAACCGGGGCTCTATGCTGCTGAGCCGCACACCAGCGGCAAGCCAAAGTTCTATTGCCTGGAGATGCTTCCATACCCTAGCGGCCAGCTTCACATGGGGCATGTGCGGAACTATGCAATCGGCGATGCGCTGGCGCGGTTCATGCGCATGCGCGGCTATAACGTGCTGCACCCAATGGGGTGGGACGCGTTTGGGTTGCCGGCCGAGAATGCTGCGCTGAAGAACAACACGCCGCCGCGCGAGTGGACGCTGAGAAACATTCAGCAGATGAAGGTGCAGATGCGGCGGATCGGCTACAGCTATGACTGGGCCGGGACGGAGATTGCAACGTGCCTGCCCGAGTACTACCGCTGGAACCAGTGGTTCTTTTTGAAGATGGTGGAGCGGGGGCTGGCGTATCGGCGGTCGAGCAAGGTGAACTGGTGCCCGCAGTGCGCAACGGTGCTGGCCAACGAACAAGTCGTTGGAGGTTGCTGCTGGAGGCATGAGGACCAGATCGTAGAACAGCGTGAGCTGGAGCAGTGGTTTCTGCGCATTACGAAGTATGCGGATGAGTTGCTGGACGGGCTGGACAAGATGCCCGGCTGGCCGGACAAAGTGCGCACGATGCAGCGCAACTGGATTGGTCGCAGTGAGGGCGCGGAGGTGGAGTTTTGCGTAACGGCAACGGCGAACACGCCGCCGAGCGATATGCCGAGGATCAAGGTGTTTACGACTCGTATCGATACGATCTTCGGCGCGACATCGATCCAGCTCGCTCCAGAGCATGCGTTGGTGAAAGAGTGGGCGAAGACGGATGCGGAACTGGCCACGGCCGTGGCGACGATGGTGGCGGAGCAGAAGGCTGCGCGCGAAACCGGTGACATCGACAACATTGAGAAACACGGCGTGGCGACGGGGAAGACGGCGATCAATCCGTTCAACGGCGAGACGCTGCCGATATGGGTTGCTAACTATATCCTCGCCGACTACGGCACAGGCGCGATTATGAGTGTGCCCGCGCATGATGAGCGCGACTTTGAATTTGCGACGAAGTACGGGCTGGCAGTGAAGCGCGTGGTGATGCCGGCGGCGACAGAGGATGAGCCTGCGCTGCCTTACGGCGAGGACGAGGGCGCGGTGCTGGTGGACTCCGGCGAGTGGACTGGCGAGAGTTGCGTTGCGGCGCAGGAGAAGATGGCGCGGTTTGCCGCGGAGCATGGGTCTGGCAAGAAGACGACCACCTACCGGCTGAAGGATTGGGGCGTGAGTAGGCAGCGGTATTGGGGCACACC
>JBAVDD010000074.1:0-4958 GCA_049587035.1 Acidobacteriaceae bacterium | reverse complement strand
GATGACGCGCTTGATGTAGCTCTTGGTGTGGTCGCCGGGGTAGAGGAAGACGACGACGTCGCCACGGTGGATGTCTTCGAAGCGATAGGCGAACTTGTTGATGAAGAGGCGGTCCTGGTCCTGCAGGTGGGGGAGCATGCTGGTGCCTTCTACGCGCACCGGCTGATAGAGGAAGAGGATGATGAAGAGCGAGATGGCGACGGAGACGAGCATGTCGCGTGACCAGGAGCGCCAGCCGGTGGGGGCGGTGACTGTGGTTGCGGTGTGCGGGTCAGACTCGACGGCGGCGGTCGCGGTGGGGTTGGGCTGTTGCTCGGGTTCGGGTTGCGTTTCTGGCAATGTTGACGGCCTCGTATATCAGATTAGACGAAACCGGGGGGGCGAGGTTGTCCGTAGGGGATGTTGTGCTCGGGGCTGGTGTGCTTAGGGGATGGCCGGCGAGGGTTCGGTGGAGGATTCGGGTAGGCCGAGGCCGGGGACGAGGTTCTTGCCGTCGAGGCCGGTGGGGCTCCAGTTGTCGACGATGACTTTGGCTAGTTTGGCGATGGTGACCTCGGCTTCGTTGTCTACGGTCCAGCCGTGGTCGCGGTTGTCGTAGGTGAAGATGGAGAGGACCATGGGGCCGGACTTGCCCATGACGATGGCTACGTCGTTGCGGACGGCGTCGAGGCTGCCGGTTTTGCTGGCGATGGCGGTGCCGTTCTCGCTGGTGTCTACGGCTTCGAGGTAGCGCGGGATGGTCTCGCGGTAGAACTGGTTCTTGAGCATGTTGAGGGCTACGGAGCAGACGGCGCGGTCCTGGTCGTCCACGGGGGCGAAGCGGGCGGCGCCGGGGGTGGTAGCCGTGCCGATCTGGTGGAGATGGCAGAGGCCGATGGTCTCCATTAGGTAGGCCATCTCGCGGGGGGTGGTTTTGCCTAGTCCGAATTTGGGCTGGTCGGCGGGCATAGGGCCGGTGGCGGGGAGCATGACCTTTTTGTAGAGGTGGGTATTTTCGAGGCCGAGGGCTTCGAGACGGGCGTTGACCGGGTTGATGCCGAAGCGGTCGATGGCGAGGTTGGTGGCGGTGTTGTCGCTCATGATGACCATCAGGGTGAGGGCGTCTTTGAGGGTGAGGGTTACGGGGGTGTCAAAGAAGGTGAGGATTCCGGAGCCGTCGACGGCCTCGTGGGGGTGGAGGGTGACGGGCTCGTCCCAGCGGGCTTTGCCTTCGCGGACCAGGACCATGGCGTCGTAGAGGATGCCGAGCTTGATGACAGAGGCGGTTCGGACGGGGAGGTTGGGGTCGACGCCTACGGCATGCAAGGTGTTGAGTTGGATGGCGTAGAGGGCGACGTGGCCGGCGCCGGCGGAGGCTCGTGTGGCGACCATCTGCTGGAGGTTTTGCTGCAGTGTGGTGGGGCTGGCTGCGGGGGACTGGGCAGAGGCGATGGTGGCGGAAAGGATGGCGGCAGACAGGAGGTAGCGCGAAAGAAGCGCGGCGTTGGAGATGGTACTCATTCTGGATTCGGCCCTCGTCAAAATGATACGCGGGGGGCCCCGGACGTGGATCCGGGGGCCCCCGTTTTCGTACTCGTTGGCAGTGGGCCAAAGGGCGCTGGGAGTCTTCTGTGATACGGGATGCACGACGCATATCAGGCAGATGCAGTAGAATGAGGGTGGCGACCCATTTCCCATGTCAACCTTGACTATGTCCTCATCTCCGATTGAACAGCCAGTGACACGGACTAAGAGTGATCTCGAAAATCTCCCTACAGAGCGGCCCAACGAGGCCTCTGAGGGTCTGGACACCAAATCCGCTATTGAAATTGCACGGATTATCAATCACGAAGACGCGAAGATTGCGGCGGCGGTGAAGAAGGCCCTGCCCGAGATTGCGATGGTGATTGATACGGTGGCGCGGTCGCTGCGGGATGGCGGGCGGCTGATCTATGTGGGGGCGGGGTCGTCGGGGAGAATTTCGGCGCTGGATGCTTCGGAGTGTCCGCCAACGTTTTCGACCGCTCCGCAACAGGTTCAGTACATTATGGCGGGTGGGCCGAAGGCGCTAGCTAGCGCTTCGGATGTGAATGAGGACTCTCCGGAGCTGGGGCAAAGGGATATTGCGCGGCGGCGGCCGACGCGTAAGGACATTGTGATTGGGGTTTCGGCTTCGGGGCGGACTCCTTATGTGGTGGGTGCGACGGAGTATGCGCGGGCTTGCGGGGCGAAGACGGCTGCGATTACCTGTAATGCAAACTCGGATCTTTCGCAGGTGGTGGATATTACGATCCTGGCGGAGGTGGGGCCGGAGATTGTGTCGGGCTCTACGCGCATGAAGGCTTCCACTGCGCAGAAGATGATTCTGAACATGGTCACCACGGGTGCGATGACGAGGCTGGGCTATGTGTACGACAACCTGATGGTGAATGTGCACATGAAGAATGCCAAGCTGGTGGAGCGCGGCATACGGGTGCTGATGACGGTGTGCGATATCGATCGCGAGACGGCGATTCGGACGATCAAGTCGGCGGGTAAGTCGATTCCGATTGCGGTGGTGATGCTGAAGGCCAACGTGGATAAGATGGAGGCCGTGCGGCGGCTGCAGAAGTCGGATGGGAATGTGCGGCTGGCTATTGAGGATTCGCGGCTGGAGCTTTAGCGGCGAGGACGTGCTTGCGGGGATACTCCCTGGTGGGTGCTGGGATTTCCTCACCGTTTCAGCATGGGGTGCGGCTCTACACTTGAGGGATGGATAAGTTTGTCATTCGCGGGGGTAATCCCCTGCTTGGAACGATTAAGATTTCGGGGGCGAAGAACTCTGCGCTGCCTTGTATGGCTGCGGCGATTCTTACCGAGGATGAGGTGGTGCTTGAGAATATTCCGCAGGTGCGGGATATTGAGACGGAGCGCAAGCTGCTGGAGTCGATGGGCGCGGAGGTGGAGTTGGGGTATGGGCGCGCGCAGCATCGGACGTCGATTAAGTGCGCGGTGCTGAGTGATCCTGTTGCCAAGTACGAGATTGTGAAGACCATGCGCGCCAGTTCGCTGGTGCTGGGGCCGCTGATTGCTCGGACGGGTATGGCGCGGGTGGCGATGCCTGGTGGATGCGCGATTGGGGGACGGCCGATCGATCTGCACATCAAGGGGCTGGAGGCGATGGGCGCTACGATTACGCAGGAGCATGGGTATCTGGAGGCGCGGGTGGAACGTCTGCGCGGCGCTCATATTGTCTTCGACAAGATTACGGTTACGGGTACGGAAGATCTGCTGATGGCGGCGGCTTTGGCGGAGGGTGAGTCGGTGTTTGAGAACTGCGCGCGCGAGCCGGAGGTGGTGGATCTGGCGGCGCTGTTGAATGCCATGGGTGCGCGGATTGAGGGCGCGGGCACTTCTACGATTCGCGTGCAGGGGGTGGCGAAGTTGCATGGTGCTCGGCATCGGATTAATCCGGATCGCATTGAGGCGGGAACGTATTTAATGGCGGGCGCGATTACTGGCGGCGATTTGAATGTGGACTGCTGTAATCCTGAGCACCTGGGCGCGCTGCTTGCAAAGCTGGAACAGTGCGGGGTGAAGCTGGAGATTGGCAAGGAGAATGTGCGCGTGCGGTCGGGTAGCCGACTGGAGGCGGCGGACATTACTACGGAGGAGTATCCGGGCTTCCCTACCGATATGCAGGCGCAGTTTATGGCGCTGGTTACGCAGGCTGAGGGTACGTCGGTTGTGACGGAGAATATTTTTGAGAACCGGTTCATGCATGTGGGTGAGCTGAATCGGATGGGCGCGAATATTACGGTGCAGGGGCGATCGGCTACGGTGCGCGGTGGGACGAAGCTGCAGTCGGCGGCGGTGATGTGTTCGGACCTGCGGGCTAGCGCGGCGCTGGTGCTGGCGGCGCTGGTGGCCGATGGAGAGTCGATCCTCGACCGTGTGTATCACATGGACCGCGGGTATGAGCGGCTTGAGGAGAAGCTGCGTGGGGTGGGGGCGCAGATTCGGCGGATGGGCGAGGTGTTTGGGAAGCGCTGAGCGCAGATAGCCGCTATTCCGCTTACTCGCCTGTCCCACTCATGCGCCAAGTGCTGCGCATGAATGGGGCACCCATTTGATTGGTGGTAGGACGCTAGGCCACTGCGGAGTGCTCGACTACTGGTGCGGTTGCGCTTTCGTGGAGGAGCTCCTCGAAGAGGGCGCGGTACTGGAGCATGGCGGCGCGGAGGTCTTCGGTGGAGGTTTCGTCGCCGGCCAGGCGCAGCGCTACGGCGTGGGCGGAGCGGTAGTGTTCGACGACGCGGGGGTAGTTGACGGAGATGTCGGCGGCGCGCTGTTCGAAGTCGGCCATGGGATAACCGCGGGCTTGCATGAGCGAGGAGACTAGTTCGTCGGCCTCGATGACGGAGCCGCGGGGGTGGTCGACGAAGCGGGACTGGACGATCTGCCACTCGTTGATGAAGCGGTCGCGTTCGGCGGGAGCGAGGTCGTGGATGTGGAAGTGCTGTACGCGCTCTTCGCGGGCTGCGAGTTGCGCTTCGGCGGAGCGCTCGGAGCCTTGCTGCACGACGGAGCGGTCGTATTCGGCGCCAAAGCGGTTGCGCAGTTGGGCGGTCTTGCGACGGCGCTGGCTGACAACGATTGCGATCACGATTGCGATGATCACGACGGCGACAATGATGCCAATGATGAGACGAGGATCTGTTGGGCTAAGCTGCATATTCAGCCTCCTGTTAAATACGATGCGCATTTTCGCAGGGGCAGATAACTGATTTAGCTGCAAAGAGCGGCTGAGAAATGGTTGCCTGCGGGGACGAAGATGCGGCTACGGATTCGAGCGGTAGGGCCTGTGAGCTTCCGCCTATAATGTGGGGGATGCGGTTTCTGACGAAGTACCTCGCCTTGTTCCTCGCTCTTGTGGCGATCTTCGCCTTTGGACCTGCTGCCGTTGCGCAGGCACCGAATGATGCACAGACGCCGGGTGG
>JBAVDD010000073.1:0-12224 GCA_049587035.1 Acidobacteriaceae bacterium | reverse complement strand
GCTGTGATCTGCATCGGCCGCGGCACAATATCACCTAGACCGAGCATGTTGGCATACCATTGCCCTGCTAGTTGATCGGTCTGGATGGAGTTCGCGTTTGCAGGTTCCATGTCATAGCGGAAGTACTTTCCATTCCAGAGCTTACTGATGTACGTCTGCTGCCCCTTCAGGAAGAGTTGGTTATACTTCTGCTCGGCGGCTGTATCGCCGAGGATGTGCGCCATCTGTTCCGCGGCTCGCAACGCGCTCAACCATAACCCGCCGGAATATGCACTGACGCCATTCACTACCCAATCGTCGTAGGTCTGATCAGGATAGCCGCTGTTTTCCGGTACGCCGCCGCCATGATCGAACTGACGCAGGTATTGAATCGCATTCTGCACGGCCGGCCATGTCTTGCGGAGAAACTCCTTGTCCGTTCCGCCGGTGAATACATAGTCGCGATAGACCATTAATACAAACTTGGAGTTCAGGTCTTTCCAGTTATTGGTGTCCTGCCAGCCTGGTTCGTTAACAGCCACAAACGGATCGCCTGCCGGTACTCCCAGATCATGCGGCACCGCGCCAAACTTCTTGCGCATATGCAGGACAGGTTTTCCGGATAACTGCGATTTCCAGACCCAAAGCCCTTTTTCCGGCCATTGCTTTGGAACCGTATCAGCAAACTCCATAAGGACCCGTTTGTCGATCCTGGGCCAGAACTTCACGAGCGGCAGCGATCCGTAAAAACGTACATCGAGTGTTGCGTAGTAGGGATACAGATAGCATTCCAGCAACGCAAACGAATCTTGCGCCTTTGGGCTAGAATCGACCGGTCTGCCCCAGAAGCTGCCACCATCTGTCAGGATGTAAAGCTCGTTGAAGAGCATACCGCGATACCACAGCGGCTTGCTGTCATCATCCACATAGGGGGTCTGCCACGCATCGATATCTTTGCTCCACGCTGCCCCGTGCAGCAGGCCTTCGCGAGCAATCTGCCAAGCGTTTCTTCCGTTTGTGCCAAAGAAATTTGTATAACGTCGGTACCATTCGCGGCCTTCGCCAAACTGGACAACTGGAAAATCCCAGGCAATCACCATGGGGATCGTCTTGCTCTCTCCTGGCTTCAGCGTGAAGCGGATCGCAATCGCCCCGGCCAGTTTCTCGCCATCACTTACCCAGGAAGTATTGTTATCGGCCAGTCGGCCATCCTTGGCGAAACCTGACCACACCGCTTTGCCGTCGCCCATCGCCTGAAATGTTGTTTGATAGGTCACCTCAGTGCCCGGCGTCTGCAGCGCTGCAATGGCAAACTGACCGTCCCACTCATTCGGATTGCTGGTCGCACGTTTGCGATCGAAGACAATGCCCTTCATCTCGCCGGCAGAGTTCAGTTCTTCACTTCTGAAGGTGTTGAAGTTGCCTTCATTGGGGGCGCCGTCAAAGCCGTGTGTAAATGTACGAAACCATCCAGACATATTGGCCCAGGAGACCATAATCGAGACAGTCACTGTCTTGTTGGTGGGATTTACAGCATGCCAACGGTACACCGCGATTGGATAGCTCGATTCACGGTAATTGTTCGGCAGAACAGGCGAGAACTGTTCAAGAACCACATGCACAGGGAATTGTTTCCATTGGTAGTCGTACCAGGACTTTGGATAAAGAGCTGCATACGTGCCTGCGCCTACCGGATAGTCCCAATTCCAACTTGATAACTCACCATCCTTCGGGTGTCCGGTCATTAAGACGTTGGCGACTCCAGTTGGCTGGCCTTCTACCTGCTGAAACATGGCAAACTGATTCGCATAGCTCACTGCGTACTTATCCACGCCAGCCTTGATGTGCCAACGTGCAAAGTCACCACGATAGGTCCGCGAAAAGGTTCCTGAACCAAAGCCCCCAACTGGCGCACCCTGCCAATAGCCGTCGTTTGTGCCGCTCCCCTCCGATAGGACGCCTGGATTCTGGAGCGGGAGCCCGATGGGCCTGCGCCACGCAGCCTTCGGAATACCGTCTTGTGCCTGCATGGCCGGTACACACAGCAATGCGCAGAACAAAAACACCTGGACAACACGGGTTCGTCTTTTCATACGGAACCTCCAACTACCTGACAAAAGCTCGTGCGGCGCATGAAGAATCCTAATGTTGCGATTCCGCTTAATTTGAGCCGCGACCCAGCCACTGGCGCAGATAAGAGTGACACGCAGTCTTCGCATCAGTCCTGTTTTGCAGCCCAGAGAATCGCATTATGAAAGATCGTGGTGTACACCTTGTTCTGGAATAGATAAGGGTGGTGCCCCATGAAGATGTATACGTTTCGCGCCTTGTAGTGCGGGTTGCTCCAGATCACTGGATGATCACCGTGCATCTTAATGGATGAGTCCGGTTGATAGGTATTTTCATCCACAGTTGCCAGCACGTGCACATGAGGCCGCGGCGATTTGTTCCACGTATACCACTCTTCATTCTTGATCCAGAATGATCGGGGAACACCCTTCATGATTGGGCTGTTCGGATCTTCAACATTTACCTTAGCGGTGACGAAGGTCGCGATGTAGTTCTCATAGTGGATGCCGCCCATGAATTTTGAGAACCACTTCCACATCGGATATCCATCGAACTCTCCCAGAAGTGCGGCATGATGAAAGCCAATCCAGCCCCCTTTGCCCTGCTCTATATATTGAATAAATGCCTTCTTCGCGGCAGGTGTCCATCCATACGGAGGATCGTTTAGTTGAATGAAAAGCTGATAGTGCGAGAGAAATTCAGCGTTGATTGGATCGGTATTTTGAATGTAGTCGATTGTGAAATCATCCAGGACCGCTTCTTTTGCAAGCCAGACCTTAGCCGCTTCCACATAAGGTTGATGAATGCCGCCCAGTTCCGCAAGAGCCAGAACCCGGAAACGAGGATGCCTGACCTGTGCGCAGAGAGTTCCGGAGCAGCTTGCCACGAGCAGAACCAATAAGCATGGAAGTGAAAGGCGTTGGAAGAAAGAGGGCCGGAGCTGACGACAAACCATGCTGTTCCTCACGGGTGGGAAAGTTATCTTTAACTTGCATTACAAAGGTGCCAACCGTTCGAGCAGATGGACGTGGCTGAAACTCTGTCCCGCACAAAGACTTTTACGCTGTGCCCCTTGAGTAACTAACTAAACATTATGAAGTCTACAAAAGTCAAGCGCACTTTCACCAGGGGCCGCGGCACGGCTCTTACCATTGTTGCGCTTCTGACCCATGCGAGCATGTCTTCCATACTTACTAAACCGTGCGGAGAGCTAGTCAGGCCATCGCCGTTGACTCAACGCATGGTCGCCTCTATGCAGCGCTCCATACAGTTTTCTATGCAGCCCTCTATGATCAGCCGCCTTTTACCTTGCTCACGCTTCGGCAAACAAGAAAACCACTACGCTGAGCACCGGCTTTCTTGTAACAGGCCGCGTGTGCGAACTGAGAATCTCAATCCGCGACAATCGTGTGATCGAGGGCTGCGGTTGCGGAGCAGTCCTTATAGAGGTTCCCCTCTTTCATGATCACGTGTAGATTTTTTTCGCGGACCACCAGATCCAGGTCCTGCAGCGGGTCGCCATCGACCAGGAGCAGGTCAGCGATATAACCCTCCTTCACCTGGCCTAGCTCGTTTCCCATACCCATCACCTGCCCGCCAACTCGTGTGCCGCACTGCAATGCTTCATCAGGAGAAAAGCCGAGCAAGTCGACGAAGTGCTTCAGGTCTCGCGCATTGTCGCCCTGAGGAGTTTGAGCAAAGCCATAATCGCCACCGATCAGGATACGAACACCGCGCTTGCGCAGCTCTGTGTAGACCGCAGCCGTTGATTCGATCGCTCGCTCCATGGTTCTGCCGATTTCAGAGTCACGGCGAAAGCCGAAGGGCTCCCCCTCATACAGCGTGCCATAGATGATGCCGATGGCCGGACCCACGAAAATGCGATCCTTGGCAGCTTCCAGCATGTCAATGGCTTCTTCATCGGCGGACTCACAGTGATAGATCACATCGACGCCGCAACGCAGCGCACGCTTGACCGATTCGGCGGCTCGCGCATGACAATTCACCTTTTTGCCGAAGTCACGAGCCACGTTGACCGCGGTCTGCACCTCTTCTTCCCGCATCACGGTTAACCCGCCATGCGCAGCCGGGCTGAGATCGTCGCCGGAGATGTTCACTTTGATGTTGTCCACACCTTCGCGGCAGCAAAGACGAACTGCCTTGACGAGCTCTTCTTTGCCGTCGGCGATGAGGCCGAAGCTCTCGTAATACATGTGCGCTTTACGCTCGTCGCCCAGGCCGCCAGTCACGGTAATCTCCGGGCTTGCGGCGCGGATGCGCGGTCCCGGAAACTCTCCAGCATTCACGGCATTCCGAATCACGACATCCAGACGAAGTTTAGAAGTTGCTGCGCTATACGCGCTGGTAAAGCCATGATCGAGCAGCGTCTTGGCATTGCGTGCGGTCAACAGCATATGTTCTTCCAGCGGAATATTGCCGAGGTCCGAGTCATTGACGTCCCCGCCAAAGGAGATATGCGCATGCCCTTCGACCAGGCCGGGCATCAGCGTGCGGCCACGAGCCTCGATCACAAACGCGCCATCGACGGCGAGCCGCTCCGGAGTGTGAGCGATCGACCGTATACGACGGCCTTCTACAAGCACGTCGCCCGGAAAAGCAGGCGCACCGCTACCATCCCAAATACTTGCGTTGCGAAAAAGAATTGGTTTCATAACACTGGCCTCCTGATGCGTAAGTGAGCGAAGTTTTTGAACGGTTACATAAGTACCACATTACTGTTTAGTGCCTGATGTCGCGGGTGAATATTACCGAGAAATTCCGGCAGCAGATCTTCGCGCCCTGAGGTGAAGAGAATGCGTGCCGGTGAGTTCACTACCCCCGCGGTGAGCGAGGAATGCTGCCCTATGTGAGTTGCATCTGCACCGCGTCGACCTCTTTGCCAGCGTGGCGGGACTCATCCCTGACGTGGTTGCGCAGGATACCGATGTGCTCAATCTCCACTTCGCAAACGTCGCCTGCCTTCATGAACAGTGGTGGTTTCCTTGCCATGCCTACGCCCGACGGCGTGCCGCTTACCAGAATGTCGCCAGGTGAAAGCGTGATTGCTTCACTCAAAATCGAGATCAGACGAGCTACGCTGAAGATCATGTCGCTTGTGGAAGCGTTCTGCATGATGTTTCCGTTCAGGCGCGTTTGAATGCGGAGTCCCTGCCCACCTGCAGGAAGCTCATCGGCGGTGACAAGATAGGGACCGAAGGCACCCGTGCCGTCGAAGTTCTTTCCAATCGTCCACTGTGGAGCTTTCTTCTGATAGTCGCGCACAGAAGCGTCATTGAAGATCGAGTATCCGATCACATGATCCAGAGCGTCAGCTTCGGCTATGTGCCGACCTGCGATTCCGATCACTGCAACCATCTCCCCTTCGTAATCCAGTTCGGTAGAAGCCAACGGACGGATAATCGGGGCTCCGGCGCCCACCAATGTTGAGGTGAAACGGATAAAGACCGTGGGGTAGTCCGGAGGAGTAAAGCCGCTTTCGAGGGAGTGATCGACATAGTTCAGTCCCACGCAGATGATCTTTCCCGGCGACGACAGCGGCGGCAGCAGAGTGACCTCTTCGAGATCGATTGCCGCTCCATTTACCAGTATCGCCGCAGCCGCATCAAGCGTAGCCCGGCCTTTCACAATCAGCGTGTCCAGCGAGCCCGGGTAAGCCGCTTCATTGGCCATCAGACCGTGAAATTTTCCATCTGGACCAGCAACTGCCAGCCCCTTCTGTTCTCCGCGCACGAATGCGGCAAATCGCATGGTCACCACTTTTCCAAAGTGAGTTCTGAGTGTGCTTCAGGGAGTTTCTCCGTTGAATGCAACACTCTCGTTCGTTCCAAGATCACCCAATAATTTATATTTGTCAACGGAAAATATATTTTAAGTGCTAATATAACTTCGATTATGGCTGATCAAATCGATCGCCTGGATGAAAAGCATGCTCCAGAAAGACGGCAAGGAAGCTTCCGCAAGCATGACCCAGAAGGCCTATGAGGAGTTGCGTGCTGACCTGCTTGCGTGCCGCATTCCTCCCGGCTCAAAGCTGAAAATTCAGGAACTCTGCGAGCACTTTCCTGCCAGCCCGGGTGCTATCCGCGAGGCATTGTCGCGGCTCACCTCTGAGGGACTTGTGGTGGCCGAGCCGCAACGTGGCTTTCGTGCCGCGCCAATTTCCGCGGCAGATCTAGTGGATCTCACCATGGTGCGCACAGAGATTGAGAGCGTCTGCCTGAGACAAGCCATCGCCAATGGCGATGTGAGTTGGGAGGCACGATTGGTCGCGGCTGCCCACCGTCTGGCCCGCACGCCGGAGCTGGCCCCCGAAGACCCTGCGCGCAGCAATGATGATTGGGCAGCGGCGCATGCAGCTTTTCATCTCGCGCTGGTAGAAGGATGCCACAGCCCATGGCTCTTGCATCTACATACACTCCTCTACGCACAAAGCGAGCGCTACCGGCGCCTGTCCGTGCCTTTCGCCGTCAGCGGCCGCAAGGTAGAGAACGAACATCAGGCGATTGTGGCCGCGACCCTTGCACGTGATACTGAGACCGCAGTGCAATTGCTCGCGGCCCATCTGCAGCGCACTACACATATTCTGCTGAACGCCGTGGTAGATGGCCGTAGCCTGCTCGAAGATGTGGCGGAACGTTCCCGGGCGGTTGTCGTCGCTATCAACTCCGCTGCCCTATAAGACCATGGAGCCATTCCGAAGCGTCACTTCGAAGCATGACAGAATTTTCATTTCCAAATGCCACTCTGGAGAAATAACGATGATCATGGATTTGTTCGCGCGCGGCCGGAAGCTTTCTGTACTGTGCAAAGCGGGCATGACGCTATTGCTGGCATCCTTTATCTGCCTTCCCACCATTGCCCAGAAGGCGGCTGCTGCAGCTCCTGCCCCATTGGATAAGCCCTTGCTCGTTGGCTATCTGCAGGCAATGAAAAGCGCCGGCCTGGCCGATTCCATGAAGAGCCTGGACCTGTCGAGAATGACAGATATTGATCTCGCCTTTGGAGATCCGCCAAAATGCATCGGGGTGTGCACGGCGAAGAGCGATATGACGTTTTTACTTCAAGGCCAGACCGGCGACGACATCGACAAAGCAGTAGATGAGGCGCATGCCGCAGGTGTGAAAGTGCTGCTATCGATCGGCGGTGGCGGCGGCGATCAACAGATCATCCAGTTCTACAACGTCGGACTCACGGCACCGCTGGTGGCGTCACTGAATAAGTTCGTGCAAAGGCATCACCTCGATGGAGTGGACCTTGATATCGAAGACCCCAGCAACATGGGCGCTCCTTATGCAACCTTCGCTTCTGCTCTGTTCACTACCTTTCACCCCGAGGGAAAGCTGGTCACGGCTGCGGTGGCAAAGTATCTCCAGGGCTCAATGCCGGGGGCGGTGCTGCACCAGTTCGACTTCCTCAACATCATGAACTATTCGAGCTATGCCAATGCCGTGCAGGCGCTCCACTTTTACGAGCAGGATGAAAACATCTCCCGCAGCAAGCTTGTTCTCGGCGTGCCGTTCTTTGGCTCCAACGACAACGATACTCGGGAGGAGAATTACAACAAGATCCTTGCGGCCTATCCGAATGCGTGGAAGGTCGATATCGCAGGCGGCGGCACGTTGGACGACGGCCAGGCATTCCATTACGTCGGCGAGCAAACAATGGCACAGGAAACGCAGCTTGGCAAAGAGTACGGCGGAATTATGATCTGGGAGATGCAAGGAGATGCTGCCGGGCCTCACTCTCTATTGATGGTGATTGAAAAAGGCCTGGAGAGAGCTACGCCACACGCGCAAGCTGCTCCCTGCACCACTCTTGCTCGAACCAAATAATCACTGAAGACTGATTGTCGAGTTGGTGCTCGATAAGACGATGCTGCAAGACGTGCTCTCACGAAAATGGTGAAGCCTTCGCGGCGTAGACCGATGGTCCATCGGTTGATGACCAGTTACGGAACGAGTGAACGGCAAGCGTGCCGTGTTCTGTGCGTAACGCGCCGCGAAGGCTCGGATGTGGGCAAGTATCTGATGTACCGGCTGTGCAAAGAAGAGGGCTTGCTGCTGAAGAGGATGAAACCTGCTGGCAGGCGTAAGGCCGCACCTCAGCGCGAAGAGAAGCTCAAGCCAACAGCACCGGATCAGGCATGGAGTATGGACTTCGTGGCGGATCAACTGTAGGACGAAACGAATCTCGTTATGAGGGATTTGCCGGTTTAGTCGGATGCGGTCAATTCGGCATCACCGCACAGCGGAAAAGTCACGTAACTCGGCAAATCAACTCAATTCACCGTAAAGCAATCATTTTCTTGCGCGCCGCCCATCTCTCTGAAACTACTCTGAGCCTCATGGGCAACGCCATTCTCAGTTCCAGCGCACCTCTTCATGGGCTTCGCACGATCGTGATGGAGAATGACGTGGTGCGCGTTGTCGTGTTGCCCGAAGCAGGTGGAAAAATCTGGCAGATCAGCTACAAACCTCTTCACACCGATCTGCTGTGGAATCATCCTTCGCGTGTACCTTCGCGGCTACCGCTCCATGCCAGCTACGACGATAACTGGAGCGGGGGATGGGATGAACTGTTTCCCAACGACGAAGCTGCAATGCTTCTTAACGCCGCACTGCCGGACCACGGCGAGCTGTGGTCTGGCGAATGGAGCGCTGAGCCGGTGGAGAGTTGCGGTACAGTTGGGGTTCGCCTCCAGTATGAGACGCCAATAACGCACTGCCTGGCGGAAAAGACCCTCCTGCTGCGGGCTGGGAGCGCCATCCTGGAGACTGGATATCGGCTTACCAACCGCGGCTGCGCCGTTGTTCCGTTCCTCTTCAAGCTGCACCCGGCGTTCGCAGTCTCGGCCGGCCATCGCATCGATTTTCCTCGGATGATGGCAGTTCGGGAGCCGGATTTCCCCGGAACCCTGAATGGCGCGCCTGCGGAATTCTCCTGGCCTTACGCTACGATGGACGACGCGGATGTCGACTTGAGGCAGGTTCCCGACAGTTCAGCAAAGGCCGTGCATTTCTTCTACGGCACTCAGATTGCTTCTGGCTGGTGCGGTGTGACCGATCGCAGAAAGCGGCTGGCGGCCGCTCTTCGATTTGACCCCGAGATTTTTTCCTGCTGCTGGTTGTTCGCAACTTACGGCGGCTGGCACGATCTGAACGTGGCCGTCCTGGAGCCGGCGACGGGTTTCCCATTTCGGCTGCAGACTATGATGGATGAGGGTCGAGCCCGTTCCCTTGCCCCTGGGCAAATGATGGAAACTTCCGTCTTGTTTTCTATTCAGGAGGGCCTAACTTCTATCGGCGGTGTCGAAAAAGACGGGAGTATCTTGCCGGGGGACGAGACGTAGCGCCTGCACCTGCCTTCGACTCAGGCGGCTTTTGGCGCTTCTTCCAACGAGAGAAGAATGGCGGCGGCAATCGCAGTCACCGCGCCAGCCGCCTGCATCCGCGTGAGCCGTTCGCCGAGCAGAGCGATTGCGAGCAAGACCGTGAGCAGCGGATAAAGCGAGATGAGGGAGATAACGATCGACGCTTTGCCTCCCGATTCGAGGGCTCGGAAACTCGTCCAGGCGCCCAGGCCGTTGAGCACACCACCCGCCACTGAACACAGAACAACAAGTCGCCCAAGTCCCCAATGCAGATGGACCAACGATAGGACAACACCGGACAAGGCCACCATCGCCCAGCAGAACCAGAGAAACGAGCGTTCACTGGAGATCCGGTTGGTGGACAACTTCTGTGTGACACCTGTGATGCCCCACAAAACCAGCGCGAGTACGGCAAATCCAAGCCATGAATGCATTGCTACAACTCCCCTCAGGCGCTCAGCAGGTAGATTGCGACAAAGGCCAGCGCGAGGCCTGCCCACTGTGTCCGGCCCAGCCGTTCTTTCAGAACGACCAACGCCAGCAGAACCGTAACCATGGGAAAGAGCGCGGTTACGGGCGCTACAACCGAGGCTTTACCTCCAGTCACAAGCGCTTGGAAAAACGCGATGTTACCGACTCCTCCAAGTATCCCGGTGAGGAATGCCCACCTGACACCCGCCCGCCTGGCTGCCGGATCTTCCTTCGAACGGCTCTTGTGGACTGACCAAGCCACGAAGATCAGGAGGGGCGCTAGGCCCGCGGTGTAGAGCAACTGGTTCATGTAAGCATCCACGCCCGACGATGCAATCTTCGACACCAGACCCCATGTGCCCCAGAGCAGAATCGTGGCCAGCGACCACGCAAGCCAAGCGGGACACCGTCGCATCCGGATGCTCTCAATCATGTGCAGCTCTCCATTCTCTGGGCAGAGCATATCGGCCGCATCGCTGCATGGGCAATGGCCGGCTCGTGTTTTGTGGTTCATTCTTTCGTTCTGGCTGTTCGCGCTTTCGTTCGCAATCAGGGACATTCTATGATCAGCGCATCTGAGCTGGACGGATGAGATGAAAATTACTGCTGTAGAAGCCATTCACCTACGCGCGGAAGATCCGTTGATTGAGTTGTTCGACGGCTCTTATGACGATTGCGTGCTCGTTGTGCATACGGATAGCGGGTTGATGGGGGTCGGCGAAACCGAGTCCCTCGCGCCGGCGATTCAGGCCATTGTGCGCGGCCCGTCGGCACACAACCATGCGCGTTCGCTTTCTGCGGTGTTGGTCGGCGCCGATCCCGCCGATCCGATTGAGCTGTGGCATCGCATGTACGAATCGACAGACTACGTCGGGCGGCGCGGCCTGGCCATGCACGCCATCGGCGGCGTCGATCTCGCGCTCTGGGACCTGCGCGGCAAGATCGAGGGCAAGCCCGTTCACGAGCTACTGGGCGGTGCAAAGCGCGATCGCCTGCCCGCGTACGGAACCATCTATCCCATGGCGCGCACGCCGCAAGAGGTGCGCGCGCAGGTTGCAGCGGGGCAAGCGAAGAATCTCCGCAACTTCAAGTTTGCTGCCGACCCGTGGTGGCTGGACGACCTCGCATTGACGGGTCGACTGCTCGCTGCGGCGCGCACGCAGGCAGGCACGGATGCACGCCTGATCATCGACGCCGCGCTCTCCTATCGCACGGCGGCCGAGGGTCTGCGCCTGTTCCCTATTTTTCGCGAAGTCGGCATCTGGTTTCTTGAGGCGCCACTGCCGCTGGACGACGTGGAGGGCCATCTTGAGATGAGCCGCCACGGGCTGCCGACTGGCGTTGGCGACCTGGGGCTCACCCACGTGCGGGAGTTCATCGAGATGATGGACCATGGCGGCGCGAGCATCTGCCAACCAGACATCTCGCAAGTCGGCGGATTCACCGGCATTATGCCGATTGCCGCAGCGGCCTACAAACGCGATAAGCGTGTGATCACGCACGGCTACAAGACCAACATCGAGATTGCCGCGAACCTGCACTTCCTGGCAGCCCAGCCGCGGGTCGAGCCGTTGGAATTTTCCCTCAGTGATTCGCCACTGCGCTGGCATACGACCCACGAGCACTTCCCCGTGGAGGAGGATGGATGCGTACAGGTCCCACAGCAGCCCGGACTCGGTGTCACGCTGAATGAGGAGACCATCGAGCGCTATCGCTTCAAGGCGTGATCTTCGATCAACAGACGCGCAGGAGCATCTTCAGCGTATCTCCCGGCGCGGTCGTCATGCGATCGAAGGCCTTCTGGCCATCTTCCAGCGGCATCTCCATGGTCCACGGAGAAAGGTCAATTTCGCCGGCTTTGAGCAGCGCGAGCGAGCGTTCGAAGTCCACGGGCGTATAGGCAAACGACATGGCCACGCGATGCTCCTTGCGGATGCTGGTGACAAAGTCGATTTCGCTTCGTTCATGGCTCATTCCCAGCAGGACTACCATCCCTCCCGGCCGGCAGATGTCGAACGCCGATTGTCGTGCGGCGCCATTGCCCGCGGCATCCAGCACCAGGTCCATGCCGCTGCCAGCAAACTCGCGAACAGCCGCCCTGCCCTCATCGCTGGATGCGTTGACGGCGAGCGTTGCGCCCAGCATACGCGCCACTTCCAATCGCACATCGCTCACGTCCTGGACGAGGATCTCGCGCACGCCGAGGTGCACCGCGGTCAGGAGCGCCAGAGAACCCATCGTTCCACCGCCTATGATCGCCATCCGGAAGAAAGGAAGCGGAGCGGCGATACGAAACAGGTGAACGATGTTAGCC
>JBAVDD010000072.1:0-7858 GCA_049587035.1 Acidobacteriaceae bacterium | reverse complement strand
AGGACATTACCGCGATCTCAGGAAGATTACAAGAGAAATCTTTCGTGGAGGGCGGAAACGATCAAAAAAGTGATCGCAACCCTGCTGGTAGGCCGGCGATTATTGGGCGTGGGGCTCTATATAGGTGGAGAGGATGCGGGCCACAGAGACCGGCGGTGGTGGCTGGACGGTAAAGCACGGCTTTTCAAGGGCCTTTGCGCGGCGATCGCGCCGACAGGCGTATTGGCAGCTGGCCCGGTGGCAGCACAGACGCCCGATGGGAAAAACAGGAGCTGCTCGACAGCATGTTTACTGCGTTCAAAAAATTGCGGAAGAGATAGAGCATCATCGAGCGGGAAGATGGATTGCGTCCGTGTCGATGATCGAGAAGGCCAGGTCGCTGAGAGTTGCGACATGCAGCTTGCCTGAGACGGGATTCAATGCGAGGCCGTAGGGGGCTTCGGAGGTCTTGATGGTCGCGATGACTCGATGAGAGATTTCGTCCAGGACGGAGACGGTGTTCCCATGGGTGTTGGCGATGAAGACGAGGTGCCTGGTGGGATCCAGGGCGATCGCCTCGGGCGACTTGCCGACGGGAATCGTGGCGACGCGGCGACCGGAAAGGCTGTTAAGTGCCGTGACAGTGTTGTCGCCGTAGTCGACGACATAGATCTCGTGGCGCGCGGTGTCGATCGCGAGGGCACAGGGGATCGCGCCGGTTGGCATCGTGGTCAATGTGTTGGTAGCGATGTGAAGCGCGGCGATCTGCGCGTCGCCTGTCTTTGCGGCGTAGAGTGTGCCGGATGCTTCGTCGAGCGCCAGCCCCCAGGCGTGCATACCGACGGATTGCTTGCGGACGGCGCCGCTCTGGAGGTTGAGGACGGCGACGGTGCCTCCTTCATAGCCGACGGCGTAGACCTGGTTCGTTCGGGTGTTGACGCTGAGCAGGTCAGCCGCACCGATCTTGTAAGTTGCGACGGCGTTGGAGCGAGCGTCGATGACCGTCAGCAGATCACTGTAGGTTCGCGAGACGAAGATCTTTTGGGTGACTGCGTTGGCAGCGATGGAGTAGGGGTTAGCGCCGACTGGAATGGTTGCAAGCAACGCATCTGTGACTCCGTCGAGGACGCTCACGGTGCCGTCGCCGGAGTTCGCGACGTAGACTTTACCGCTGATGCGATCGACCGCGATAGAGACAGGGCTGGATCCGACGGTCACGCGAGCGATGGTTCCTTTGGCATCGTTACTGATGATTACCTGGTTGTGGGCACTATCGACGGAGTAGACCTTGGCGGTCGAAGGGCTGAAGAGGATGGCATGCGGATTGATGAGGCCGGAACGGGCGACGGTTCCGCTCACCTGGGCCATAGCCGGCGCGGGGGAAACTACGTAAAGGCAAAACAGTGCGAGCGGCAGAGCAGCCTGGATCAACACGCGGATGGGACGCTGCAGCCGCATGGACTGCTTGACATCTGTGACATACTTCATGATGTTTACAAAGTATGCTGTCTGTGTCGGTTTCTGCAACTTGACGCAGTGACCCTTGAGAAGTGACTTGAACCCTGGAAGTGAAAACACGATGACATCGCAGAATCGCTCCATTTTCCGTATGCCCTTATCGATGCGTATTCGGATTATTGCGCTCATGATGAGTGCGCCGGTACTGCTGGGCGCCGGGATTGCCCGGGCGCAGGCGGCAAAGCCCACGTTTCGCGTGGTAGCACTTGCGGAGGCGGGAGGAGTACATAAGCCGTTTGTCGATGCTGCGAAGATCTGGCTCTCCAAGGAGGCTGTCGCGGATGGGTTCACGATCGACTATATCGAGAACACTGATCCAATCAACGAAGCCTTTCTATCGCATTACCAGGTCTTCGTGCAGTTGAACTATCCGCCATATGGGTGGACTCCGACGGCGATGGCGGCGTTTGAGAAGTACATCGAAGAAGGGCGAGGCGGCTGGATCGGGTTTCATCATGCGACGCTGCTGGGGGAGTTCGATGGATATCCGATGTGGCCCTGGTTCTCGAAGTTCATGGGTGGCATTCGATTCAAGAACTACATTGCTACGTTCGCGACGGGACGTGTGACAGTCGAAGATCCTTCGCATCCGGTGATGCGCGGCCTGAGCCATACCTTTGTGATCAAGAACGAGGAGTGGTACACCTACGATCATTCTCCGCGACCGAATGTTCATGTGCTCGCGAGTGTGGATGAGAACACATATTCCCCGCAGACAACGATCAAGATGGGAGATCACCCGGTGGTGTGGACGAATGAGCATTACAAGGCCAGAAACGTGTACATCTTCATGGGGCATCATCCGGAGCTTTTCCAGAATAAGTCCTTTGTAACGCTCTTCCACAATTCGCTTCTGTGGGCGGCGCACCAATGAGGCGGCTCCTTTGCACGCTCTTGATGTGCGCGGCCGTCACTGTCCCAGGGGTGTGCCAAAAGACGCCGCCGTTGCACGTGCTGGCGTTCTATTCGACGACAGTGGAACCCGATCATGTCGAGTTCGCCAAAGAGGCGATTGCCTTTTATACGGCGTTGGGGGCACGCGACAACTTCGATTTCAAAGTCACTACGAGCTGGGATGATTTGAACGCGGCGCGGCTCCGCGACGTACAGATTGTTGTCTGGCTTGACGATTTTCCGCAAACTAAGCAACAGCGTCTGGCCTTCGAGAAATATATGGATCATGGAGGCGGGTGGATGGGGTTCCATATCGCCGCGTTTAATGACTCCGGTACGCACTGGCCGTGGTTCGTGAACTTTCTTGGCGGCGGAGTGTTTTACGGAAACAACTGGCCTCCACTTCCAGCGTTGCTGGACGTGGATGATGCCGCTAGCCCCATCACGCGCAGCCTGCCTGCAAAATTCCTCTCTCCCGCGAACGAGTGGTACAGCTGGCGGCCGGACCCGCGTGCGAATAAGAATGTGAAGGTCTTTTTGACGCTTGACCCGAGCAACTTCCCTCTTGGTTTCAAGGACACGCTGCTGGGCGGAGATTTGCCTGTGATGTGGACGAACACGAAGTACCGCATGCTCTATCTGAATATGGGGCATGGCGACAAGATCTTTACCAGTCCGGCACAGAACAAGATGTTTGAAGATGCGTTGCTGTGGGTTGGAAGAGGTTGGAAGGCCCCTTCACACAAGCCGTAGTATGTGCCGACGAGACGTTGGTCTCGAGCTTACTGCTGCATGGGGCCGTACTCGAAGCGCGGCGGCAGGCGACATCCAGTTCTTTCCACCATGGCGAGCGTGAGCGCCTGGGTGACAAGCAAGGGGGTGATCCCCTCCCAGGGCTCGGGCACGGCGTCGATGCGGATGGGCAGCAAGGATGGCGTGCGGTCACGATCGACCGAGCTGACGAGGATCACTTTGCCACCGCGACGGTTGCATTCTTCGGCTAGCTTTACGCCGAGGTCCGCAGCGCGACCGAGGGCGAAGATGACGGCCACATGCGATGGGTCCACGTCGAGATTGGGCCCGTGGCGAAAACCTGCGCCGGTATGCGCTGCGGCACGATGGCCGCTCATCTCGCGGATGCAGAGCGCACTCATCATGGCTGCACCGTAGCCTGCACCGCGACCGATAATCTCGATGTTCGCCGCGCCACGGCAGAACTCTTCGTAGGCTGCGCGCTGCGCAAAGATGCGATCGAGGCTTGTGGAGAAGACTTCGGCCGCCTGTTCGGCATCGGATTCCCAAGGGCGGCCGATCAGCGCGGAGGCCATGATGATCGCCGCTGCGGTGGAGTTGGTGTAGGTCTTCGTTGCGTTGCCGTATTCAGGTCCGGCGAGGATGGGGAGACGGTGGTTGGCAAGCTGCCAACAGGTGCTCGCCGAGTTATTGCAGATCAGGCCCATGGGCCGATCGGCACCGGTGCGGAAGAGTTCGACAAGCTCGGCGCTCTCGCCTGAAGTTGTGATCAGGACAGACAGCGCGGCCTCATCCCAGACGGGCTTCGCGTAGTGCAGCCACTCGCCTGCGTCCACGGCGAATGCGAGCCGGCCGCAGGACTCAAGCAGTGTCGCGGCGCTGATGGCAGAACAGAGCGAAGCGCCCATTCCGACGAAGAGTATGGGGCCCTTGTTCGCGGCGAGACTGCGGAGTTTTTTGAGCTGCTCCTGGATTACCGGGTCGGTCCGGTAGGTGTCCAGAAGGTGCTGGAGGCGCTCCGGTTGTTCGCGGCATTCGATCTCCAGGATCTGGGTGCCGGTGGCCGCCAGGAGCTTGGGGCTGGGTTCTATGCCATTTATCCATCGACGGCTTGTGTTTGATGTGGTTTCCATGGGTTTCTCAACATTCCACTTTATAATGTAACTTTATTTACTAAGTGTCGCATAATCATGTCAGAAGACGCATTGTTGAGGGTATGATGCGACGAGGGGTGCAATTTGTCTGTTGCGGGAACAGCACCGGGACCACGCGTGAATCGGCGATTTCTGCTGCAGGTCTCCTGTATAGCGGGTTTGGGCGGTCTGCTCTACGGCTATGACATGGGGATCATCGCTGCCGCGCTGGTGTTCGTGCGTGTGAGTTTTGGGCTCTCTGCGCAGATGGAAGAGCTTGTTGTCAGCGTGGTGCTGGTCGGCGCAATGCTCGGTGCGCTCCTGGGCGGGGTCATCGCTGACCGGATCGGCAGACGCTTCACGTTGGTATGGGGAGGAGTCATCTTCATCCTGGGATCGGTGCTTGCTCCCTGGTCGCCAAATGTTGTGACCCTGATTGGCGCGCGGGCGCTGCTTGGAATCGCGATTGGGTTTACCTCGGTGACGGCCCCTGTGTACGTCTCGGAGCTTGCTCCACCGGCGTCGCGCGGCATGCTGATCGGGCTTTATCAGTTGGCACTTACGGCAGGCGTGGCGCTTGCCGATCTCGTTGGATACTCGCTGGCGAACGAACATGCTTGGCGAATCATGTTCGGACTTGGCGCCATTCCAGCCGTGATTTTCATGTTGATGGTGCTGACTGTTCCGGAGAGCCCTCGGTGGCTCTTTGCTCAGAATCGTGCGGCGGAAGCGCACGCGGTCTTGCGGTCTTACACGGACGAGGCTGGCGCCAGGTTGCTCGTGGACGATATCGAGACCAGCCTGCGGGTGAAGGTGGACCGGCGATGGCGTTCGCTCTGGACTCCTGCCATCCGAGGCGCGCTGTTTATCGCAGTGGGCTTTTTGATACTGCAGCAGATTACGGGAATCAATACCGTCATCTACTACGGGCCACGAATCTTCTCGCTCGCGGGGATCTCTTCGGACAAGAGCACGATCTTCGCTACGCTCCTGGTTGCCATTGTGAACGTGCTTGCGACGTTTATCGCGCTTGCGCTTGTGGATCGATGGGGACGCAAGCCACTTCTTTATGCCGGCGTGGCAGGGATGACGGCTTCGCTCTTCGTACTTTCCTACGCCTTCCATAACCAGGCTGCGCTCGGTTCGAGACTCGGTATCGTCGCCATCGTATGCCTGATGGTCTACATTACGTGCTTCGCTTTCAGCATGGGGCCGATCAGCTGGATTCTGGTCTCAGAGGTATTTCCGTTGCGGGTACGCGGCAGAGGAGTAGCGGCCGCCTCGCTCGCCTCAGGAGCTGCAAACTTTGTGGTGTCGATCACGTTCCTATCCCTGATTAAGTTTGCCGGCAGCAGCGTGACTTTTGGCCTGTATGGCGTGGCATGTGTTCTAACGCTGCTATTCGTCTATTTCGTTATCCCTGAGACAAAAGGGCGTGAACTGGAGAGCATTAGCTCCACACCATCATCATTCCCGTCCTCCGTACAGCAGGTTTGAGTGTAGTAACGACAAAGACTTTTTGAGGCAAATTGAACGATGCATTCGCAGCACACTGAACCCTTGAGTGATTTGGACGCGACGCCTCTCTGTACCGGCGCGCGCTACGTGTTTGGCGCAGATATTGGAGCGACCAATCTGCGCCTGGCGCTGGCGGACGCTACCGGTGCAATTATTGGCCGGTGGGTTACTTCGACTGCGGATGTCCGCAGTGCTTCCGCGGTTGTCGAGTTGATCTGTGCGGGCGCGGAAACGCTCTTGCTAGAGACCGGCGTTGCGCGCGAGTTGGTGGTCGCGATTGCGGCCGGGGGGCCGGGGATCACCGATGTAGACCGAGGTGTCGTGGTCGCGACCTCCTATTTGATGGGATGGAGCGAGGTGCCGCTGGGTTCGATGCTCGAGCGTGCGCTTGGCATTCCTGCTGCGATCGACAATGATGTAAATCTCGCTGCACTTGGAGAGAGTTGGGCGGGATCGGGGCAAGGAGTCGGCGACTTCGTCTTCGTGGGAATTGGAACCGGGATCGGGGCGGGGATTGTTCTCGATGGCAAGAACTTCCGCGGCAGCGGATGGACCGCGGGAGAGATCGGCTACATGCTTGTGCCAGGCGGCTCGGAAGCGCCGGTGGAGCGCGGGCGGCCGGGTAGCCTGGAGGAGATTGCGGGCGGGGCCGGGATCCAGTCGCAGTGGAAAGAGCTCTGGCGTGAGGATGCGACGAGTCTGCCGCGCGACGCGACCGCAACGCAGATCTTCGACGACGCGGACCGTAGTGCGCTCGCACAGAGTCTGCTCCAAAAGGTCGCGAAGAGTCTTGCGTATGCGGTCTATAACACCGCTCTTGTTCTGAACTGCCCGCTCTTCGTGTTTGGCGGGGGGGTCGGGGTTCATCCGGTGCTTCGCGGCGCCGTTCAAGAGTTGCTGCACGCGAACGGTGCTCGCGTGCAGCCTAAGCTCGTGCCTAGCGCGCTGGGAGAAGACGCTCAGCTGATTGGCGCGATCTGCCTCGCGCTCAGGACGGCGGGTCTTGGCAGTTCGGCGATACTTACGAATGCTGGATAAAGCGGCTTTCGATCTTGCGTCTGTAGTACGAAGCGCGGATGAGAATTAATGCTGTTTCCAATACTGGCTGAAACCTGCGTAGGAGGCGGGGAGATTCGCCAGGATCGTGCGGCGTAGCGCGAGGATGTCGACGGAGCCGATGGTCTTGTAGAGGACCTTGCCATCTGCGGAAAGCAGAACGGTATAGGGTACGGCGGAGTCCCATGTGGGATCAAACGCCGTCTGTAGCCCCGCGGTATCGGAGGAGTCGAAGAGTAGATTTCGGCTTGTGGCGTGTTGCTTCTGCAAGAACTCCATGACGCTCGACTTTTCATCGGGCATGTTGGTAGAGACGGTGACGAGGGAGAGATCCCGGTCCGAATACATGCGCAGCGTGTTCTCGAGGTCAGCGAACTCGACGCGACAAGACCCGCACCAAGTGGCCCAGAAATCGACGAGCATGAGCTGGTGGGATGGATTGGTCCGCAGCCTGCGGAGGTCAGCTTTCGATGCAAGCTTCAGTGTCACAGGCGTGTCGTCGATCTTCTGTAAGGCTTCCGCACTCGCCACCGATTTCTCCTGCCACTTGGTCGAGCAGCCGAAGACGCCGGTATGTTGAACTTTCACTGGTTGGTGGTTAAGGAGCTCGTTGATCGCGTTCTCGGCGTCATGGGTCTTTACCAGCTCCGTCCGGTAGCTATTATCGATGCGGCCTTCGTAGCGCAGATGACGCGATTGATCGAAGATAAAGACGTGCGGCGTAGCCTGTGGGCCATAGGCGCGGGCGACCTGCTGGGTTGCGCCGTCGTAGAGGTAGGGATAGGTGAGATGTTTCATCTGCACGCGAATCTTCATTTCCGGCAGGCTGTCGCTGATGTCCGAGGAGTCCAGTTCGTCGATTCGGATCGCCTTCGGGTCATTAGGCTGAATGGCCACCACGGCGACGCCTCGCGGCCCGTAGACCGTGGCCAGGCGCTCGATACGCTGCTCATACATTTGAGCGATGGGGCAGTGATTACACGTAAAGACGATGACCAACACAGGAC
>JBAVDD010000071.1:0-2330 GCA_049587035.1 Acidobacteriaceae bacterium | reverse complement strand
GAGTTGGCCATAAGAAGTCAATTACTCTCGACTTGTCCGATGAGAAGTCCGGGAATATTGGCGTTGTTATCGCAAGTAAAGCTCCCACCTCTGAATTCACCGCCTGGATACAGACCTGCAACACCAGTGCGAGTTGGAAGCCGTATTGGAAAACGCTCATTATTGCTCTGAAGGCATTCCCTGGTGCTCGGGTAGCCGAGACGCCATTTAGGTCGTAAGGATCTCTCTCTGTGCATCTCACGGCCTCAAGCGGGTTCGCCAGACGCTTACCACTGTCGTGGGCTCTATATCGGTGCAGCGTCAATACCCGTTGATAGGTGGACTGTAGTCTTATGGGTTCATACGCCGAGTGTTCTCTTGGGCCTTTCTGCATAAGTTACTCGAAAAATGACGTAGATCCATTCGTTATGGGGCTATTTCGGGCTGCGGACAAGGTCGTCACATGCGACCTCGAAGCCCTGCCGGCAAAACTTAGAGATCTTTACCGAGGGGAGGTGACCGGTGCAGAGGATGACCCGCCAAACCCAAAATTTCCTTTTGTCTTCTATCGAGTACCATTATCCGTCGCTCGTGATCGCCTCGAAGTTCGAGGCTACACTTTGGCAGCTGCGCGCGAGGCTTTTGCCGAATGCATTGCGCTGGAGCTTTCAGAGAGCCGCCAATCGGCCCAACGACATCCCGAGTTGTATGAGCCGCATGTAAGCGTGCTCGAACAACTTACCGTTGAGTGTTGGCAGGGGGCTCTCAAGCAGATGGCCGAGGACGGACTGCCGCTCAACCAGCGTGGATCAACGGTTGCGCTTGCGGGCGAGGTCCTACAGTACTTAAAGGACAGCAGTACGTGGTACGGCTATCCTGGATTGGACACCAACGTCCCCCTTCGGATAGCCATGGAGGTCTGTTCGGAATGCGATGAGCTGATCTATGATCTTACAGACTTGGTCTGGTCGGAGTCGGTTGATCCTAACGATGACTTTGTAGAGAACGCACTTCAGACGTTAGCGAACGAACATATAACGAATGCCAGAACCGTTGTACTGACTGAAGGTCGATTTGATGCATTCGTCTTGCGTGAGTCGCTGGAGCTTCTGTATCCGCATCTCAGGGACTATTACTCATTCATGGATTTTGAGAGTTACGACCCGGAGGGAGGCGCTGCGGCGCTCGTAAAGCAGGTTAAGGCATTCGCTGCCGCTGGAATTCTGAACAAGATTATCGCGGTTTTTGACAACGACGCCGCGTCCCGCGACGCGATGCGATCCCTAAATGCAATTCGGCTGCCCTCTAACATCCAGATCATGCATTTGCCTGAGATTGGCTTCCTGCGAGAGTACCCAACGCTTGGTCCCACAGGGGAGTTGAAGATGAACGTGAACGGTCTTGCTGCGAGCATTGAGCTGTACCTTGGCAAAGACGTTCTCACTGATCCCTCCTCCGGCGATCTGGTCCCGGTACAATGGAAGGGATACATTGTCGCGGTACGACAGTACCAGGGAGAAGTCCTAAAGAAGAAAGATGTGCAAGAGCGTTTTCGAGGCAAGTTGAGCGGGGCGGCTGACGGCGGAGTTGCAGTAACATCGTGCGATTGGGAGGGAGTCAGTTTGGTCTTACAGCGGATCTTTGCAGCTTTTCACCAGCAAGATGCGAGAGCAATCAAGGACCTGATTAAATGGCAGTATGCCGAGGGGTACTCCAGGATGTGAACATGTCAAGGTCTCCAGTTCTTCGGGGGAGTGGCCTTTGCGGTACCGATCCAGCTCAGGTCAGAGCTTTCGTCACGCTGCGCTGCTCGCTCTGATCGAGACGATGCCCGCCTTGAGCCCGTGCTCGCTGACTTCAAAACGTGTGTAAACTGAAGGCGCATTGTCTGGAGGCCTGTGCAGCACGCCGGAAGGCGCTCTGCTGTCTAAAACGGCTCTCCGACAGCGGCAGTCATCGGGGATTATCGCCACGTATCTGGGCGATTTGTCCAAAACGACGCCGAGTTGGTCAGAGCGGAAGCTCTTTATGAATCAACCGCTTAAGCCTGCAAAGCCCGGCTAATGCTGCATCACGGGGGTATGGCTATGGGCCTGGTCGTTCAATGCTCGACTCGCAGTGGCGTCATGCTGCGGCCGGACGTCACCCGGCCGCGAGGCCGGGCATTATCCGACAAGACGCGGCCGGCCGGGCGCTCCGCGGACGGCGACGCTCAGGGCTTCAGGCCCATGCTTGCGTAGTGCTGGTCGACATCGGGCTGCAGCTTCCGCGCCGCGGCAAGATCGGCGTCACCCTGGGACGACAGGCCCTGGCGCAGCTCCGCGAGCCCACGCAGGAATAGTGGGTAGGCT
>JBAVDD010000070.1:0-4192 GCA_049587035.1 Acidobacteriaceae bacterium | reverse complement strand
GCGCTGCTGTTTATGGCACGGCTGAAGCCGTGCCCCTTCGAGGTGTTGTGGGTGAGCGCAGGAATGTGTTGGTCTTGATTGGTTGCGTGGGGTTGGTGGTGACGCTGGCGCCATCTACTCCCACTCATGCCCCAAGTGCCTGGGCATGAATGGGGTGCCCGGCGCTGTACCTACCGCCTGAACACTACCGCATTCGAATTGTTGTGAAAGAAGTTCATGCCGCCTCCGTGAATGGCTCGAATCAGTAACATTGTGTCCGGGTCGGTCTTGATCGGGCGACTTCCGGGCGATACATGTCTCAATTCCACATAGGGTTTGGCTCTTTGGGAAGCTTCCCTTTCTTTGCTGCTTTTAGTCCGTCCTTGGCCCACTTCAAGGCGGTCGTTGCGTCCGTAAAGTTCTTGTTGATCGCTAAAGCGGATTGAAGATTGGCAATGGCTTGATCCCACTGTCCCAGCCGGCCGTAAGAGATGCCGATACCCCAGGTCGCTGTTGCGGGGTCCGCCTTGAGAGAAATAGCGATCTGCGCCTGCGCGATGCTCTCCTGATAGTCTCCGGCTTGATATGCCAGACGTGCTCTGTTGAGAGAAATAAAGTTTTGAAGCGTTTGAATGTCCGGCACAGGGTGGTTCACAGAAGCTGCCTTGGCGGTTTGGAGAAGGTCTGGTTCCATGTGTCGCACACAAACCACGCCCATATATACCTCGGTCTTCTGTGCCACGCTAAGCGGAGTCCATTGAACCGACTTTAGTTCAGACTCCCATGAAGATTTTGAATCAGTTTGAGACAGGGAGGCCTTCGTCACTTCCACGAGTGAACTGAAGCTATTCGGGATTGGTGTTAAACCAACTGTCCACGCAGATTGTGAATTAGTTTGGGACGGGGTCGCGGTCCAAATCGTCATCGATTGGTCAAATAGATTGATCTGACCTCTCAATGCCAGGCCGCTATATTTTGCTCCGGGAGCCAGATCTTGATCCCTGCATCCTCCGTGTATCGCGACATCAGCAGAGGGGCATACAGGGCCGGGATTAACCTTGATAATTTCCACTGCGCCCTCGACTTCATCTAGGGTTGGAAGTCGCCAGCCAGAAGTACCGCCGAGAGCGAGAGAGTCGCAATAATCACTCGCTTGTGGCCAGTTCAATCCCATCCAATACATAGATCTGCTCGGCACCGCAAGTTTCGGGTATGTGGAGGGCCCAGAATGTATTTGCCCACTCCACATAAGGCCCGTTGATGGATCGGGCCACCACGTCGTGGGATCCTTCGTCCATTCCTGGGCCACACAACATTGAGTGATGGACACAGTAAGGCATAGGAGCACTCCTGCGAACGTAGGTGAAAACTTAGAGGCAGACATGTCTTTCTCCTGAGCATGGGCCTTGACGACTGCACCGTTACGACCACCGTGGTCTGACCGATATTTTGTATCAGTAGTTTGTTAGTGTAGCGCAGCGATGAAGGGCTGATCGAACCCGGCTATCAGCTCGGCATACGGCGACTGTGGATTCCAATCAGACATGGATGCTGTTGTCCCTCTTCAAATCTCAGGCTGCCTCTCTAGGGGCGGGCGGCGTAAAGTAGGACGGCTGTGGATGGGGGGAGGGTGGAGAGTTCGTGGTCGGCGGAGGGTTCGGCCAGGCGGACTTGGGTGGAGTCCAGTGCGGGGGCGGTTAAGGTGGGGCCCTGGCGGTACTCGGGTAGGCTGATGTTCAGGGATTGGGTGCGGTCTTTGTTGATGAGGGCTATGATGCGCTGGCCGGTGGGGAGGGTGGCCGCGTAGGCCGTGGCGTTGACGGAGCCAGGGTTGAAGTCGATGGGCATGGTGGTGGCGCCGGCGAAGTGGTTGGCGAAGAGCATGCCATAGTAGATGGGCTCGGCTACGTAGTCTTTGCCGATGTGGGCGATGGGCGTGTAGTAGGGGTGGGGATGTTTGGATGGATCGCCGTGTTCGGCGAGGACGATGTCGTCGCCGGGGAGATGGCCTCCCAGGGAGTTGCCTACGTATTTTCCAGTGCCGCCGTGGAAATTGACGCCGGCGTAGCCGTGGGAGGCAAGGTCGAGGAGGTAGTCGGCGGCCCAGAGGCTGGCGGCGAAGACGTCGGAGACTCCGGGCTTGCCGCCGCGGTAGCAGGTGTTGCCTTCGGTCATGCGGTAAGGGATCGTGCGATGTTCACCTGCGGAGAGACGAGCGGCGGCTTCGCGGATGTCTGAAGCCAACTGGCCGACTTTCGGGTTAGGGGAAAGGATGTAGTCGATGGTCATTTGCGGATTGGAGGGTGGGCCACCGATGTAGTAGTGGTGGGTTAGCGCAGCTACGTCTGGAGGCTCGGAGAGGGTGAGGAGACGCGAGACGACGGCGGCGTACCATTCGGGGTTGCCGGCGGTGTCGGGCAGGCCGAAGCGAGCGGCGGGGACGGCGGCGCGGATGGCGTTGGCTTCGTCGAGCCACTCGTCCATGTAGAGCTCGGGCGACCAGGTCTTGGGGTCGCGGAGATGGCTGCTGAAGAGGTCGGGTTCGTTGCCTAGCTGAAAGTACTCGAGCTTGCCGTGCTGGTGGGTGAAACCGAGGGTTTGGGCTACGTAGGCGGCTTCAAGGGCGGCGCGGCCGGGGGTGTTGGTGCCGAGGTTGATGCCGTAGATGCAGGTCCAGCCGGTGGCGTGGAGGAAGTCGTGGAGGTTGTGGATGGCCTCGGGGGTAATGGAGTAGGCGAGCTGCGAGGTGGGTTCGCCGCCGCCGATGTTGCGGACGTGGATGTCGGGGGCCTTGGTGTCGGGCGTGGGCTTCCAGTAGCCGATGTCGGAGGTGTTGCCGCCGATGCGGAGGACTCCGTTGAAGGAGAGTTCGCGGAACTGATGGATGAGGCCGGTGTTGTCGAGTGAGAAGAAGGATGGGTTGGTTAGCTCGTTGGTCTCGTAGGAGAGGCCGATGAAGTTTTCAGGGATGCGCGGGCCGGGTTCGCCGGAATGAAGCTTGAGGGTTGCCGTGGTGGTGGCGGCGTGGGCGATGGCTTGGAGGCTGGGAAGAGCGGCCGTGGCGGCAGAGGCGAGAAGAAAACGGCGACGATCCATGAAAGGCATGCGTGATTTCATGCTTGCAAGCATACCCCAGGGGCTAAAGCCCCTTCCATAGCGAGGCTATGAGACCCGAGGAGACCCGAAGCTAAAGCATAGGGCTACCAGCCTGGGGTACCTGTTCGTGCGAATGCAGAACACATGGACGCATGCGGGGAGGTGCTACCAGGGGGATGTGACGATTGCGCCCCAGTCGGCTGGGTCGACGTTGTGGACGTGCTGGGAGAAGAGCCAGTGGTGGCCTTCCAGGTCTCGCGCTACGTACTGGCGTTCGCCGTAGACGGTCTCGTGGAGCTCTTCGAGGATGTTGGCGCCGGTGGCTTTGGTGCGGTCGTAGTGGGCTTGGACGTCACGCAGAAAGATGGAGAGAGACTGGGTGCGGTAGCCGAGCTGGGCGGGGCTCATGAAGCCTTGTTTGGGACCCTGGAGCATGACGTATGCGGTGCCGATGCGCATTTGAATGCCGCTGACGGGGTCG
Source organism: Acidobacteriaceae bacterium (assembly GCA_049587035.1). Taxonomy (GTDB): domain Bacteria; phylum Acidobacteriota; class Terriglobia; order Terriglobales; family Acidobacteriaceae; genus Granulicella. The sequence goes on along the minus strand of JBAVDD010000070.1, from coordinate 636 downwards.
CCGTAACGGTAGCTTTCGGTGAGGCCGAAGACGCGGGTGAGCCAGTCGCGGGCGGAGAGGACATCGTGATAGACGAGGTGGGGGAGAACGGTGTCGACGGGGACGGAGCGGTTTCTCATGGCAGCCGGATAATTGGGGACACCTTCGCTGGGGTGACGTGCTCTGATATTACCGTGCTGCAGATGAGATGCGGCTTAGGGCTGAAAGCGATGGAGAGGTGTGGCGGCGAATCCTTTTTGGCTGATGGGAACCAGGGCCGGACGGGAGACCGGGCGACTGGCGGGCGCGATGGATGGCTGCGCGGGGGTTCGCTGGAGCTTGGGTTGGGAGTTGGATTGGGCTGGGGCTAGCTGCTGCGGAGTGGGGCTCGCTGCGGTGAGCGGGGCTGATTGCGGAGCGAGATGCGCGGCTTGGGGAGTGACGGGCGCGGTCTGAGAAGCTGGAGGCGTGGCCTGAGAGGTGAGTGGCGCGGAGTTAGGGGGTGCCTGGGGCGCGGGTTGGGCGAGGGATTGGGTTGCGGGTTGCGTGGCTGGCGTTACGGCTGGCTGGGTGGCTGGTTGGGCGATGGCGGCTGTGGGGATGTTGGAGGTGCCGAGCGGGGCTAGCGTCAGGTCGATGGGGTGCATGGCCGAGACG
>JBAVDD010000069.1:0-2680 GCA_049587035.1 Acidobacteriaceae bacterium | reverse complement strand
AGGATGGAGCCGCGGACGGAGGGAGCTGCGGTGTCCGATTCGGGTTGCTCGGGGCGGGGTTCAGGATCGGGTGGCTCTGACTCTGTTGGCGGAGTTGGTGGAGGGGGAGGCGCGACTTTGCGCGGCTCGAACTTACGGAGTTGGTCGGCGATTTGCAGGAACTCGCTGGGCTTGTCAGGCTTGTCGGATTTGGGTTCGGACTTGTGGTGGTCGAAGAGGCCGGGTTGCGTGGAGCTGGCGTGGGTCGCTACGACGACGGTCTTTGCGTTGAGGAACTCGCGCATGCCCGCGGCGGAGAGTTCGCGGCCGTAGCCGGAACGCTTGATGCCGCCGAAGGGGAGGCGCGGGTCGCTGGCGACGGGGGTGTTGAAGAAGACAGCGCCGCATTGCAGTTCGGCGGCGAGGCGGTGCTTCTCCTCGTCGTCGGTAGTCCAGGCGCTGGCGGCGAGGCCGAAGGGAGTGTCGTTGGCTAGCAGGATGGCTTCGGTGAGCGAGCTGATGCGGAAGAGCAGGGCGACGGGGCCGAAGATCTCTTCCTGGGAGATGGGGGCGTTGCGCATGACGCCGGCGATGACGGTGGGCTCAAAGTAGTTGCCGAACTTACCGCCTTCGACCGTGGCGCGGGAGCCGCCGGTGAGGACGCGGCCTCCGGATTCGCGGGCACGGGTGACCTGCTCGAGGAGTTCTTCGAGGATTTGCGCCGAGGCGAGGGGGCCGATGTCAGTGGTCTCAAGCATGGGGTCACCGATGCGGAGGGCTGCCATTCCTTCGACGAAGCGTTTTTCGAACTCGGGGTAGATGCTCTCGTGAATGATGAAGCGCTTGGCGGCGATGCAGCTTTGGCCGTTGTTGATGCAACGGGACCGGATTGCGTTGGCAACGGCAGCGTCGAGGTCCGCGGAGGGAAGGACGATGAAGGCATCGGAGCCGCCGAGCTCGAGGACGGTCTTCTTGATGAGCCAGCCGGCCTGGGCGGCGATGGCTCGGCCAGCGGCTTCCGAGCCGGTGACGGTGACGGCGGCGACGCGAGGGTCGGAAAGGATGTTTTCAACCTGGCGGGCTTCGATGAGGAGGGTCTGAAAGGCGCCGCGCGGGAAGCCTGCGCGACGGACCAGGGCTTCGATGGCGAGAGCGCACTCGGGGACGTTTGAGGCGTGCTTGAGCAGGCCGACGTTGCCGGCCATGAGCGCGGGCGCGAGGAAGCGGAAGACCTGCCAGAGAGGGAAGTTCCAGGGCATGACGGCTAGGATGACGCCAAGGGGGTCGTAACGGACGTAGCTCTCGGCGTGTTCGGTGGCGATGCGCTCGGGAGCGAGGATGCGTTGGGAGTTGTCGGCGTAGTAGCGGCAGACGGAGGCGCACTTGGCGACCTCGGCGCGGGCGGAGACGATGGGCTTGCCCATCTCGGCGGTCATGGTGGTGGCGAGTTCTTCGAGGTCGGCGTCGAGCAGCGCGGCGAGGCGGCGCATCCAGAAGATGCGCTGATCGAGAGACTCGTTGGGATAGGTTTTCGCGGCACTTGCAGCGAAGGCGAGCCTGGCATTGAGCGCTTCGGGGGTGAGTGGATCAAAGCTGCGCAGCAGCTTTCCGTTGGCCGGATTGAGGGATTGAATCATAGGGGCAGAGGGTATTGGGTTACAGATGTTGAGTCGATCGACGACGTGTCGTCAGTGGTTGTGAGTAGTGTAGCTGTAGTGTGGCGTTAGGGCTAGGCGGGGCTATGAGCGGGGACGCTATTCGTTGGCAAGTTTGGCGAGGGCGAGGGCGAGGACGCGGGTGCCCAGGGCGATGGATTCGGGGGTGGAGTACTCGTCGGGGCGGTGGGAGACGCCGTTGCGGCAGGGGATAAAGAGCATGGCGACGGGAGCGATGGGAGCGATGAAGCTGGTGTCGTGATAGGCGCGGGCTACCATTTTTTTGTAGGGGATGGAGTTGGATTGGCAGATGCCTTCGAGGGTGTTGAGGATGTGGGGGTCGCTGATGGCTGGGACGTCGGCGTTGATGCGCTGCTCGGTGATGGTGACTTGGCGGCGGGATTCGATGTCGCGGATGTCGGTGCGGAGGGCGGACATGGTGTGGTCGCGGCGGGCTACGTCGGTGTCGCGGATATCGAGCATGAAGGTTACGCGGGAGGGGACGGAGTTGACGGCGCCGGGATGGACGGCGACGGTGCCTACGGTTGCTACGGAGTCGACGCCGGATTGGCCGGCTGATTTTGCTGCGGCGTTGGCGGCTAATGTGTGGCGCTCGACTGAGAGGATCAGTTCGGAGGCGGCACAGAGGGCGTCGCGGCGGTCGGGCATGAGGAGGGCTCCGGCGTGGCCTCCGAAGCCGGTGATCTCGTAGCGGTAGCTGGCGGGGGCGGCGATGTTGGTGACGATGCCGAGGGGGATGTTTTCGCGTTCGAGTAGGGGGCCTTGTTCGATGTGGAGCTCTACCCAGGCGTGGTAATAGTTGGGCGGGAGGGGGACGGTGTCGAGCGGGGCGGTGAAGCCGGCGGCGGTGCGGACGTCGTGCAGGGTTAGGCCGGGGAGGGCGGAGCGGTCGGTCTCGGGGAGACGGTCGGGGAAGGCGTCGGCGGTGGTGGGGTCGATGGTGCCGCCGAGGAGGCGGGAGCCGATGCAGCCGATGCCGAGGCGGGTGGGCTCTTCGGCGGTGAACATGAGGGTTTCGATGGAGC
>JBAVDD010000068.1:0-11283 GCA_049587035.1 Acidobacteriaceae bacterium | reverse complement strand
GAATGTGATTTTGTTTGCGGAGAGTGCGGCGGCTTTTGAGGAGATTACGCTGAATCACGAGGTGGATGAGTTGAAGATGCAGACGCCGGATGCGTGGCCGAATACGTTTCGGCAGTCGCGGTTTTTGAGTGCGGTGGATTTTGTGCAGGCGGATCGGATGCGGCGGATGGTGGCGGTGGAGATGGATCGCGTGATGAAGAGTGTGGACCTGCTGCTGGTGCCTAGTCTGCGGGATGAGTTTCTGGTGATTACGAACTTTACGGGGCACCCGTCGCTGACGCTGCGGGCGGGGTTTGTGGAGGTGAGCGAGGCGCGGAGTGACTGGGCTCCGGACCCGATGCACCCGGTGATGAAGTTTGCGACGCCGCGGCGGGTTCCGCATGGGGTGTCGTTGGTAGGACGGCTGTTTGATGAAGGGACGATCGCGCGGGCGGGCATGGCGATGGAGGCCGCGTTTAATGTTGCGGTGGAACAGCCTAAGGGATTTTAGTTAGTAGGCTCTGCTTCCGTTAGGGGTGAAGGTGAACGTCAGGTCGACGAGGTGGGTTTGGGGGTCGCCTACGGCTTTGAAGTTGGGGTTATAGATGCGAAACGCCGGCTGCGCGACATGCTTGGCGAGAAAGGCGCCGACGGCGAGGTCGCTGTAGGGATCGCCGGGCTTCATCTGCCAGTCGGCGTCAAACTGCTGGCGTGCCTGGGGGGAGAGGCCGGTGATGGTGACGGCGTGGAGGCGGTAGATTTCGCCGGAGACGACGGTGAGGTTGTAAGAGGCGGTGTGGGTGGCGCTGTCGAGTACCTGATTGGGGAGGACATACACGTCTATGTAGCCCTGTAGGAGGTAGGTCTTGGAGATGGACGCTTCGGTTTCGCGAAGGGCGAGGTCGCTGGTGGGATCGCCGGGGTGAAGCTTGGCGTCGCGAGAGAAGTCGGCGGCGGGGTAGAGTGGGGTGGGATTCCAGGTGATGGTGGAGACTTTGTAGATGTCGCCTGGTACGAGGGTTGCTGTGTAGGTTACGGCGATGCCGGTGGATGTGGGCGTGGGGGAACGCTGGATGTCCTGGAGCTTCGCGTCGAGGTAGCCGGCGCTATGTGCGGATGCGAGCAGGGTGCCCTGGATGGTCATACCAGTGAGGCCCTCGTTGTAGAGGCCGCCGTCGAGGTGTTGCAGGGACTTGAGTATGGCGGGCTTGAGTGCGTCGGGGATGTCGGCGATGTCGGCTTTGCCGAGGAGGATCGTGGGGGTATCAACGTGGAAGTTGACGGTGAGCTGCGGGTGCAGGTTGGTGGGCTCTACGATCTCGTGCGAGAGGGTGGCGGTGATGCCTTTGGCGGTGAGCATTTGCTGGAGCGCGGACTGGATGGCGTCGGGGAGGTTGCCGGCGTCGGAGGCTACGCCGCGGTAGAGCGGGATGCGGGCGTGGAGGCCGGCGGTGAGCTCGGCGGGGGTGAACCAGATGAGGTTGGCGAAGCTGGCGGGGAGGAGCTTGTCGAGGGGGATGGGCTTGAGGGCGATGGTGACGGTCTGGGCTTTGCCGGTGCCGGAGTAGTCGACCTGGGCGTCGGTGAAAAGACCGGTGTTGAGGAGGTGCGTGGCGGCGTTGACGAGGGAGTCGCGGAGGAGGAACTGGCCGGGTTGGAGGCCGGAGGTGGTTAGGAGTTCGGCGTTGGTGTAAGGGCCGGGGTTGTGGAAGATGACTTTGGCAATGGTGAGGTTCTGCGCGCTAGCTGCGATGGGCGCGAGGAGGGGCGCGGCTGTGAGGAGGCACAGGGAGAGAGTGAGTGTACGGAGCATGTTGCGCCCAGTGTACTCGCACGGATAAAGGTGTTGAATGTTGGCCGCTAGTTCGCTTAGTGGGTCGGGGTGACCTTGAGGGTCCAGGGGGTGGCGGCTTCGAGGGCCTTGTTTACGTTCTGGATGTTTTCTACGCCGGTGGTGTCGAGCCACTTGCGGAAGGCGTCCTCACCCTGTTTGGCGTAGATGGCTATGCCGTCCTTCCAGGTGGCGCGGCCGCAGAGAACGCCGTTGAAGGCTACGCCGGATTCGGCGGCCAGTTCGAGGGTTTCGATGAAGACGGGGTTGGAGACGCCGGCGGAGAGATAGATGAAGGGGAGGGTGGTGGTGGCCGCGGCGGCGCGGAAGTGCTCGAGGGCTTGGGCGCGGGTGTAGGCGGATTCACCTATGTAAGCTTTGGTGCCTTCGATGAACTCCATGACGATGGGGACTTCGACTTTCAGGACGTCGATGCCGTAACGGGGCTTGGAGAACTCTTCCATGGAGCCGGCTACGATGGTGGGCTTTTTGCGGGCGTAGGCTACGGTCTTTTCGTCGGCTCCGGTCTCGTCGTAGCCTACGAACTCGCAGAAGAAGGGGACGTCGTGGGCGCGGCATTCGTCGCCGACGCGCTCGATGAAGGCGTGCTTTACGTCGTTGACGTGGGGCTGGTCGAAGGGGGTGTAGTAGAGCAGGATCTTGATGCAGTCGGCGCCGGCTTCGACCAGGCGGCGAACGCTCCAGAGGTCGAGGAGGTCGGGGAGACGGCCGGGGGTGGTGGCGTCGTAGCCGGTCTTCTCGTAGGCAAGAAGAAGACCCTTGCCGTTGCGGTGCTCGGCGGCGGGTAGGCCGTACTCGGGATCGAGGAGGATGGCCGAGGCGTACTTGGTGAGGACCTCTGTGACGAGGGTCTTGAAGACTTGGAGATCGTGGCTGTCGGCGGTGGCGCCGCGCTCCCTGGCTAGCGACTTCTGGAGGGAGCCGCGTTGGTCCATGGCCGCCGCGGAGATGACGCTACAGGGGTTGGAGACGGCCTTGAGGCCAGCAAGTTTTCCGGGCGTGATCTTCATGGTTCTCCTCGTGCTGCTGAAGGTATAGATGCCGAAAGAAACCGTTGGGGATCGATGGATCTTCGGCGGGACCAGATGAAATTGTACATAGGGGGTGGGAGGGCCGCGTGGGTGTGCGGTTTTCGCGGTCCTGGGCGGACGGCGAGAGTTGGTTGGGAGGGGGCAAGTACGCAGGCGGGGTCTAAAGGCAGACGTTCTAAGGGCGGAGGCGGTCGCGGAGGTCTTCGGCTAGTTGGACCAGGTGGCGCAGGCGGGGGGTTTGTGCGGTGGAGGCTTCGCGCAGGGCTAGTTGGGACTCGAGGAGAATGCCGGCGAGGGCGCTATTGAGCTCGCTGTGCAGGGTGGAGGTTGCGACGGCCTGGGCCTGGGAGAGCTCGTGGGTGCGGCGGGCGAGGGCGGTGCGCGCCTGGCGAGCGATGCGTTGGGCGCTGGAGAGAGAGAGGTTAAGCTCGAGGACAAGGGCGCTGCCGGCGTTCTGGTAGAGCTGATCGACGGCGGAGTCGGCCGTCGCCAGGTTTTCGTCGATGAGGATGAGGGTGAAGTCGTTGCGGCGCAGAAGGGTGAGGGCTGTGCTGCGGTTGGGGGTGGTTTCGACCTGGGCGTGGAGGTCCTGGCGGAGAGCGTCCGCGATGGGCGGGGCGATGGACTCGGGCGCGATGAGGAGAAGGGCTGGTTGCATGGGTGCTCCGGCGTGGATCGGGTGCGGTATGGAGAGGATCAGGCGAAGTCGTCGCCGAGGCCGTACTCCTTGAGTTTGCGATAGAGGGTGGTTTTGCCGATGCCGAGGAGGCGGGCGGCGGTGAGCTTGTCGCCGTTGAGCTGGGAGATGGTGCTGAGGATGGCCTGCTTCTCAAGCTCGGCGATGGACTGGACGGGGGCGATGTCGGCGGAGGCGAAGGCGGCGGTGAGATCGCTGCCGGACGGCTGGTTGGTCTGCAGCTGCGACTGGCGGGCGTGGAACTGGAAGTCCTGCATCTGGGTGGGGAAGTCGCCGAGGTGGAGGATGGGGCCGCTGGAGAGCGAGCAGGCGCGCTCGATGGCGTGCTCGAGCTCGCGGACGTTCCCGGGCCAGTCGTACTCCATGAGGAGGTGCAGGGCGTCATCGGCGAAGGTGTAGGCGACGCCCTGCTCGACCTTCATGCGTTCGAGGACGTGCGCGGAGAGAAGGGGGATGTCGCCGCGGCGCTCGCGCAGGGCGGGGATGCGCAGGTTGACGACGTTGAGGCGGAAGTAGAGGTCCTTGCGGAAGCGGCCGGTCTCAACCATGTGGGTGAGGTCGCGGGTGGTGGAGGCGAGGATGCGGGCATCGAGTGGCGAGGATTGATCGGAGCCGATGGCGCGGACTTCCTTATCCTGGAGGGCGCGCAGGAGGCGGCCCTGGAGGTCTAAGGGGAGCTCGCCGATCTCGTCGAGGAAGAGTGTGCCGCCGTCGATGCCGGCGAGCAGGCCGATCTTGGCGCGGGGGATGCCGGGGATGGCGCCTTTGGCGTGGCCGAAGAGCTCGGCTTCGATCATGGCTGGGACGAGAGAGGCGCAGTCGACGGGGAGGAAAGGCTTCTGGGCGTTGGGGCCGTTGGCGTGGATGGAGCGGGCGACGAGCTCTTTGCCGGTTCCGGACTCGCCGACGATGAGGACGGGGTGGGTGGTTCCGGCGACCTTGGAGAGGATGCGGTAGATCTTCTCCATGGCGGGCGAGTTGCCGACCAGGTTGCCCATGGCGGCGCCGGCGCGGAGGCGGTCGCGGAGGAGACGGGATTCGACGTCGAAGGCGCGGCGCTGCGCGGCCCGCTCGAGGGTGGTGGAGAGCTCTTCGAGGGTGAAGGGCTTGGTGAGGTAATCGCCGGCACCGATGCGCATGGATTCAACCGCGGAGTTGACGCTGGCGAAGGCGGTCATGATGACGACGATGGTCTGGGGGTGACGGGCGCGGATGTCTTCCAGCAGAGAGAGGCCGCCGCCGCCGGGGAGTTTGAGGTCGAGGAGGAGGATGTCGATGGAGTTGTGGGTGAGGGCGAGGCGGGCGGTGGCTACGGAGTCAGCGGACTGGGTGGCGAAGCCTAGACTGCTGGCGATCTCGGAGCAGGCGTTGCGGACGGGGGAGTCGTCGTCGACGACCAGGACACGGAGTGGGGGAAGGCGATCGGCTTCCAGACTGCGGGAGGGGCTCGTGCCGGTGGTGTCGATGGACCGGGCGTTGGTCTGGGTGGCAAACCGCGGAGTAGCAGGCGGGAGAGCAGCGGGAGGTAGAGCGAAGCGGGAGTCGTTGGGGAAAGGCTTGGGGGTGGTCAAGGGCGAGTCCTTACTTGCGTCGTGGTTCGGGGTGGTTGGAGTTGGCGTCCGAAGGGCTGGGCTCGGCCGGAGAGTTTGTGGGGATGGTCCACTTGATGCAGAAGATGGTTCCGTGGCCGGGGCGAACGCGGATGGAGAGCTGACCGGCGCTGGCGGTGACCAGCTGGTGCACGATGCGATGACCGAGGCCGCGGGTGGCTCCGTCGGGCAGTGGCGTGGGCTGCAGATAGGCCGAGGCGATGGCGGAGGGCATTCCCGGGCCGTTGTCTTCGATGGTTAGGTGCACGCGTCCGGCTACGACGGCGAGGGCTACATGGATCTCGCCTTCCGGTTGGCCGACGGAGGGAGCGGCGGTGGAGTGCTGGAGGCGGATGGCCTCGGCGGCGTTGCGGACGAGGTTGACGATGATGCGCTCAATGATTTCGGTGGGGAAGCTGAGGGGCGGAAGCGATGGCGGGGAGGCGACGATGACCTGGGCTGCGCCGGAGGCGATGCGCTGGAGGACGGGCGCGAGGTTGCGCACCATGGTGGCGTGGTCGCGGGTGGGGGAGACGGCGTCGGTGGCGCGCGCGTTGCGGCGACGAAGAAGAGCGGGAGGGAGCTCGGGGGTGTCGGCGCTTTCGGTGTTGGAGGGGGAGTCGAAGGTGGTAGTGACGGGTAGGGCGAGGAGGCGCTGTATGAGCTTGGAGCTGCCGTCGGAGATGATGCGGAGTTCTGTGGCGTAGTGCTGATGCTCGGGACGGAGGACGCCGGGGAGACTGAGGAGATCGCAGTAGAGGCCGAGTGCGGCGAGGAGATTTCCGGCGTCATGGGCCAGGCCGGTGGTGTCGGCGAGGTTGGGGGCAGGGGTGGATGCCTGGATGGGAGCGGACGGCGGCGATGAAGGGTACAGCGATGGAATCCGTGCGGCTGGAGTGCTCTGCGGTTGAGCCTGCATGGTGATCTCCGGGTTGTAAGGGTACCGTTACGGTTGTCTTGGATGAAATTGGGTAAGCCGATTGCGTACCGAAGTGGAACCGTTTAGACGCGCAATGGATTGCGTTACTTAACCTCTATCGACAATTTGGGAAACAAAGTTCAGGAATTCCCAAAAAAATTCCCGAGATGAAACGTGGGCTCTGTGAATCACTGTAATACAGGATGGATCGTATATCAGTGTACGAGAGGGGTACGAGGAAGGAAAGAGGGTGGTTTGCGGGGATTGGTGACGGAGAGGAGCGCGGAGGGTGTGAGGTTTCTATAATGAAGGGTATGAGCAAGATGGATGAGGTTGAGGTGTATCGGAGTGGTGAACGTGGGGCGCATGAGGCGCGGGAGCTGAAGTTGACGCCGGGATTTGTGGCGACGGCGGAGGGGTCGGTGCTGATTGAGGTGGGGCATACGCGGGTGTTGTGTAATGCGACAGTGGAGAATGGGGTGCCGGGGTGGATGCGGAACTCTGGGCGCGGGTGGGTGACGGCGGAGTATGGGATGCTGCCGCGTGCTACGCTGACGCGGTCTCCGCGGGAGGCGGAGAAGGGCAAGATTGGCGGGCGGACGCATGAGATTCAGCGGCTGATTGGGCGGAGTCTGCGCAGCGTGGTGGATATGAAGTTGCTGGGTGAGCGGACGGTGATCCTGGACTGCGATGTGCTGCAGGCCGATGGCGGGACTCGGACGGCCGCGATTACGGGGGCGTGCACGGCGCTGGCGCTGGCGCTGGGGAAGCTGGTGCAGGCGGGAACGCTGAAGAAGAGTCCTCTGCGGGAGATGGTGGCGGCGACGAGTGTGGGGATTGTGGACGGGCGCGTGCTGCTGGACCTGGCGTATGAGGAGGACTCGCGCGCGGAGGTGGATATGAATGTGGTGATGACCTCGGGCGGAGGGTTGGTGGAGACGCAGGCTACGGCGGAGAAGGGGACGTACTCGCGGGCACAGCTGAACGAGATGCTGGATGTGGCGGAAGCGGGGATTCGTGAGCTGCTGACGGCGCAGCAGGTTTGTCTGAACGACAGGGGATAGAGGGTAGAGCGTAGAGAGGGAGAGGAGGTTGCAATGGCAGCGACGGCGATTGTTCCGTGGATTTCGGTGACGAAGGGACGAGGGAAAGATGCGGCGGAGTTCTATCAGCGGGCGTTTGGCGCGGAACTCCTGCTGATGTTGGACAATGAGCGTGGCGTGGTGGCTCGGCTGAGTGTGGGCGGGGCGGAGTTCTGGCTGGCCGATGAAGATCCGGAGCATCGCAACGTGAGCCCGGAGGGGGTGGGTGCGGTGACGGCGCGGTTGATCCTGACGGTGAACGATCCGGATGCGCTGTTTGAGCGCGCGATTGAGGCCGGGGCGACAAGCATCTGCCCGATGATGGATGATCATGGCTGGCGCGTGGGTGGTGTGCGTGATCCGTTTGGACATCACTGGGAGATGGCGAAAGAGATGAAGAAGTAGAGAGGAGAACGACGATGGCATGTCATCACTTTGAACATTTGAAGCCGATGCCGAGTGCGAAGGCCAGCTATGCGAAGGGCTGCGCGGAGTGCATCAAGATGGGCGATACGTGGGTGCATCTGCGCGAGTGTTTGATCTGCGGGAATGTGGCGTGTTGCGATTCGTCGAAGAACAAGCATGCGACGAAGCACTTTCATGCTACGAAGCATCCGGTGATGCGATCGGTTGAGCCGGAGGAGGCCTGGGGATGGTGCTATGTGGATGAGGTGATGGTGGATTTTTAGATCAGGCCTCGCTGCTATGCTTGAGCTTCGATGGAGGAATTTCTTATGTCAGATGAAGTGGTGCATGTTACGGTGCGACCGAATGGGCCGTTGCGGGTGGAAGGGCACATTGTGCTGAAGGATGCCGATGGGCGGCAGTGGGATTTGACGGGTAAGCCGGCGATTAGTTTGTGCCGATGCGGGATGAGTGACAAACGGCCGTTTTGCGATGGAGCGCACGCGCGTAATGGATGGGTGTGCGAGACGGCTCCGCCGGAGAATTTGACTTAGACAGTAGTGTTAGACAGTAGTGAGTATCGGGAGAGGCTGATGCGCTTGACGAAGCTGGCAGTTTGTCTGGGTTTGGTGGGGATGCTGGGTGGGGTTTCTGGTGGCTGGGCGCAGACGGCGCCTGCTCCTACGACGATTCCTGAGGTGACCGCGCAGGTGCCTGCGCCGGCGAAGGCGGTGGATGAGGCGGCGGCGCGGAAGGCCCGGTTTGAAGCGATGTTGAAGGATTACCACGGGCCGGAGTATGTGCGGTCGGTGGTGATGATTCCTATGCGCGATGGGGCGAAGCTGCATACGGTGATTCTGCGGCCGGCGGGGAGCGAGACGAATGGGGTGGCGCTGCCGTTTTTGATGACGCGCACGCCTTATGGGGTGGATGGGTATAACGACGTTTCCGTGAAGCTGGGAAAACCGGAGCTGGCTACCAGTGGGTACATCTTTGTGTATCAGGATATTCGTGGTCGGTATGAGTCGGGTGGGCAGTTTGTGATGAATCGGCCGATTGTGGAGCAGACGACGAAGAACGATGTTGACGAGACGACTGACACGAATGACACGGTTGACTGGCTGCTGAAGAATGTTTCGAACAACGATGGACGCGTGGGTGTGCTGGGGATCAGCTATCCGGGATTTCTGGCGATGATGGCGGGGATCGATGCGAATAAGGCGGTGAAGGCGATTAGTCCGCAGGCTCCGATGACCGATATATGGATGGGCGATGACTTCTTTCATAACGGGGCGTTTCGCGAGTCGTATGGATTTGATTACGTGCAGGAGATGGAGGCGCAGAAGACCGATGGGGTGGTGAGCTCGAAGGAAGACCAGTACAACTTCTTCCTGGACCATGTGGACTTTGCGGGGGCAGCGGCCGCCGCGGGGATGAGCAAGCTGCCGTCGGCGGAGAAGTTTTTGACCCAGCCTACGTATACGAAGTTCTGGCAAGACATGGCCGTGGAGCCGCATTTGAAGCGGCCGGAGGTTCCTACGCTGGAGGTGGGTGGGTATTGGGACCAAGAGGATATGTGGGGGACGCAGGCGGAGTATGCGGCGTTGCGAGGGCATGAGAAGCCCAACGATGCTGGCTCCAAAGATACGGGGCACAAGGTGTTCATGGTGCTTGGGCCCTGGAATCATGGTGGATGGGCGGGTGGGCCTGGAGACAAGCTGGGCGGGAAGTTTGGGACAATTACGTTTGGCGGGCAGAGAACGGGCGCATACTATCGCGCGCACTTTGAGGCTCCGTTCTTTGAGTTTTATCTGAAGGGCAAGCCGGGGTTTGAGTTGAAGGATACGGCCAGCTTCCGGACAGGTGAGAACCAGTGGCACGAATATGCGATCTGGCCTCCGAAGATGGGGTATCACGAGGTGCGGGCTTATCTTGAGCCGGAGCACAAGCTGGAGTTTGCGTCGCCGATGGGGGCTTATGACGTGAAGGCGGCGGCTTATGTGGCCGATCCGGCGGATCCGATCCCTTATCGGCATCGGCCGATTCAGTCGACGTATGGGCAGGGGTCGACGTGGAGGACATGGTTGGTGGAGGACCAGAGGTTTGTGAGTGGCCGGAAGGACCTTGCGAACTTTGAGACTCCGGTGCTGACCAGCGACGTGACGGTGACGGGCGATGTGGTTGCGGATATTTTTGGAGCTACCACGGGTACGGATTCGGATTGGATTGTGAAGCTGATCGATGTGTATCCGGAGGATGCGAAGGGTGTGACGTCGCCGGAGATGGGTGAGGCTACGTCGGGTGAAGGGAACAAGGGCGGGTATGAGCTGATGGTGGCCGAGGAGATTTTGCGGGGGCGCTATCGGACGAGCTTTACGCAGCCGGAGCCGGTGAAGCCGGGTGAGGTGGCGGAGTACAAGTGGAGCCTGCATGGGGTGGATCACACGTTCCTGAAGGGGCACCGGATGATGGTGGAGGTGCAGTCGAGCTGGTTCCCGCTGTATGACCGGAATCCGCAGACCTATGTGGAGAACATGATGACGGCGCCGGCGTCGGCTTATAAGGCGGAGACGGTGTCGATTTATGGGTCGGCGAAGTATCCTTCGCATATGGATCTGCCGGTAACGGCTGATTCCGCGCTACCGTGAGGGCGGTGCAAATCCCCGACAGAAAGCTGGATGACAAAGGTTTGTCCGGGTTCCCATGGATACGAAAAAGTATTTCCCGGGAAACTTTTGCGGCGTCCGTTCGTCTCCATGGATAGGAGATTTCTGTTCCCAGTTTTAGCCGGTTTGCCGGGTGCGTAGCAGAGGATCGAGCGGGATCCAATGCTAGAACCAGAGGCGTGCGTGGCTGGACGCAGGCGTTTCTTCGCTTCTCTGTGATTTGGAGGAGCGGGTTGCGATGCGATTGGGCTGAGATCGAGCCGAGAAAGTTGCGAATTATGAACGTAGGAAGAGTGTGGATGACGGCCGTGCTGACGGTAAGCCTGAGCAGCGGTATGGCGATGGGACAGAGCGGAGCGGCGGAGCGCCAGGCGGGTACGGTGAAGTCTACGAGCACAACGGGGCTGACCTTGACAACAGTAGCCGGGCAGGACGTGACGGTGACGGTGCCGGACACGGTGAAGGTGCAGGTGGTGGCGCCGGGCAGCAAAGATTTGAAGTCGGCGACGGAAGGCACGCTGAGCGATGTGGCAGTAGGCGACCGTGTGCTAGTGATGGGTAGCGCGGGGGCGAGTGCGTCGGAGCTTACGGCTTCGCGAGTCATTTTGATGAAGGCTGGGGCAATTGCGGCCTCACATATGGCGGAGGAGACGGCCTGGCAGAAGGGCGGGGGCGGGATTGTGAAGTCGGTGGACCCGGCGGCGGGGAAGATTGAAATTGCCAGTGGGCTGAAGACAGAGACGGTGGTGGTGACGCCGCAGACGATCATTCGGAGGTATGCGGGTGACTCGGTGCGGTTTACCGATGCGAAGGCGAGCACGATTGCGGATATCCATAAGGGCGACCAGTTGCGTGTGCGCGGTATGCGTTCGGCGGATGGAAGCACGATTACGGCGGATGCGGTGGTGACGGGAGCGTTCCATCACTACTCGGGGTTGATTGCGTCGGTGGATGCGACGGCGGGAACGGTGACGCTAAAAGATCTGGCGACGAAGAAGATGGTGACGGTGGCGATCAATACCAATAGCGATGTGCGGCGGATTCCGCCGATGCTGGCGGAGCG
>JBAVDD010000067.1:0-16339 GCA_049587035.1 Acidobacteriaceae bacterium | reverse complement strand
CCTCCCAAGTGTAAGTGAGAGGAATGTAGCAGAGCGGTGCTGCGGGAATACGTGTGGGTTCCTTCCAGTAGGATAATGCGATGAGATGCCCGATAGCATTTTCCGTTTTGGTTTTCTGCGCGTTTGGCTGCGTGACGCATGCACAGCTAACGGTTAGACATGTCTCCGAACCAGCAGGGAAGACGCTTGAGAAGGCGTTTCATCGATCGACGCTGGGGCAACCGGGAGCGAAGCCGTTTCACGTGCGCCTTGAGGTTAGTCAGGCAAAGGGTAAGCCAGGAGATTATGCCGCGACGATTGAGGAGACATGGGCTGCGCCTGATCGCTGGATACGGACGGTACATGCGCATGATGTTTCGCAGGTGACGGTAATGAATGGCTCCGGGCTCCATGTAGTCACACAAGGCGAGTATTTCCCCAAGTGGCTGAGGGATTTTGTGACTGGGCTTTTCGCTCCGGTACCTGATCCAAACCGATGGGACCTGTCGAAGGCGCCGATTGAGTACATCGAGCTACCGAATGGAACCAGATCCAATCCTTGCCAGCATGCCGAGTTTAATCTGGGTGAGCCACCACTGGAACAAGTGAACTTTGCAAATGACTGCTTCCGCGCAAGCGATGGCTTGCTGGAGATGGCGCAGTCGCCGAACTATACGATCGAGTTCAACGACTATGCATCGTTTGGAAAACTCAAGATCGCTCGTGAGCTGAGTGAAGAACCTGCGAACCGGGTCGAGCTGGCTGGACGGGTGACTGTGTTGGAAGAAGCAAAGGGTGTCGCGGAGCAAACGTTCGATACGCCGGCGGGTGCCACAGACGCCAATCCTCTGGAGTCGGTGATCTTGAGCACGCCGGAGCTACTCTCACTTGCCGGCGGACTTCCTGATCTTATCTGGCCGAATCCAATACCTGGGCATGGGATGTTTACTGCATGGGTGTCGATTGATCGGGATGGCATGGTGCGGGAGGCACATTCGTTGAACTCCGATGAGTCCGGAATTGCCGCGGAGATGACTGCTGAGCTGGTGGGCAGGCGGTGGAAGCCTTATCTAAAGAACGGCGTCCCCACGCAGTCAGAGGGTGCGCTTGTGTTTGAGTATCCACCGCGCCCCGAGTAATTCCGACTTGCGCGCCGCCGTTGATTGACCGATCGGCATCCTAAGGGCATAGGCGTGGATACGCCGGAGTTCTGGAGGCTCGATTGAACTATTGTCGTATTCTGCGCGCGGCTGGTGTTGCTGCGTTGTGCTGCTTCGCTACGTTCGCACAGGGTCAGAATCAGGTTGCGGTTAAGCATGGGGTGGGTGCGCTGCATGGGTTCCTGGTGATTCGTTCGGAGGGGGGCAGATATCTGGGTTACGGTGAGCTCTCGGAGTTTGCCACGGGAGACCGGGCGATGGTGCACATGGTGTATCGCTTCCGCGACGGTTCGCTGGACGATGAGACCACGGAGTTTACGCAGGGTAAGACGTATCAATTTGTGAACGACCACCATATTCAACGGGGACGGTTTTTTCCGAAGCCGTCGGATATTACGGTTGAGGCTGGTGGCAAGGTCACGATGCAGTCGGTGGAGAAAGATGGCAAGGCCAAGGTTGATACGGATCAGATGGATATTCCGGCCGATTTTTCGAATGGCATGGTCGGGACGATATTGCAGAATGTGCCGGCGGACGCTGGGGAGTTCAAGCTGGGCATGATTGTTGCCGCGGGGAAAGCTCGCGCGATCAGGCTGGATATAACTCCCGATGGTGAGGGGTCGTTTCGGATCGCTGGAGTTGCGCGGAAGGCGAAGATCTTTTGCGTGAAGCCCGAGCTGGGAGGGATAGCGGGTGTGATTGCGCCACTGATCGGGAAGCAACCGGGCAATGTCTATATATGGGTGCTGGAGGGGGAGACGCCTATGATCGTGCGGATCGTCGGGCCGCTGGCTGAGGGTACTGCGAGTGTGAGTATCGAGCTTGCTGGAGCGACATTCGCGAAAGGCTCAGCTGAGAAAAAGTGATGAAGGATAAGTGATGCGCTGGGTGGACGCCAGTTTCTAGGGGGTGGCGCTTTTGAGCTTGCGGCGTTCGGTTTCGTTGTAGGTGTACCGGATGCGGTGGATTACGGTGATGGTGGAGAAGACGGCTAGTACCCAGAGGGCGGGAGCCATAGCGTTCCAGCGCTCGAAGAGGGCGCCGAGGATGATGAGGACTACGCGCTCGGGGCGCTCCATGAAGCCTACTTTGCAGGAGCCGATGAGAGCTTCGGCGCGGGCGCGGGTGTAGCTGACCATGAGCGAGGCGGTCATGACGAAGGCTACCAGGAAGACGTAGAAGTAACGGTTGCCGCGGGCGTAGAAGACGAGCAGGCCGAAGAAGAGAGCTACGTCGGAGTAGCGGTCCAGGACGGAGTCGAAGAAGGCTCCGAAGACGGAGACCTGGTTAGTCTGGCGGGCTACGCGGCCGTCTACCATGTCGAATAGGCCGGCACCGATGATGACCAGGCCGGCAAAGAGGAACATGCGGACGTAGTTGCTGGCGCGGGCGTAGCCGAAGAAAAAGGCCGCGATGATGTTGATGATGAGGCCGATGAAGGTGAGGGTGTTGGGGGAGATTTTAGAGAGGGCTAGGCCGTTGACAATCTTTTGCAGCAGCCAGCCGCTGCCCTTGCCGAATGCACGGGTCCATGTCATCGCGTCAGACTAGTTTATCGCGGATGGGGATGGGGTGGGTTATTCGGCTGCTTTGACGGTGTCGTGGATGGTGGAGAGTTTTAGGACTTCCAGCTCGCGTTTGCCGTTGGGGGTTACTACGGTGGCGGTGTCGCCTACTTCTTTGCTGAGCAGGGCGCGGCCGATGGGGCTGGTGGTGGAGATCAGGCCCTTGGTGACGTCGGACTCTTCGCTGGTGACTAACTTGTAGGTGAACTCTTCGTCCTTGGTGCTGTCGAAGACGACGACGGTGGAGCCGAAGCCAACTTTGTCGCGGGGGATGTTTTCGAGGTTGACCATGGCTAGCTCGCCCATGCGCTTTTTGAGCTGGCCGAGGCGGGCGTTGACGAAGACCTGGCGCTGCTTGGCCATGTGGTATTCGGCGTTTTCGGAGAGGTCGCCTAGAGCTACGGCCTTTTTGATCTCCGCGGGGAGCTCGGTGGTGAGCTCATACTCGAGCGCCTTGATCTGTTCTTCGATGGCCTTTTTGATGTCTTCCATGTAGTGTTCTGCTTTGCTGGCCCGAGCGGTTGCCGCAGGGCAGGGAGTCAAAACCTCATTATACGAAAATGAGATGCGATAAAACGCTAGGAGGCGTCCGGGTCGGGGAGCAGCGTGGGCGCGTGGGCGGAGAGAAAGCTTTCGAGAAGCAGGGTGGCGGCTACCTGATCGATGATGTTTTTGCGGTCGAGGCGGGTGGCGCGGCCGGTGGAGCGGGGGGCGTGACCTGTGTGGTTGAGGAGGGCATGGGCGTCGTGGGTGGTGAGGCGCTCGTCGAAGAGTTGGTAGGTTAGGTTGGGGTGGGCTTGGCTGGTGAGTTCGGCCAGGGCCTGGGCGAAGGCCTGGGACTTGGCGGCCTGGGGGCTGGGTGTGCCGTCGGCGTGGAGGGGATTGCCAATGAGGACGTGCTCGACGTGGTGCTGGCGGATGAAGCGGGCGATGGATTTTAGGTCGGAGCGGAGGCCTGACTTGCCGCTGGCGCGGTGGAGGGTGAAGAGAGGTTGCGCGGTGAGACCGAGGGGGTCGGTGATGGCGATGCCGATGCGGCGGTCGCCTACGTCTAGCGCGAGAGTGCGGGGATGTGGCACGGGGTCAGTGTAAAGCAGAGTGTAGAGAGTAGAGGGGAGAGAGTAGGAGAAGCGCTCCGTGGTTAGAATGCGTAGGTAGAGGTGGCGCGCTTGCGGTTGCTGAAGTTTCTTCTGGTGGTGGTGATTTTGGCGGCGCTGGCCGTGGGGTTCTTTATGTATGTGCCCTATGGCCCGAAGACGGAGACGTTTGTGGAGATTGCTCCGGGGACGGGGACGCTGGGGATTGCGCGCGAGCTGCAGAAGGATGGGGTGGTGCGCAGTGCGCTGGCGTTCGATGCGCTGGTGATCTGGCGGAGTGTCCGTGGGCGGAGAGCGGGGTCGCTGAAAGCTGGCGAGTATCGCTTTGATCATTCGGT
The DNA here is from genome assembly GCA_049587035.1 of Acidobacteriaceae bacterium. Taxonomy (GTDB): domain Bacteria; phylum Acidobacteriota; class Terriglobia; order Terriglobales; family Acidobacteriaceae; genus Granulicella. Next base: position 12,200 of record JBAVDD010000067.1, on the reverse strand, counting down.
GAAGATGGCGGAGGTGTATGACCGGATCCGGCGCGGAGATGTGTATACGGTGTCGCTGGTGATCCCGGAGGGGTTCAACATCTTCGACATTGCGAATGCTGTGGCTGAGGCCGGGCTGGACTCGCGGGCGGATTTTCTTGCGGCGGAGCAGAAGGATACGGAGCTGATTACGGAGTGGGTGCCGCAGGGTAGCGCGAATTCGCTGGAGGGGTATCTGTTTCCGGATACGTATAAGTTCAGCCGTCATGCGGGAGCGCTGCTGATTTTGGCGACGATGGTGAAGCAGTTCCGGCTGGAGACCACGCGGCTGGGAATAACGCCCGGTCAGCTTGCGCGGGTGGTGACAATGGCGTCGCTGGTGGAGAAGGAGGTGCATCTCGACAATGAGCGGCCGGAGGTGGCGAGCGTCTTTGAGAACCGGATGGCGGCGGGGATGCCGCTGCAGACGGACCCGGCGGTGATCTATGCGTCGATGCTGCGGGGGACTTGGACAGGGGTGATTCATCAGAGCGAGTTGAAGTCGGACTCGGCGTACAACACGTATACGCATGCGGGATTGCCGCCGGGGCCGATCTGCAATCCGGGGGTTGCATCGCTGAAGGCGGCGCTGCATCCGGCGAGTACGGACTATTTGTACTTTGTGGCGGAGGCAAACGGGCAGACGAAGTTCGCATCTACGCTGGAGGAGCATAACGCGAACGTGACGGCTTATCGTGCGAGCGTGAAGCCCTAAAACCGGCGGAGGAAGGTGACAGGGGTGGATTGTGGTGGGAGGGGGAAAGCTACAAGACGTTGTGGTCTGGAGTTGGCGAAGATAAGGGCAAATACTGCAAGTTATTGATTGGCGAATATTTAGCGAATATCTGTGGATATAATCTCCCCATAATACACTCAAATTATTGTATTTATTGTGGTTAGAAGACTTAGTTGTCGATGGAAATTAGATGTTGACAGCGCATGGGGCCGGCGCTATAACCGCAACACTTCAACTAGGACGATCTGCCGATCGGAGCCCACGAATGTGGAGTTGCGAGCGGCGAATGTCTTCGAGGGGGACAGGGGTGAGCTGGTTTGTCCCAGGACCAGGCTCAGCCAAAAACACGAGAAACAGGTTGCAACGTCAGCAGGGAATCCGACGCAGAGCAGAACCCTTGACGAAGCGATCTCATAGCAACTGAGCGAGCCCATCCGACCGCTGAAAAATGACCGAGGCTCGACAGGGGAAAGCTGTGTCTGGAGATAACAGAAAATGAAGGACTTCCGCGTTGATTTAAAAGTGTGTGAAGCTTGCGGTGCGCTATGGTTGCGCGCCAAGGGTCATGGAGTGTATTGCCGTGGATGCGCTTTGTGGTTGTCGGATTTCCCGGCACCACGGGCGATGAGCCGACGGGCGCAACGGCGCACGACGGTGAGCAAGATGGTTTGTGCAGGAGGTGCTCAGTGAAGCACGCCATGCGCAAGAGGGTGCAGGGAGCGGGGTTGAGCCTGGTTCCCAAACCGATGAAGCGGGTCGAACAGGGCCATGTGATTCGAGAAGGGAGCACGGGGCGGGTGGTCGAAACAGTGACCAACGGCCTGCGGCTGCAGAGGGTGTGGGCGGTTGCCGAGGGAGCCACGGGGAAACAACCGGAGGCGGCGCCCGAGGTGGATGGTAAGCCGAGAGTGGAACTGGCGTTCTATCGCAAGTACACGGAGGCGATCCTGAGGAAGTATCTGCGGATGGCGATTCAGGGCGGCCGCGTGCCTTCGTTGCTGGGACGGGAGTTGTTTCGCGGAAACGTGACGAGCTATAAGGTGCGCGGCTTTGAGGATGCCGTGATCTTCTGCTTCGACGTGGAGAAACGATTGGCGCGGCTGTCGGTGCTGGATCAGCAGTTGATTAAGCGAGTTGCTTTGCAGGAGTACACGCAGGGCGAAGCGGCGGGGATGTTGGGTTTGAGCCTGCGGAACAGTATTCGTCAGTACGGGTATGCGCTGGACGCGCTGACGGAGATGTTTCTGGAGGCTGGAATGCTCGAACCGCTGAAAAGTTGTCAAGGGGGTCACGGCGAGGAAATTGCTCGAAGTGCTTCATTCTAATTGAGATAAAAAATCTCAAAAGTTGGCATAGTTACCCTACGCCAACTGCTATTCTAAATAAGTAGATATCAAACGGGAGGCCCTTCGGGGTCTCCCGTTTTGTTTTGGACGGCATGTTTTGGAGGAGAAGACGAGCGATGGCGCAGGACGATGAGCTGGATCGGGTTAGGGAATTGGTCGGAGCGGGGAAGACGAAAAGCCTGCGCCCGAGTGAGTGCAGAAGCCATATGAGGCGAACGCTGGCGAGAGAGTTCCAGGGGATTGTGGACGGGTTTGTGAAGGCGGCGAAGTCGGGGAGTTGCCCGCATGTGAAGCTGGCGACCGAGCTGCTGAAACCGATTCGGAAAGGTTCGTCAAGGAAGAAAGGGACGGTCACGCTGTACCTGGAAAAGATTGAACGTGAGGAGGCGGAGCGGGATCGGCTACGCCAGGAGCGGCTCACGGCGGGCTGAGAGGTTCTGAGGCTGAGCGATGTTAGCTACACAAGCGATGAAGAGAAATGATGGGCGAATGGACTTCGCCGGGAGAGAAGAATGAGTGTTTTTAGCAATGTGATCAAGGATCTGAAGTCATTCGCGGCGAAGATTGAGGCGGCGTTCAAGAAGCTGTTTGGGGATGCGCCGACGTGGATCGCGATTGCGCAGGGGGTTTTGACGTACCTGGGGCCGATTGTGGTGACGATTCTGACGGTGGGCGGTGGAGCGGCGCTGGGCGACGAGGCGAATGAGATTATTGGCAACATCAAGACGGACCTGGCAACGGCGCTGGCGGCGGTGACCACGGTGAATGCTGCGAACAGCGTACCGAGTCTGTTGCAGGGGATTCAGTCGCAGCTGCCTGCGCTGTTGGCCGCGATCAAGGTGAGCGCTCCGTCGACGGTTACGAAGGTAGAGACGTACACGAGCATCATTGATACCGAGTTGACGGCGCTGCTGAACTCGATTCCTGCGGGGGCTTGAGATGAGCCAGGCGAAGACGTATTCGATCTCTGATCCAGCTGCCCTTGCCACGAAGGTGAAGGCGGCTGGTGGGCCGGCGGTGGATCCGACACAGGCGAATGGAAAGGCCTCGGCGGACGGCGTAACGATTGGCTGGAGCCTTCACGGGAGCCAGATCATGATTACGATTCTGCAGAAGCCATGGATGGTGCCTTATAGCGCGATCTGGAGCCATGTCGACGCGGTTTTTGCGTAGGGTGGAGAGGACGGATTGCGCATCCTGATGGTGTGGTGTAATTGTGCGGCGTAATTGTGCGGTGTAATTGTGCATCCTGGAGGGTAGTGCGCGAGTCGATATACTTAGAACTTGCGATTGATGAGGAACTTGAGAGCGTTGTCGGTGTTTGTGGTCGCGATGACAGGCGGGTTGACCGGCTGCCTTTCGACGACGCGGCTTGTCCTGAAGACACAAGCGCCGACTGTATATCAGACGGCTACGGTGGAGCAGGTGGAGCAGCAGATATCGGAGCGGGATGCTGCAATGAAGACCCTGAAGGCGCAGGTGGAGATCACGGCGACAACAGGGGGATCGAAGGAAGGGAAGCTCAAGGAGTACACCTCGTTTACGGGGTACATCTTTATACAGAAGCCAGCGGACCTGCGGGTGATTTTGCAGCTTCCGTTGATTGGATCGCGCGCGCTGGATATGGTGAGCACCGGTCATGAGTTCACGCTGATGCACGCGTCCTCGCATGGGAATGTGTGGGTGCAGGGAACGGACAAAATTACGAAGCCTTCGAAGAACGGCCTGGAGAACCTGAGGCCTGCGGTGTTTCTGGATTCGCTGCTGGTGCCGGGCGTGAAGCCGGATGAGTACGTGACGTTGTCTGAGTCGCAGCGCGTGATGCACGAAGACATGCACCATAAGACGGAGACGATTGAGCCGGACTACGACCTGACGGTGATGAAGCAAACACGTGGAAATATTCTCGAGGTGGAGAGAGTGATCCACATCAGCCGCGTGACGATGCTGCCCTATCAGCAGGATATTTATGATGACAAGGGTGAGATGGTCACGCAGGCGATGTACGAGGGCTATCAGACCTACGGTGGACAACAGTTTCCGGCAGTGATCATGATCCGGAGACCGGTGGACGAGTACTCGCTGAAGATCGACGTGGTGAAGCTAACGCTGAATGAACCGTTCGAGGCGGACCAGTTCGAGTTGACGATTCCGCCGGGGACTGTGGTGCAGAAGCTGCAGTAGGCCAAGGAGCGGAGAAAACTATAGGAGGCCAGCACGGTGGGCGTGGCTGGCTATCTGGTCGTTAATGGTTAGAGCGAGTGCGAGGGCTGCGCGTCCGGCTTCGGCAGGGACGCGGGGTTGCGTGCGGTTGCGGACTGCGTGAAGGAAATCTTCGAGCTCAAGGCGAAGGGGTTCGCCTTTGGGGATGTCCGGCTTGGTGAGGGAAAGGCCTGCAGTGGGGTGCTCACCGGGGCCGGACGGTGAGGGTGCGGATGGGGCCGCGGTGGGCGCGTGGCTGGCAGCTGCAGGGAACGGGGACGAACCTGCAGCTGCCGCCGCTGCGATGATGGCCGGATCGACGCTGATGGTGAGGAGTTCCTGCCGGGCGAAGTCGAGAGAGAGGTATTGGTGGGGTTGGAAGAGGCGGAGTTTGCGGACCTGTTCGGTGGAGACGCGGCTGGCGGTGAAGTTGGCGACGCAGCCGGATTCGAACTCGACGCGAACGTTTGCGATGTCGGTTTTGCGGGAGAGGATGGGCAGGCCGACGGCGCGGACCTCGCGAATTGGCGAATGGGCGAAGGTGAGGACGATGTCGAGGTCGTGAATCATGAGGTCGAGGACGACGTCGACGTCGAGTGAGCGTGGCGTGAAGATGCTGAGGCGATGCGACTCGAAGAACATGGGCTGGTTGAGGGCCTGGAGGGTCGCGGTGACGGCGGGGTTGAAGCGCTCGAGATGGCCAATGGCTACGATGCGCTGGGTGGTGAGAGCGAGGGCAAGGATGTGATCGGCCTGCTCGAGGGTTGCGGCGAAGGGCTTTTCGATGAGGATGTCGAGCTCGGCGAGGAGAAGCTGCTCGGCGACTGCGGTGTGATGGATGGTTGGGACGCAGATGGATGCGGCGTCGAGGGACAGGTTTGCGGAGAGAAGTTCGGTGAGGGTCGCGAAGGTTGGGATGCTATAGGTAGAGGCAAAGAGGGCGCGGCGCTCAGGGACGGGTTCTACGAGTGCCGCGAGCTGAACGAGCCCGGGATGAGCGAGCTCGAGCTCGCGGTAGACACGAAGGTGATTGCGTCCGAAGGCGCCAGCGCCAATGACAGCGACGCGTAGAGGCGGCACGATTACTTTTGCGCTGCGGCGCCGGGCAGCGGAGATTCAACGGCGACGCGGCAGCGGGTATAGAGCTCGAAGAGCTGCGCCACCTGGTCTTCCGGCCTGGGAGCGGACGGGAGACCAAAGCCGGTGGACGAGCCGCCCTTGCCGGCAAGGTTTGCGTGCGAGGCGACGAACTTGAGGAGGTCGAGAGCGATGTCTTCAGAGCGGCGAAGAGCGGAGTTGCTGTTGCTGGATTCCATAGGAGCCTTTCAGATCTTGTTGCTAAAGATGATGGTAGCGGTTCAGCGGAGATGGTTGCAACGTAGGAGCAGCGAAGAGGCTGAGAGGCCGAAGGGATGCGCGCTAGACGGAGCACATGAGTTTGTAGCGAAGAGACCAGAGGAGGCCGGAAAGGCCGAGGAGAACGATATGAACAAAGAAGAACTACAGAGGATTCTTGGCTTTCTGAACATCGGTCTGGCCGTTGCGCATGATAGCGGCGTGTCGATTGGCCATTTTGGAGATGGCGATTTTATTCAATTGGCGCAGACGGTGAATGGCATGCTGCTGCACTCGATTACGCCGGCGCCCAGCGCCCCCGGGGAAACCAATGTGGTGACTGCCAGGATGGTGGGCACGGCTGTAAGCGCGTCGAATTAGAAACAAGCGGAACGGCGTTGCACATAATACGCGAGTGAGATTTTAAGAGAGTGCTGGAGATGGAGGAGCGATGAGCGGAATGAAGCGAGGGTTGATGCTGCTGGTAGCACTGATAGCCATGATGACTGGGTGCGTGAGCATTGCGGTGGCCCAGATATCAACTACGACGGTGCAGGACACGGTGTACAGCGCGAATGGTACGCCGGCTAGCGGAACGGTCCTGGTGAGCTGGGGTTCGTTCACCACAGTGGGCGGCCAGACTGTGCCCGCGGGAAACACTTCCGCCACGATCGGTGCGGCAGGGCAGTTGACGATTGCGCTTACTCCTAACGCCGGCTCCACGCCCATGGGCAGCTACTACACGGCTGTGTTTCACCTTAGCGACGGAACAACGAGCCGTGAATACTGGGTGATTCCGGTAACGGTGCCCGGTGGGGGACCGGCGACTCTGGCAGAGATCAAGAGCCAGGTGCTGCCCATCAGCGTTGCGATGCAGACGGTATCCAAACAATATGTGGATGATGCGATTGCAGCAGCGGCAACCGGCTTCCCTCTGGACTCGTCACCGTACGTGCAGAAGGCGGGAGATTCGATGACGGGGCCGTTGGTGTTGCCAGCGGATCCGGTGAGCCCGAATCAGGCGGCCGACAAGAACTACGTGGATGAGAATATCGCTGCTTCCGCAGGTGGCCTGGGGCAGAAAGTCAGTCTGTTGCCGAGCTCCAATCAAACAGTGTCGCAACCCAGCGGAACTAGTCTCATCATCAGCGGGAGTTCTGCGAGTACGACCTTTTCGGGGGCGGGGACGAGCGCGCAATCCACGATCACATCGGCGAATACGGCGTTGAGTCCGACTACGACTGATTACGCGCTAGTTTCGAACCAAGCCAACTGCTATGAGCCTGGGTTCGATCTTGGAAACAATGGTACGGCGGCCCAGGGATGGAGTGTATGCAAGTTGAGCTCCAACAACTTCGCGTCTGCAACGAGAGGGATTTCGCAACTGTATGGAGGAGATTTCACTCATTTCGCACAAGGGGACACGGCTGCGTTTTATACCTACCTCACGTCCTTCGGAGGGAACGTGGCGACCTCGGATGAGGCTGTGACGGACACGGTTGCGCACACAAACCAAGTTGGCTACTACAGCGGGATCATCGCGTCCGGAGGAACAAGCGGATCGAACCTCATCACTACCTCATCGTTCACCTGCCATGGGTTTTGCCAGACGTTGGATGGAAATGAATTCGCTGATGGTGGGATCATGCTGGACACGTCACAGGGCGGCAACACGGCGACGCTGGCGTCTGAGGTTGGCGTGTTGAACACGATGGCCTACAACCTGGCGTCGGGTACGGTTCCCGTATCGACCGCCTGGGGGAACATCCTTGGCTCAGTCGCTTGCACAAACAACGGTAATGGCGAGTGGCAGAATTACACATCGACAACCTGCAATGTGACGCTCGGAACCTCTCCTGCCAGCCCCGGCAATTTTGTGGCAGGCCAGGATGTTTGCCTGGCAGGGCCATTTCAGGAGGAGGCCGCTGTCACGGCTGTAGGGACGCCATCCGGCGGAGTGCAATCGGTAACTTTCAATACGCGCTACGCGTGGAACAACAGCTACAACGGCCCTGTGATGCAGGGAGGAACATGCGGACAATCGTTCGTTGCGACGGCGACCGCAAGCACATGGCCCGTCGCGTATTTCTCAATCGGTTCTACGTCCTCAACGCAAGTGCTATTTAGTAACTGCCTTACAGGTCAATGCACTGTTGGTGGCAATATTCCAAGCGCCACTCCTATATCGGCAACGATGGTCCTTGCTTATGGCCAGACCATGGTGAGAGCAAGTGGCACTGTGACCGTTACTGGCTTTCCTTCCGCCGTGAGTTATTTTCCAGTCGGTTCTACCGTCATTGTGTCGGGCGCGACTCCTTCCGATTTGAACGGCACCTTCACGGTACTAACGAACAGCAATGACACAGTCAACCCGGTCGTTACATGGGCACAGTCTGGGGCGAATGAGTCGACTTCGACGAATGCTACCTTCACTGGTCCCAACAAAAGCATTACGTTTTATCCGTCGGCGTTCATCACTGGGACGAACAATGGGGTTTCGGGGGCTGCAAACCTTGCGACCAATCAGGTCAATTTCGGACCTGGAGACACGGTAGTCGGCGCACCAACCTCGCAGTTTCAGAACTCAGGCTTCAACCTCTATATTGGCCAGACAACCAACAGCACAGGGTCCAACGCTTCGCGGGGCATCATGGTCGACGATGAAGGCCCTTCAGATGTCATCGATGCGTACAGCGCATTCAATACCCCAGCGAACGGTGCCGCCTCCGACATGTTCAGAATCAGCGGATCGTATGGGTATGTCTTCAATCTTAACTATCGGCCGGCGAATAACGGGTCTGTGATTTACATTGCAGGCAACGAGCCGGTCTCCTCAAACAACAAACCGTACTGGTTGTTCTACGATCATGGCGCTGGGGGACTACTTGTCGACCCAATCCACCAACAGTTTGATTTCGACCATCCCGTGCAAGCGATGGGATTCATCAGCTCAGCTTCGGGGTGCAATGGAACTGACCCTTATCTGGAATACACAGGATCATGTGGTCCTGGTGGAGGAGCGGGTGCCGGTGTTAGTGGCTTGAACGGCCTCACGGGGGCGCTCTCCATCACGGCAGGCAGTGGAATCTCGGTCACACCTAGCGGTTCAAATATTGCCATCGCGGTAACTGGCTCGGGAACTCCGCCACCGACCTTCACCTACTTCCCTGCAGCGGTCTCAAATGGTGGATCTGCGTTTGCGAGCGGCTTCACGGTCTACAACAACAATGCGCCAACCGCTGGCTCTGTAGCACCTTCCGCGAGTGCTCTGGGATACCTTCTGTTTGCGGCAACGCCAACCAGTCCGCAGTATGCGGAGTTGACGACCACGATGCCGCCTTACTGGACGAGCACAGGGATGTACCTCAACTTCTACTCGACCAGCACGTCGGGCAACTCGGTGTTGGACATACAGACGGCTTGCGTGACGCCAGGGCAGGTGGTTGGATCCCCCACCTTCTCGACAGCTGTCACAACAACTACGGCGGTGAGCAGCACGGCGAATGGAATGGTAAGGACGGCGTTGATCTCTGGCATCGCAACCCCAGGGGTGAATGGGTGTCCTGCAACAGGCATGACGACGCCTACGACAGTTACGATTCGCGTCTATGCGGATTCTACGTCGGCTGTACCGGTGTACTTCACGGGCGCAACGCTTGCCGTCGGAAGGAGCCAGTGATGAAAAGGATTCTGGCGTTTTTTCTCACAATCGCTGCGCCGATGCTGGGACAGGCTATGAACCCGCAGAACACCTTCCCAAACGCGGTGCAGTCTATAGGGCCGTCGTTCTATTTGAACTACAACGATCTGACCAGCAGCTTCAAGGATTCGGTTTCTGGGATGACGATGACAAATACAGCTGCGAATGGATCAGCAGCTGGACCGAACTGCAAATATGGGGCAGCATCTGGCGCCACACTATCGTGTTCTCTCACGGCAACGGCCGGAGACGCTTTGATCGTCTTTATAGCCAGCAGCGTTGTGATCGATAGTGTTGTGGATTCAGGGGGCGCGACGGATATTCCTATCGCTAATTTCGGAGCCTCCGATCACGCTTATTATTTCGCCAATGTTACAGCAGGATCGCACACGATTACTGCCAAGCTGGCGAGTTCCACTAGCTATCCTCAACTTCAAGTTGTGGATGTGGCTGGGGCATCGTCGACTTCACCAATCGACAATTATGTTACGAACGTCCAGAGCACCCCAACCACCTCGATGACCAGCGGACCCCTGACTACATCAGGCAACTCGGAGGAGTTGGTAGGGTTCACAGCAGGGGCAGGGGCTGGCGGAACGTGGTCCGCAGGCTCTCCGGCCTTCAGTTTGGCGACAGGCTTCTATGCGAACCAAATAATAGGAACCTACAACGCCGCTACACCGGGATCGTACACATTCAATGCAACGTCAAGCGTATCGCTGGGATGGAGTACCATCCTCATCGCAGTCAAAGGCGCGTCGGAAACATTCGGCACCGTCGCGACTCAGCAGCCGGGGTTCGATTACACCAACAACGCTCAATATTCTGCGGAGTTTCCTTACAACGCATGGAGCGTTGCACCAAACGACACGCTTGGCGCCGTTGACTGGAATACTCCGTTTTCGATGATGTGGCAGATAGATCGTTTGAACTGGAACCGAGAAGGCACTCTTGTTCTCGCGAGCAAAGGGGATATCTCAAGTAACTCAAACAACTGGTGGAAGCTCACCTTACAACAAGCAGGGTATTCCGCACAGTTTTGTTTTTATGCAAACGCAGGGGCGCTAGGCCAACCCCAAGGTGCCTGCGCGAGTTCACTAGACGTCCCAGACGGATTTGGCTACAACGTCGTGGTCACGAACTCGGCTACCGGAGCCAATGGCGTAGCAACAGGCACGACGAATGCGTTTCAGATTTACGTCAACGGAATCGATGAAACCGCTAGTGTCGCCCCATACGGTCAAGGCTTTGGTAAGGTCACGCTTGCTGTTTCTGGCGGCACGGGCTATGCCAATTCGACAGCCTTCACTTCTTCGGGGGGAGGAATCAACTGCAACGTAGCTGGCACAATGAACTCCACTAGTGGCGTTCCCACTTCGTTGACCGTTGCAGCGGGCCAACCAAATTACGGCTGCACGTCAGATCCGAACATCGTGCTGACTGCCCCAACCGGAACAGGAGCGGCGATTACGGCCACGCCGATTCCTCTGTCGATAAACTCCACGAGCTACCCGGTGATGGCCCCGGGATATGTAAGTACGGGGGTCTACTACGGAGTCGATGGAACGGACAGCACCCAAGCGCCAACATACATCGATGAGTTTGCTGAGTTTCCAGGCGTCCTCACGGCATCACAGATCGCCAACCTGTTCTACACGACGAAGTGGTATCAGGCTCTTGCGCCTATCCCAGCTAGTCTTCCTGTGGTGATTTTGTCCGAGGACGGATGCGGGGGTACAGACAATATTTTCTCGCTTCTCATGCTCATTCGAGCGCAGCAGGCGGGGTTGATAACGCTGGCAGGAGTGGAGTCAACGACGCTCGATGGGACGAGTCAAGCCTATTATCGTCAAGTTCTCGATCAAGCTGGGTTGAACAATGTGCCGGTAGCAGCGGACACAGGGGCGGCGATAGGCGCGGGGAACTGCACGAGCGCGAACATCACGAGTTATAACGCGTCCACTCCTCAGACGGCAGCTTCGTATGAGACTTCGTCAACCATGTACCGCATGATCTTTGCGAAGTACCCATCGACGCCTGTCTACATTGCAAACGGTGGACCGTTGGATGGGATCGCTCAATTCATGGCGAGCCCGGCGGACGGCATTTCTTCCTTGACCGGAGCGCAGTTATGGGCGCGGAACGGCGGCAACGGAGGGTTTCTCGCTATACAAGGCGTTGGATGTTGCGGGACGTTTGGAGATTATTACAGTTACCCCGCCAGCCAGACGGTTCTTACTGGAAACGGAACAACGCCCGTCTATGGGTGGAACTCAACGCCTCAGAGCGGAGGACCTGGAATCCTAGCCTCCCGCACCAGAAATGATCCAACCTGGCTGCTATTCAACTCGCTAGGGAGCGACTCCCGATCCTGCGGGGACTGCCTGACAGTGGCACAAGCGATGTTTCCCGGAAACGATCCCTTCGGTGGCGGAGTCACGGTTAACTTAGGAGGGTCGGGGACTGGTTATGCCGCGTCTACTCCCTTCACTTCGGCAGGAGGAGGGACGAGCTGCCATGTGAGCGGATTTATGCTCTCTGCGGGGGGCGTTCCGTCGAGCATTGTCGGCGCGGCAGGACAGTCGAATACAACGCCGTATGGGATCGGTTTTGGTTGCTACAACCCAAGCTCTCCGCCAACGATCAGTCTTGTGGGAGCGACAGGGACGGGAGCTACTTTGACAGCTTCTACCTCCGGCGCTAGTCCTTGCGGAGGAGTTACGCAGACGACCTCCACGAATGGAACTGTAGCTACCACGCCATGCACCAATTTTTATACAGAATGGCCTCAGGTCAATGCTGTTTCAGGGACGCCGCTGTTCCAGTGGTTTATCAATTCGCTGGTTGACCTTGCGCCGGTGGG
>JBAVDD010000066.1:0-10813 GCA_049587035.1 Acidobacteriaceae bacterium | reverse complement strand
CAGTTGGGATTGCGACCGGATTCCTGATCGCCGCGCTGCACCACGCCGGCTTGGCATCTCTCACGCACACCCCAAACCCCATGGGATTTCTCAACGAACTTCTCGGGCGCCCGCATCAGGAACGTCCGTTTCTCATCCTGGTGGTAGGTTACCCGGCCGAGTCTGCTACCATACCGGCCATTACCAAGCGGCCCCTCGAAGATATCGCGACCTTTGTGTGAGAGCGCGCTCATCCCCGGAGTCACTTCGATATACTGGGGACGCGATGCCCGAACAGAAAGTGGAATCAAACCTCGCAGAGGTAAAACAGAGTGAGAGTCGCGGCATTGCCGTCGGCCTCACCAGTTTGTTTTTCATTCTGTTGCAAAGCGCGTGTACCGCCTTCATGGCCATCAGTGGTTTGCGGTTGCTCATCGGTGTGGGCGCACTTGCCGCGGCGACAACAGGACTCAAATTCATGGCGGCACTGCATGGCGCGGCTCTTCGTATCCCCATGGAGACCATTGCCATCGCAGGCTCCGCCGTGAATCTGTTCGCCGTGTGGCGAATTCGTAGGCTGCGTGCGCGGCCTGCATCTCAGTGGAGGCTGAAGCCCCCTACCGCAAAGCAGTTGCGTTCGGAATCATGGCAGATCGGTCTGGCTGTTCTGACGCTGCTTCTGGTGGTAGCGGAATGGGGACTCCACATCTATCTTCACGGCACGATCTAGTCCTGCGTAGGCTTCTCCACGCGGCTGTGCGGGCCGTGGATCTCCCGCGCCAATCGCGCGTGCAGGCGTTCGCTGTAGCCGGCGGGCAGCTCGAATACGCGATCGTCGGCGGTTAGGATGAGGATGTTGCGCGTCGAGTCGAGGATGGCTGAGCAGATTTCGCAGTTCTCTAGGTGTTTCTGCACCAGCTCTTTTGTTTCCTGCGGCAGCGAGTCGTCGAGGAATTCGGATATGTAGCCCCAGACGTGCTTGCACTCTAGTACCACGAGAGCCACCTCCTTTCCTCGGACCCGCCAGTCTTAGTGTAGGCGCACAAGCTCCTTTTGCAGCATGATACTCGTAGGTGATACGAACTCACCCTGCGTCGCGGATTGCACCGAGTACCCCGTCTCGAGTCAACAACTCGGGAAGAACATCTACAGAGCCGTCAACGTCCGGAGAAGGGCATTGGCTCTAGCGCGACTCCTCGGAAGCAGGCCGCGTTACGCTCGGCGCTTCGCCTGAGTCGACTGCAGAATGAATTTAAAAAAGCGCTGTGCCGGGGAGGAGGCACAGCGCTGCGGACATCTACTTCGCCGCAAGGTTGTCGAGGGCGTCCTGTGCGGACAAACGATCGCCGTGACTATGGCTGATCTTCTCGAACACCACCATCCCTTTTCTGTCGAGGATGAAGGTCGATGGATAGGCCGTTTCGTGGGGGGCGTCCCAACGCAAACCGTACAAATCGGTCATCGCGTAATTCGGATCGATGACGAGCACAACATTGGCGGGAAACTCCGCCTGCATCGCGAGAAACTCCTTGGCGTGTTGCTGTAGGTTAGCCGGAGGTCCCGGATACACAAGAAGAGCTCTTGTATTCTTAGCCGCAAAATCGGCTGCATGTTCGACGAAGTCATGAACCTGCCTCACGCAGTAGGGGCACTGATAGCCAGGAAAACCGCGCAACACCACCAGTACCAGTTCGTGTCCACGGAGTTCTCTGGACATCTGAACCGGCTTGCCGGTAGGGGTGGGAAGAGTAAAGTCCGGCGCCTTGGCGCCGACCACGGGTGTTTCGGCGAACAAAGCTGCACCGAAAAGCACTGCCGAGACGGCGACGGCCATGCGAACCAGCCTGCTGAACCTACGAGCTTCCATATGGGGCACTCCTCACCAAGATGCCTATGAGACAAAGAAGGACCGGATTAGGTTACAAGATTCCTTGAAGCAGCAAATTTTCAGCTTGTCTGACCGCGTACGGCCTCAAGCGACTACATCTTGAATTCAGAATGCTCCGCGCTGTTATCAGGCGCACATAGCCAACCTAGTTCTGAGGCGTGGGCAAAGCTTTCACGCAGTAGAATGGCCTGTTCTTCGCCAGCTAATCGTGTCTTCGCGAAAGCTTCGGCGATGGACTCTGCGATCCCAGCTCCGGCCCCCAATGCACTGAACAAGAGAAATGTTTCCCGTTCGATACGACGGTAGTACACCGAATCTTCGAAGCGATGAACGGCAAGAAAAACCTGCTGCCGTTTCATAGGAGGAAGTTTTATCCGCGCTCCCCGCTTTCGCTGGCTGGCAGCGCTGCTCACGATATCCGATTCAGGCGTCGATCGATGGTTGGCGAGCACAAGATCGTCCACAGGGTAACGCAAGGCAAGCAGTTGAATATGCGGCTGCAACGACACCCTCGAGTTTGGTCCGATTGCCTGTACCTCTGTGGCTGACAGCGGAGGAAGCTGTCGCCCATCGAAAGCGCTCACGTAAGCCCATTCCAGCCGCGCAACATCCACAGAGAGGGAATTGCGCTTGCCCGCAAATTCGGGGTGAGCATCCAGGAACTCCGGCAACTTCGCGCTCAGATCGCGCAGGGTCCAGGACCTGGATGGAGTCTCCATGAGATAAGCAAGAATCAGGGCGTCGAACCTCTTCTGCCCCAGTACCGCATTGAGCATCGGGAAATCCTCTGATACGGCTGCGATCACGCGAAACCAATATTGCCGGTTGTAGATCTCCAACCGCTCAAACGATGTGAGCCGTGCATTCGGCTTGATGTAGCTCGCGACGCCGGCTTCGATCAACTGGCCGTTCTCGTCCACTTGCTGCATGTCATAACCCGGCGTCAAGGGACGACAGACGTCTTCCGTCATGCGGCGTTGTAGCTCCAGAAGATTCATGCCCTCACCTCATCAAGCGTTGCAGGCTCGTTGACGACCGGCGTTGGCGATTCCGATAGCAGAAACCGCTTCGCCTTCAGTGCTTCAGCGTGTACTTCTTCGAACGAAGGAATATTGTCGTCCCATTCGAGCAGGGTTGCTGTGGGTCCGCATCGCTCGATGGCACGTGCGTAGAGCTTCCACACAGGGTCGAGCACAGGGTGATCGTGAGTATCGAGGATGTACTTCTCAAACTTTGAATGACCTGCAATATGAATCTGGGCGACCCGCTCCGTTGGGATGCTGTTCACGTAATCCATCGGGTCGAAGCCGTGGTTCTGGGACGACACGTAGATATTGTTGACGTCGAGAAGGATCCCGCAGTCCGCGGCGTGAACCACCTCGTTCAGAAACTGCCACTCCGTCATCTCAGACTCGTGATATTCGGCGTAGCTGCTCACATTCTCGACTGCCACCGGAATCTCCAGAAAGTCCTGCACCTGGCGCACACGTTCAGCTGTGATGCGCACCGCCTCCAACGTATAAGGCAGCGGCAGAAGATCATGCGTGTAACGTCCATCGACGCTTCCCCAGCAGAGATGATCGGAAAGCCAAGGCGTCTTCGTGCGCTTCGTCAGTTCCTTGATTCGCCTCAAATGATCGCGGTTCAACGGCTGCGCGCTGCCGAAATACATCGAGACGCCATGTTGAACGACGCGGTACTGGTCGAGAATTTGATCCAGAATCGTAAGCGGACGGCCGCCGTCGACCATGTAGTTTTCCGAAATGATCTCGAACCAGTCCACCACCGGCTTCTCCGAGAAGATGTGGTCGTAATGCGGCACGCGCAGACCGATGCCGACGCCGTAGTCGGTATATCCGTTGAAACGATTGGCTGGCATAGTTGTCTCCGGTTCAGTTACAAAAGACCGTAAGAGGGCTTGGTTTCCCAAGCCCCCCTGCAGTTGGTCTGACGTTGAGCTCGTTGAGGGATGTGGAGCTCAACCCTTTGAGCCGTCGGTCGCGCACGCACCTTTGCCTTTGCAGCTATTCTTGCCCCAGTGCTTGGCGTTGCCGCCGCCCTCGCCCTTGCAGTCGTTCTTTCCCTTGCACGAGTGCTTGGGCAGGACCTTCTTGCCCTCCGTCGGCGTACCCGCAAAGAGCAGCGCGGCGGCGCTGACGCTGGATTGAGTGGATATGGTCTGAGCGTTAAGGCGAGCGGTTGTTCCGCCGAGAAGACCGGCGAAAGCCGCAGCGAGTGCGAGATTGCTTATAGTAGTGCTCTTCATGAAGTGTCCTTTTCTTGATTCTGTAAGGTGGTTTGGTTGAGACTGCATAGGATCCAGTGCTGACGACTGGGAAGTGCGGAACCACTTGGGAGTACGCCCCACTTCTTAAGTCGCCTGTTTGAGTCCATGAAGAGGGATTGGTTACAAACGAGACCAACTTTTTGCAGAAGATCACCTAAACAACAGCTCTCATCGGACGCAGCTCCCCACAACGGCTTACCGGCGATTGGTTGTAACCAAAACGTCTTCAGTGCCTCTAACGAAGCGAACCGGCGTCCCTGCTCCCAAGACCTCGGGTCAGAGACCAAGGGCGTCAAGAAAGGGTTCCATGTACCGACTGCTTCAGATCTATCGTCGTTTCGCCTCGGCCGTCTCGTTGCTGCAGTCACCCATGCTTCTGGTGGTGAGACTCTACTGGGGCTTTCAATTTGCTCAGACCGGATGGGGAAAGCTCCATAACCTGGCAAGGATCACCTCCTTCTTTGCCAGCCTCAATATTCCGTTTCCTGGCTTCACCGCCCCGTTCGTTTCCTCTTTGGAGTTCGTGGGCGGTATCCTGCTCATGCTGGGTTTGTTTTCTCGCCCCGTAGCCTTGCTGTTGGCAGGCAACATGCTCGTCGCCTACTGGACTGCCGACCATGAAGCCCTCACGTCGATCTTGTCGAATCCTGGAAAGTTCTACGGCGCAGACCCGTATACGTTTCTTGTCGCCTCGCTCGCGATTCTGATCTTCGGCGCCGGTTTCTTCGCGACCGACACCTACGTCGCCGATTACATCGCGAAAAGATCGAAGGTGGCCGAATAGGAATGGAGTCACGTACGCCAATTCGCGCTGAAGTGGAATTAATTGCCGCCATCCTCGCAGGAGATACGCAGCTATATCACCAGCTGATCCGCCCCTATGAGCACGCTGTCTACAGGATGGCCCTGTCGTACATGAAGAACGAGGCGGACGCTGAGGACGTTGCGCAGGAGGCGTTGGTGAAGGCCTTCCGTAATCTCTCCATGTTCCGTGCGGAAGCGAAATTCAGCACTTGGCTCATTAGCATCACATTGAACGAGGCGAGGAATCGTCTGCGAAGACTATCAGTCGTGCGCATGCAATCTCTCGATGACTCAACGGAGGACAACGGGACGGCTTCGCCCGCTCTCCTGCGTGATTGGCGGGAAATACCATCTGAGGTAGTTGAGCGTGAGGAGGTGCGAAACCTCTTGCAGAAGGCCATAGAAACGCTCCCGGACATTTACCGGGAGGTGTTTCTGCTGCGCGATGTCGAGGAGCTGGATGTCAACGAAACCGCGCAAGCCTTGAAGATCAGTGTCTCCAATGTGAAGGTCCGGCTGCATCGAGCGCGGATGATGTTGCAGAAACAGCTGGTCCCGCAATTGAAGGCGATAAATCGGGCACCGAAAAGGAGGTGGCTCCCATGGTCATAGAGTGCAAACACGTTTGGCCCTATATCTCTGAATATCTGGACGGCACCCTACCCGAAGAGATCCGCGAAACGGTGCAGAAGCACCTTGAGCATTGTGAGATATGCTCCGCTATTCTTGATTCGGCTCGAAACGTAATCATCCTTACGGCAGATGATCGCGTCTTTGAATTACCGGTTGGCTTTAGCGAGCGACTCCACGCACGCATTGAAAGGGAGTTGACGGCGACCTAGCGACAGGAAATGTTCGCATATCGCTTAGCATGTTGTTCTCAAATCTGTGACACAGTTGCGAACGGGAAATGCGAGGTGTGGGATTGAATCAAAAGTATCGACCAGCGTCCCGACTGATAATTCCCTGCAAATGAATAGGGAAATCGCTTCAACGAGTGAATGCTCGCCATTGCGCTAATCGAGAAACGATTAGCCCTCAGAAGTCTGCTTGTGTTGAGCCAGCGCGACACTCCGTGCGGCGTTAACCGGTCCACCACCCACCACGCAAAACGGCACTCCAACCCCCACACCCGTCGCGGTACACTCATCTCACCATGCCCAAGGTAGCGATCATCTCCAAGCCCCAGAAGCCAGAGTTGGAGTTCATCCTCACCGAACTCATCGCCTGGCTCAAGGCCCACGGTCTTACCCCCATCCTCGAACCCGACAGCGCCTCCTACGTCCATCTCGGCGAACAGGTGATAGCACGCTGCGATCTGGCCTTCCACGAACCCGTTCTCGTCATCTGCCTCGGCGGCGATGGAACCCTCCTCTCCGCCGCCCGCGCCTTCGCCCTCACGGACACGCCCATCCTCGCCGTCAACCTCGGCTCCCTCGGCTTCCTCACTGAAGTCCCCCTCGCCGAGCTCTACGACACCCTCGATGCCTGGCGCGCCGGCACCGCTGTCATCGACAGCCGCAGCTTCATGCACGCCCAGCTCTTTCGTGACGCCCAGCTACTCCGCGAGTGGGACGCGCTCAACGACGTCGTCCTCTCTAAAGGCGCCATCGCCCGCATGGGTGAGTTCGCCATCGAGCTCGACGGCCAGTTCGTCGCCCGCTTCCGCGCCGACGGCGTCATCGTCTCCACCCCCACCGGCTCCACAGCCTATACCCTCGCCGCCAACGGTCCCATCCTCATGCCCACCGTAGACGCGATGGTCCTCACCGCCATCTGCCCCCATCTCCTAACCATCCGCCCCATCGTCTTCCCCGGCGACGCAGAGGTAGCCGTCGTCGTCGACGTCGTCCCCCACGAGACCTACCTCACCGTCGATGGCCAGGAGGCCGTCGAGCTCATCCTCAACGACCGCATCCTCTGCCGCAAATCCCCCCGCGTCGTCCGCCTCCTCCGCCTCCACCCCCACGGATTCTTCAACGTCCTCCGCTCCAAATTAAGCTGGGGCGAGCGCTAAAAACACCATCCGCAGAGAATGCAGTTCAAGGTGCCATCGCGCATCACATAACCGGGTTCAGAGCACCCTAAAACAGACGCGAAATCACCTGATTTGCCACCAGCGCCGCCACATACGCCACCGTCGTCATGTAAGCAAACTGTAACGCCGGCAGCTTCCAGCTATTGGTCTCCCGCCGCACCACGATCAGCGTCGACGTACACTGCATCGCAAAAGCAAAAAACACTACCAGCGCAATCGCCCCACCGAGCGTAATGTCATGCCGCAGAGCAACTTGCAGCCCCAGCGAGTGCGTAGCCGGATCCACGCCATACAACGTTCCCAGCGTTCCGACGATCACTTCGCGAGCAACAATTGAACTTAGTAACCCAATTCCTATCTTCCAGTTGAACCCCAAAGGCCGAAGTACAGGTTCAATCCAATGCCCTAAGTGACCAATAACGCTGCCACTTAGATCAGAGAACTTAGCTCCATGAATCGGCAGCACACTCAACACCCACACCAGGAACGTAACCCCCAGGATCACCGTTCCAGCCTTCTGCAAAAACAACTTCCCCCGGTCATACAACCGCAACCCCAAAGAAGTAAAAGTAGGCCACCGATACTGCGGCAACTCAAGGATGAAGGGAGCGTGTGAAGCCTTCATAACAGAGGAGTTAAGCATTTTTGCTGTGATTAAAGCCGCCAGGAATCCGATCACATAAAGACCCAGCATCAACAGCGCGCGCAGCCCCAGGAGTCCACCCAAAAACCGCTCATTGGGGATAAACGCCGCAATAATCAGCGTATAAATCGGCAACCGCGCCGAACAGGTCATAAACGGCGCAATCAAAATCGTAGCAATCCGCTCCCGCTTATTCTCGATCGTCCGCGTGGCCATAATGGCGGGTACAGCGCACGCATATGCTGAAAGCAAAGGAATAAAGGCTTTTCCATTCAACCCGATCGAGCGCATCACCCGATCGGCAATCAGCGCCGCACGAGCCAGATATCCGGAATCTTCCAGCACCCCAATAAACAAAAACAGCAGCAGAATCTGCGGCAAAAATACCAACACCGACTGCACGCCATTCCACAAACCATCGCGCAGCAGCGCCCGCATCCAGTTGTCTGGCAACAACATACCGGCCTTCGCGCCGGCACCCGTCAGCAGCGTTCCGAGGCCATCACTCAATGGTTGCCCAAGCGTAAACACTACCTGGAACACCGCCAGCACGACCACCAGGAAGAACAACGGTCCGAAGACGCGGTGCAACAATACGCTGTCCAGTCGACGCGTCCAGAGGGAAGCGGCGGGGGACTTGTACTTGGTGCGCGCGGTGACCTGCGTTGCCCAGCTGCGGCACGAGGCGGCGCTCTGTAGAACAGGCAACTGCACCGGGCGCAGGCCGTCGTCAAAGCGGCTGTCGGCGCGTAGTAGAAACTCGGGAATTGCGTCCAAACCGTTGCCCTGTGCGGCGCTGATCAAGGCCACCGGGTGTCCGAGTTCGCGCGCTAATGCCAGCGTATCGATCTGTCCGTCGCGAGCCGCTAGTTGGTCGCTCATATTCAACAAAACCAGCGTGGGCAAGCCAATGGAGAACACCGGCGCAGCCAGCATGAGCTGGCGGTTGAGATGGGTTGCGTCCAGAACCAGGAGCACGCAGTCGGGCTTGGGAACGCCTGGCATTTTGCCGGTCAGCACGTCTACAGCGACCCGCGCATCTTCGGAGTAGGTTGCAAGACTGTATATTCCTGGCAGATCTATCAGTGTCAGGTCGTTGCGCCCAATACTCTTCATGCGCCCGGAGTGGTGCTCGACCGTTACCCCAGGATAGTTGGCCACCTTCTGGCGCATTCCGGTCAAACGATTGAAAAGGGTGGACTTACCGCAGTTAGGCGGACCAATGAGAGCTACAGTGCGCATGCGCGCCGTGCTACCGGGGACGGGAGTTCGCTCCTGAACCGGTTCCGCGACGCTGGAATGACAGCTCATGCAGCCTCACCCTCAGCGTCGGAGGTTAATGTGAGAAAGATGTGCTTTGCGGTTTCGTTGCGCAGCCCAACTTCAACCCCATCGATGCGGTAGACACGCGGATCGCCTGCAGGCGCGCGGCGAAGAACCTCCACGCTTGTTCCTGGAAGAAACCCGAGATGGGCCAGGTAATGGCTCACTTCATCTGGCAGGTCAATGCGTTCCACCACGCCTGCACTGCCAACCGTCGCGTCACTGAGAGCCAGAACAGTCATCGAACCACATATCCGACCAAGTTGGTCCTCTTTACTATACGACAAGCGGAGGACCTGCGGCGAATTAATGGTTCGAGGTTATCGGAAGGGTGCTACGAGAAGGTCTGGTAAAGGGGAGTGATGGTGCGCCCGGAAGGATTCGAACCTCCGACCTACTGGTTCGTAGCCAGGCGCTCTATCCAGCTGAGCTACGGGCGCACATTGCAAGACTGCAACTAAACAAGAATAACCGATGCATGCGTTGCGATCAACCTTTAGCTGGCTGCAGGAGCAACAACTTCGGGCTCAGGCCGAGGGGGGATCAACGAGACGCGCTCAATGACATCGAGGCCGGATCGGCGTAAGAGCTGATGCACGATGGCTTCGGTGAGACGCGTTGCATCGTACTCTACAAGGACCATTTTTGCGGACTCATCCACCGTAACCAGTCGAATGCCGTACACCTTGCGAACCTGCTCCAGGGCCTTCATTGCGGCCTCGCTTGGGGCCCCGTCGTAGAGATACTTCACGTCGAGCTGCGTCATATGTCTTGATTTTATCAGCGTTGTAGAGAGGTCAGGAGGCCAGTTTCCTAAGGTATTTCAAGAAATTGGGGTTGGTGAAGTCCTGCGGTCCGATGAGCTTCCTGCGGATGATTCCTTGCTTATCGATGATGTAGGTTTCTGGGAACCCGAAGCTGTCGTAGAGCTTGTTTGAGGCTTGATTCTTGTCGTAAACCGTGAGCAAGTTGATGTGTTGTAGCGTCACAAAGTGTTGATACTGGGCGAAGTCTTCATCACTGGCGATGGCGACGACCTGAACTTGTGGCATGTCCTGCTGTAGAGCTTGCAGGCTGGGCATCTCTTCGACGCAGGGAGCGCACCAGCTGGCCCAGAAGTTCAGTACGACTACCTTTCCGCGAAGGCTGCTGAGATCTATGGAATGTTGACCATCGCTCACGGAAAAGGTTGGTGCTACGCGTCCTAGCTGGTCGGAGATCGTGCCCCGATCGCAGCCTGTGGCTAACATGCAGGCAATAAAGACTATGGCGCCTGCACTGGAGCCTGCACGTATGATTTGGCGCATCATTCGCTATCCTCGCATCCGTTTCTATAATACGAAGTTGTGAATGAGACGACTAGTTTGCGGCTTTCGGTGGTGGTTCCGGCTCGTAATGAGGAGCGGAATTTGGCGCTGTGTCTGCAATCGCTGGTGGGGCAAAGTATTGATTCCTTTTTGCTTGGGCGTGACTGGGAGTTGATCGTTGTGGATGATGCTTCTACAGATCGGACGCGTGAGATTGCGGAAACGATAGACGGGGTGCGGGTTTTGGAGGCTCCGGGGTTGGATTCGAGGGTTTTTACGGGGAAATCCAATGCTTGCTGGTTTGGGGCGGAGGCTTCTGGTGGGGCGTATGTTCTTTTTACTGATGCAGATACGGTGCATGAGCCGGGGGAGCTGGAGCGGGCGCTGGAGGAGATTCGGGTGCAGAACGTGGGGCTTTTGTCGTATTCGCCGCGGCAGATTGTGTCGGGATTCTGGCAGCGGGCGTTGATGCCGCTGGTATTTTCGGAGCTTGCCAGTGTGTATTCGATGAAAGATGTAAATGATGCAAATAAAAGGCTTGCTG
>JBAVDD010000065.1:0-14102 GCA_049587035.1 Acidobacteriaceae bacterium | reverse complement strand
GTCATTAGGCGGGCTAGGGTGCGGGCGTCTTCGTAGTAGCGGGCCATCTCGACGGCGGCTTCGGCGCGCTTGTGGCGGAGGGCGGGGGTGTCGGGATTGTTGGCGTCGGCGGAGCGGGCGGGTTGCTCGGATTCGGGCGCGGGGGTGGTGGAGCCGGTGTTGTCGAGGAGCTCGAGTTCGTTGGTGGCGACGTCGAGGGCGCGGAAGCGGGCGGAGCCGAAGAAGACTACGGTGTCCTGGATGCGCTCGCGGCGGAAGCGGGCCATGGGCTCGTTGTACTCGGCCAGGATGCGGAGGGTGCGGCCGTCGGGGGAGTCCAGGAAGTCGGAGTTTTCGTAGGCCAGGGGAGCGGGTTCGAGCGGGGTGGGGGTTGGCTTGGGGGTGGGGTTTTCAGGCATGCGGGATTCGCTTTCGGCAATGCATTAGCCGCGGTAGTCGCGGTAGTGGAGGAGTTCGCTGACGCCAATCCAGACGTCGAGGAGGCCAATGCCCGAGACCAGGCCGCGTACCCAACCCGTGTTGATGATGCTTTCCAACGTCGGATGGGCCAGGAGCCAGCCGTTCTGGTTCCAGTAGCGGGGTGACCAGGGAAGCACCGCGAGCAGGCCTCCGATGTAGAAGCAGAAGAGGACGAGGACTACTAGACTCATGCGCTGCAACCAGACGGGCGTATGCGCGGGCGTTGGGGCGCGGGGCGCGGTAGGCACACAGGTAGATTCATCCGGTTGCTGCTGGGCGGGGTCTTCGAGTATGCGCTCCTGGTGCACTGCCATCGTCTCCTGAGGTTATCAGGGTCAGGCGCGAAGGGCGAGGTCCTGCGCGGACGGCGGGGGTTCTTTCGCGGTGCGGTGCTGGTTAGTGATGGGTGGTGCGGAGGTCAGATTCGATCTGGGTGAGGGGTTCGTCGGTGCCGTGCATGGCCAGGCCGAAGTGGACGTCGTTGCCTACGCCGCTGATGGAGATGGGGAGTTGGAGGCCGGCGCCGTTCTTCTTGAAGAAGGGGTCGAAGGGGGTTAGCAGGATGGACTTCCAGCCGGTGACCATCTGCGAAGCCATGGCCTGGGTTCGGATGTGGCCGTAGAACTGGAAGGCGCTGCCGTTGAGGGAGTAGGCTCCGTCCATTTGCGCCTGGCCGCCCGGGACCTGGTAGTGGAGCGAAGGGACGAGGAGCATGGCGTTGCCGAGGTTGAAGTCTACGGTCATGCGGGAGGCTACTTCGGGTTTGCGGTCGCTGCCGGCGGCGCTGGAGTCTTTGGGTTTGCCCTGGGCTCGCATGCTGAGCGAATCGATCTTGTCCTGGAGCTTGGCGTTGGTGAACTCTACGTTCTGGATGTGGACGGTGCCGGCGAGTTGGAGCTTCTGGGCGACGCGGACGTCGCCAGGTGGGATGTGGAGTTTGGCGTCGAGGGTGACGGCGCCGAGCATGATGGGCTTGGGGGACTTCATGCCGAGGGCGAGGAGGTCTTCGATGCGGCCGTCGGGCATGTGGACGGTGAGCGCGATGTCGTGGCCTTTGCCGTGGATGTTGACGACGGTTCCCTGGCAGGTGAAGTGGGTGTGGAGGAGGGTGGCCTGGACGGGGTCGAGGGTGGTGTCGCCGTTGGTGCCGTCGACGTAGGCGTGGAAGGTGGTTTCGAGAGGGAGGGGGTGATCGCTGATGTCGAGGGAGAAGTTGGGGGTGGTGGTGGCGCCGTCGATGGTGATGTGGTCGAGGCGGCCGGTGTACTGGCCGGTGGAGGAGAGGGTTCCGCCGATGCCTTTGATGGAGCCGAGGTCGGCGTTGGTGAAGGTGTAGTGGCCGTCGACGGAGGTGGAGCGGGGATCGTCGCTGTGCCAGGGGCCGAAGTGGCCGGTGGCGTGGATGGCGCCGATGGGCTTGGGGTTGATAAGGAACGCGTCGTAGAGCATGGGCTGGCCGGTGCCGACGTCGGTGAGCTTGAGGTCTTTGATGGCGAAGCTGAGGGGAACCTTTTCGGGGTTGGCGTTCTCGATGAGCAGGTGAACGTTCTTGCAGAAGATCTCGGCGACGGTGATCTTGATGCGCGAGTTGGGTGAGGTGACGTGGGGCATGTGCGCGCCGCTGTGCGGGGGGATGTGGAGATCCATGCCGTCGATGTCTACGCGTGCGATGTTGGCCTGGAGATGCAGGAGCGAGCGCAGGGAGGTGCGGAAGCTGAAGTGGTCGACGCTGAGCATGGGCGGCGCGGACTTGCCTAGCTTCTCGCGGAGGTCTGGCTGCGTGGGGCCGGCGAGATAGAAGATGCGCAGGCCGCTGCCTTCGACCTGAAGGCCTTTGGCTACGGAGACGTTGAGGGAGTCGAGCTCGACGGGTGAGTGGAAACGCTGGCTTAGGGTAGCGACGACGCTGTTGCGCAGGATGGGGCCGAGGTGGTGGGCGATGTACTCGGCTGTGATGAGAAAAGCAATCAGGAGTACGCCGAGTGTAAGGCCGAGCGCGGCTAGCCAGCGGTTGCGGGTGCGGTGGTCTTTGCTGGCGAGGGTCGTGCTTGGGTCTGGCAATTTCATGCTCCAGTGTTGGTTCGATGCGGTGGGAGGGTGAAACGTCACTTTGAGTGCTGGCGCGATGACTGTTAGCTTCTGGCAAAAGCAAGAACGGGCGCTCGCTGCGCGAGCAAGAAGCGGGTTTCTTGCTTCGCTCGGAATGACAGCTGGAAAAGCAAGGGCAACGGCAACGGCAAAAACAACTGCAAGTGCAACAGCCAATGTGGGGTCCTTCGCTTCGCTCAGGATGACGGCGTAAAACAGGCAAATGCAAATGCAACAGCAAATGCAAATACAGGGATCTCTCCACTGCGCTTCGCTCCGGTCGAGATGACGATGGTTGGTGGCGTTGAGAAGCAGATGAGAAGATAGAAGGGATGCTTCAACTCGCTGGCGCCGGCAAACGATTCGGCCACAAACTCCTCTTTGAAGACCTGAACTGGCTGGTGACGCCCAATGAGCGCACCGGCCTGGTGGGTGGCAATGGTACGGGCAAGTCTACGCTGCTGAAGATCCTGGCGGGGATGGAGACGCTGGACTACGGGCAGCGGACGCACATCAAGGGCATGACGATTGGCTACCTGCCGCAGGATGGGCTCGCGCTCTCCGGGCGGACGGTGTTCGAGGAGTGCTTGTCGGTATTTGATGAGCTGCGCGAGATGGAGAAAGAGCAGGAGTTGCTGACGCATGTGCTGAGCGATGCGGACCCGAAGTCGCGTGAGTATGCCGCGGCCGCGGATCGGTACTCCGAGATTGCGGACCTGCTGCTGCATCATGACATCTACACGCTGGATTCGCAGGTGGGAGCGGTGCTGGGTGGGTTGGGGTTTACGAAAGAAGACTGGGCGCGGCGGACGGAAGAGTTCTCCGGCGGTTGGCAGATGAGGATTGCGCTGGGCAAGCTGCTGCTGCAGAAACCTTCGCTGCTGCTGCTGGATGAGCCGACGAATCATCTTGATTTGGAGTCGCGCAACTGGCTTGAGGAGTATCTGCACAACTACGAGAATGCGTACATTTTGATCTCGCACGATCGTTATTTTCTCGACGTGACGGTGAACAAGATCGTCGAGGTGTGGAACAAGCGGATGCATGTGTACCACGGGAACTATGAGAAGTATCAGGTGCTGAAGGAAGAGCGGCGTACGCAGCTGATGAGTTCGTACAAGAACCAGCGCGACAGGATTGAGGCGCTGGAGTCGTTTATCAATCGCTTTCGCGCGCAGGCTACGAAGGCCAAGCAGGTGCAGTCGCGGATTAAAGAGCTGGAGAAGATTGAGCGGATCGAGGTGCCGGAGGAAGAGGCGACGATTCACTTTACGTTTCCGCAGCCACCGGCTAGTGGGCGCACGGTGATTGAGGTGTCGAACCTTACAAAGGTTTATCCGACACCTACGGGCGGGCAGAAGGTGGTGCTCGACGACGTTAGCTTTACGATTGAGCGCGGCGATCGCATTGCTCTCGTTGGAGCAAACGGTGCTGGAAAATCAACGATGATCCGCATGCTTAGCGGGCTCGAGGGGCCGACGAGCGGGACGATCAAGCTGGGTCATAACGTGTTGGCGGATTATTTTGCGCAGGACCAGTACAAGGTACTGGATGGGTCGGCGCAGATGCTGGATGACATTACGGGGAGCAATCCGCGGGTGGATGTGGTGACGCTGCGGTCGTTGCTGGGATGCTTCATGTTCAGCGGCGATGATGTGTTCAAGACGCTGGGCGTGCTGAGTGGCGGCGAACGGAATCGGTATGCGATGGCGAAGATGCTGGTGAGCCCGGCGAACTTCCTGCTGCTTGACGAGCCTACGAACCATCTGGATCTGCGCGCGAAGGATGTGCTGCTGGAGGCGATTCGCGAGTTTAGCGGGACCGTGATCTTTGTCTCGCATGATCGTTATTTTATCGACGGGTTGGCTACGCGGGTGTTCGAGGTGGAGGACCGGCGCGTGCATATCTATCCGGGGAACTATGAGGACTATATGTTCCGCAAGCAGGGTGGGATACCGACGAATACTGCCGAAGCGGAGAAGATGCTTACGCATGATGCGACGACTAACGCGAAGGTCGACGCGGCTACGGGGATGTTCAAGACGGTGAAGCAGGTGGCTGCAGTGGTGACGCCGATCGCTGCGTTTGAGAGCACGCATGAGATTGACGGGTCGCTGAGCGCGGTGACGGCTACGCCCAAGGCTGCGGTGAAGCGGTTGAATCCTATCAAGCTGAAACAGTTGGAAGAGCGCGTGGGGGCGATTGAAGAGGAGTTGCCGGATCTGGAGGCGAGGATCTCGGCGGCGGAGCAGCAGCAGGGTTTCTTCACTACGGCCGAGGCGGCGCAGGCGCTTGCTTCGGAGCTGGACGCACTGCGGGAACAGCATGCGGCGCGTACGGCGGAGTGGGAGGAGCTGGCTACGCAGCTTGAGGAGCAGCGGATCGCGTAAGGCTGGTTCGGTGTGCTGAGAGATTTTGGGATTTTGCTTGCGTGTTGGAGTGCGCAAGGTTATATTGCGTATTAGCAACAATTGATGGGCTATGGGAAACGATTTATATAACCGGATTGCGGTGCTGCGGGCGGAGAGGAATCTTTCGCGACAGGACCTTGCGGATGCGCTGGGGATTAATTACCAGACGGTGGGGTTTCTGGAGCGTGGGGACTATAACCCGTCGCTGACGCTGGCGCTGGATCTGAGCGCTTACTTTGGGCTGCCGGTGGAGGCGATTTTTTCGCGTAAGCCGCTGCGGCCTTTGAGTGAGGCGGTGTATGGGGATGCGGTGGTGGAACAGAAGAAGGTTGCGAAGGGGAGGGCGCATGGTTGAGCAGACGAAGTTCTGGGGGATGCCGTTGCGGACGCTGCGGCAGCGGCGGTTGCTGGTGGTGTTGTATTACTTGCTGTTCGCGACGCTCGCGGGGTTGGGCTTATGGTGGGGACCCTGGTCGCATCTTTATACGGATTTGATTCTCTTCACGGGCGTGCTTGGGGGCTTGCTGGGTGGAATTTCGGCGGAAGCGCCGGTGAAAAAGTATGAAGAGCCGGGGCTTCCGATGGCGATGGGCGACGGGACGCAGACGCTGAATCTTAGCGGGCGCAGAAATGCCTGGGCACATGAGTCGTTGGATGAGCGCGAGCGGACGGAGCGAGATCGGGCGCACTACACGGCCTATCGGATACTGCGCTGGACGCTGGGAGCGGCGGGTGTGGCTTATGCGCTGAGCTTGAAGTGGACGTATCCGGGACTGGGCAAGGAGCTGCCGGTGCTGGTGTGGATTCTGGTGGTTTATGTGCTGTCGCTGCCGCAGGCGGTGGTGCTTTGGACGGAGCCGGAGGGGCCGGCGGGGGAGTTGGGTGAGGTGCGGTAGAGCGTAGTGGTGATGGTGGGCGATAATTAACTATGCCCTCTCTTTGGACACCGGATAGTTGGTCTGATCGACTTGCAGAACTGGAAGCTCGCACTGGTGCGGCGAAGGATGTGCCGCTGCGGCGTGATGTGCGGTCGCTGGGAACGTTGCTGGGACAGGTGTTGCGTGAGCAGCCGGGGAATGCGCTGTTTGGAGCGGTGGAGAGCTTGCGGCGGACGGCGATTGCTCGTCGTGAGGCTGATGCTAAAAGCGATGTGGAGACGGCGCAGAGGCAATTGGCGCAGGCCCAGGAGTTGACGCATGAGGTCGCTGCGGATGCGCGGACTGCTTTCTTTCTGGCGCGGGCGTTTGCGTTTTATTTTGAGCTGATTAATTTGGCGGAGACGAATCATCGCAAGCGTCGGAGGCGGTCGTCGCTGCTGGATGCGGGAGCTGAGCCGCAGCGTGGGAGCTTGCGGGGGACGCTGCGGCGGCTGAAGGATGCGGGGTTCTCGCGCGAGATTACGCTGGCGCTGATGGGGCAGATCTGCATTACGCCGGTGTTCACGGCGCATCCGACGGAGGTGGCTCGGCGGAGTGTGATGTTCAAGCGGCGGAGTATCTCCGACCTGCTTGAAAAGCTGGATGGGATTCCGTTGCCGGTGACTGAACTCGATGCGCTGGAAGCCGCGCTGCTGGCGGAGATTACCGCGCTGTGGCAGACCGACGATGTGCGTCATGCGCGGCCTACGGTGCGCGATGAGATTCAGATGGCGCTCGACTACTATGATGCTTCATTGTTTGCTACGATCCCTGTGCTTTACGCAGAGATGGCTAGCGCGCTGGATGCGGAGTTTCCGGGGCCGGAGCCTACGCAGCTGGCGGAGCTCCCGATGGTGGTGCGTTTCGGGTCGTGGATTGGCGGCGATCGGGATGGGAATCCGTTTGTGACGGCGGCGACGACGGCGGAGGCACTGGGGATGTCGCGCGAGGTGGTGCATGACTACTATGTGGCGCAGTTGACGGAGCTGTTCGAGCAGATGGCGCCATCGACACGGCAGGCGCCGATTTCGGAGGCGCTGCGCGAGCGACTGACGGGGTATGTGGCGGCGCTGCGGGAGGCGGGGTATGCGACTCCGTTTGAGGGGCTGCCTACGGAGGCGGTGCGGATGCAGATTGCCTGCATTACGCTACGGTTGGGCGGAGCTCCTGCAAGCTCGATGCACAAGAATTTGGCGCTGCCATTGACGGCGACGCTGCCGCGGTATGAGACGGCAGCGGAGTTGTTGGAGGACTTGAAGCTGCTGCACGAATCGCTGGAGGAGAACCGCGGGAAGCGACTGGCGGAGCGGTTTGTGGATCCACTGCTGCTGGCGGCGCGCACGTTTGGGCTGCATCTGCAGACGCTGGATATTCGGCAGCATGCGAAGGTGGATCGGGCGGCGCTGAAGGAGTTGAAGGCGGTTGGTGGGGATGTGCATTCCGGGAGCCTGAGTGCTTCGACGCTGGAGGTCATGGGGACGTTTCGCGCGATTGCGGAGCTGAAGAAAAGTTTGCCAGCGACGATTACGCAGTATGTGGTGTCGGGTGCTACGTCGGTGGAGGATGCGCTGACGGTGGTGGAGCTGGCGTGGTTGGGCGGCGTGACGGTGGAGGGTGGAACGAATGCGCATGGGGAGCGTGATCCAGGGCTGCAGCCGGTGCTGCTGTTTGAGTCGATTGAGGACCTGCGCAATGCGCCGGTGGTGTGTCGCGCGCTTTGGACTAGCGAGGCTTACGGGCCGCTGCTGAAGGCTTGGGATGGGCGGCAGGAGATGATGCTGGGCTACTCCGATTCCAACAAAGACGGTGGCATGATTACGAGCACGTGGGAGATTTGGAAGGCGCACCGCGCGCTGCATGAGGTGGCGCGGGAGTGCGGTGTGACGCTGCGGCTGTTCCACGGACGCGGCGGGACCGTTGGGCGTGGGGGTGGGCCGACGCACGGCGCGATCTTTGCGCAGCCGCTGGACAGCTTTACCGGCGAGCTGCGAATTACCGAGCAGGGTGAGGTGTTGAACTGGAAGTACAGCGATGTGGTGCTGGCGGAGCGGAATCTGGAACTGATGATCGCAGCCGCGCTGGATGCGCTGGCGCGGCCCAGCGTTCGGCCTGGAGTGAAGCCGGTGATGACGGGCGAGATGCTGCCGGAGTGGGAAGCGGCGCTGGATGAGCTTTCGGCTACTTCGTTTGCGTTTTATACGAAGTACCTGATGGATGATCCGGAGATCTATACGTACTTTGAGCAGGCCACGCCGGTGGCGGAGCTGGAGCACGCGCGGATTGGATCGCGGCCGGCTAAGCGGATGGATGCGAGTGCGTCGAGTAAGGCGGAGAAGCGCAGCCTTACGGATCTGCGGGCGATTCCCTGGGTGTTTGGATGGATGCAGTCGCGGCATGTGGTGCCGGCTTACTTTGGCGTGGGGTATGCGCTGGAGCAGTTTGCGGAGATGCATGCGAACGGGCTGGCGTTGCTGCAGGAGATGATGCGGGCGCAGCCGCTGTTTGTGGACATCATCAAGAATGTCGAGATTGCGATGGCGAAGGCGGACTTCGGGATTGCGAAGCAGTACTCGATGCTGGTGCAGGATGAGGGGCTGCGCGAGCGCGTGTTTACGACGCTGGAGACGGAGTTCAACCGCACGCGGCGGATGGTGCTGGCGGTGACGCAGCAGAAGGAGCTGCTGGAGAGCAACCAGGTGCTGGCGCGGTCGATACGGCTGCGGAATCCTTATGTTGATCCGATGAGTTTGTTGCAGCTGGAGCTGCTGCGACGCAAGCGCGGGGGCGAGCGGGGCGAGGAGTTGGATCGCGCGATTACGGCGACGATTAACGGGATCAGCGCGGGGCTGCGGAATACTGGCTGAGAGCGCGAGATCGATGCCTACGTGGGACGGGACACGTCGCGGCAAGGTAGACTCTTGCGCATGCTACGAATCATTGCTGTTGTTGCTTGTATGGTCTCCGCCGGCGCTCTTGCGCAGGGTCCGGTAAAGCCTCCGCCACCTCCAACGCTGCAGACGCACCAGGTGAATGCGGACGATACGATTACGTTTCGGTTTGTGGATCGTTCGGCGAAGAAGGTGGAGCTGGCGATGGATGCGTTTCCAAAGCCGGTGCCGATGACCGAAGGCTCGAAGGGCGTGTGGAGCGTGACTACGCCGGTGATGCCTCCGGAGTATTACGACTACCACTTTCTGGCGGACGGCGTTGCGGTGCCCGACCCGTTGAACGTCCATGTGATCTCGAACTATGTGTCGGTGGGAGACAGCGTGTTGGTGCCGGGAGCTACGCCGATGGCATGGGAGCTTACGGCGGTGCCGCATGGGCGCGTGGATCATTACTTGTACACGACGCATGTGGCCAAGAATCTGCCGGAGGATCAGGAGTCCTACAACGTTTATACGCCGCCGGGGTATGACGCGAAGAAGGTGGGTGGGTATCCGGTGCTGTATTTGTTGCACGGGTGGTCGGATGGTGCGGACGGATGGACTGCGGTTGGCGAGGCGAATTTGATCCTGGATCGGTTGCTGGCCGAGGGGAAGATTGTCCCGATGATTGTGGTGATGCCGCTGGGATATGGCGACTTGCATTTTGTGCAGGAAGGCTTTGGCGTGTGGGGGTCGATGGCGAAGATTGAGGAGAACCGCGCACTGTTCTCGAAGATGCTGATGACGGAGATTCTTCCGGCGGCGGAGAGCAGGTATGACGTCGCGCCAGGGAGAGACAATCGCGCGATCGCAGGGCTCTCGATGGGCGGGCTGGAGAGCTTGACGATCGGGCTGAATCATCCGGAGACCTTCGCGTATGTGGGCGGGATGAGCGCGGCGATCTTTGGCGGATCTACAGCTGCACAGAATGACGCGGCGTTTAGCAACTTTATTCCGGATGCGAATGCGAAGGCTGCGAAGCTGAAACTACTGTGGGTGGCTTGCGGCAAGACGGATGGTCTGATCGGCGCCAACCGCGACTTTGTGGCTTGGACCGAGAGTAAGGGGTTCGACACGGTGCCGGTGGAGACCGGGGGAGCGCATACGTGGTTGACGTGGCGCGTGAACCTTGGGCAATTTGCTCCGCTGCTGTTTCGCGGCCAGTAGCGGATGTGTTGTTGAAAGCAAGAGCCCGCTCAGTTGTTGAGCAGGCTCTTGTTTGTGCGGCGGATGACGGCGCTACTTGCTGGGTCGGATGTTGACGGCCTTGTTGTTTTCGAAGGTGATGCTGACGGGATGGCCGTCGTTGTCGTAGAGGACGGTGCGGTTGCCGGTGTTGTCGGAGTCGGGACGCATGACCTGGCCGATGGACATCATGACCTGGTTCTCGCTCATGCCGGGGACGACCTTGTGCTGATCGATGTCGGACCAGATGGCGGGGCCCCAGAAGCTGTAGAGCTGGTGGGGGTCGTTGTAGAAGAAGACCTCGTCGTTCACAAAGTTATAAGCCCCATTGTCGAAGTCGCCGACGGGGGTGGCGTAGAGTGTTGTGGAGTCTGAGGATTTGGGCAGGGTGAAGGCGAGCAGGACGTGGCGCTGGCCGGCGGGGATGCGGAAGACGGCGGGGCCGGTGGCGGGGGCTTTCTGCTCAAAGACTCCCTTGATGAGCAGAGGCGCGGCGCCGGGGAGGTTGCCGATGGGCTTGGCGTAGTCGACGTGATTGCCGTGGTCGGCGTAGTAGGCGAGCTGGCCGCCGGCGCTGATCCAGAGGGTCTGGCCGATGAGGGCGCGCTGGTCGGCGAGCGAGTCGGGACGCTCCTTCTTGAGGAAGACGTTGTCGTCGGGATCGACTTTGATGTCGGCGTAGGGATTCTTTTTGACGGGGACCGCTTCGTGGTTGGCCTTGTAGATGAGTCCTACGCGCACAGCCACGGCTAACACCATTACTGCGGTTACAGCGAGGGCAATCTTTGGTCCCTTTTGCATGAAAATTCTCCCTTCTGAGAGATTAGCTTGATCGCGAAAAGGTTGCGAGGGGCGGCGCGGAAATTGGTGGTGCGCTATGATGGCGGGCATACTTGCACACGAGGTTTCTGCCATGCGTCTTCGCCATGCCCGTTTTTTTGGCTCTGCGGTCCTGTTGCTCGCTCCTGCGCTTTGGATGCTGCCTGCGATACAAGCGCAGACGATTGCACTCAAGTCCCCGGCCACACTATCGCCTGCGGTGATGCGGTATGTGAAGGTACCGGCGGGGCGGATTCTGCTGAAGGATGTGCGGGTGATCGATGGGACTGGTGCGGCTGCGATGGAGCACCAGATGATTTTGATTGTTGGCGGAAAGATTGAGAGCATTACGCCGGATGTGGCTGATCCGAAGGTGTCGGCCGATACGGCGGTGATTCAGTTGAGCGGGCGGACGGTGTTTCCGGGGTTGGTGGGGATGCACGACCACTTGTTCTACCTCGCGCGGCCGAACCTGAACGCAGCGGGCGCATCGGAGCCGCCGCTGTTTGTACCGTATCTTCCGTTCTCTTCAACGCATCTGTATTTAGGCACGGGTGTGACGACGCTGCGTACGACGGGAAGCGTGGAGCCGTATGCGGACATTAACCTGCGCGACGAGATTGATGCAGGCGAGCTTCCTGGGCCCCACCTCGATGTGACCGGGCCTTATCTTGAGGGCGGGAAGTCGTCTTTCATGCAGATGCACAAGCTGCGCGATGTGGAGGACGCACGGGAGACTGTCGACTTCTGGGCGAAGCAGGGTGTGACGAGCTTCAAAGCGTACATGTACATTACGCGCGCGGAGCTGAAGGCGGCGATCGAGGAAGCGCACAGGCACGGGATGAAGATCACCGGCCATCTGTGCGCGGTGACCTATCCTGAGGCGGCGGAGCTGGGCATTGACGACCTGGAGCATGGGTTCTTTGTGAATACGGAACTGGATCCCGGCAAAGATCCTGATGAGTGCCCGAGGACCGTGGGGAATGCGACGATGGAGAAGATGAAGGCGGGATCGCCGGAGGCGAAGGCGCTGATCGATCTGCTGGTGAGCCATCATGTTGCATTGACGTCAACGCTGCCGGTGTTTCAGTCCTACGACCCCGCGCATCTGCACATCCAGCCGCGGGTGCTGGAGGCTATGTCTCCGCCGACGCGCGAGGCGTACCTGTACACGCGCAACCTGGAGCTGATGCGAGCAGCGTCGAATCCTGCCATGGCCGAACAACGGGCGGCAATCTTCAAGAATGGCATGGCGCTGGAGCGGGAGTTTGTGGCCGCGGGCGGGATGCTGCTGGCGGGGCCTGATCCTACGGGCGATGGTGGAACGCTGCCGGGGTATGGCGATCAGCGCGAGGTAGAGCTGCTGGTGGAAGAAGGATTTACGCCGGTCGAGGCCATCAAGATTGCTACGTTGAATGGAGCTACGTTTGAGGGATTGGCGGCGAGGATTGGAAGCATTGCGCCGGGCAAGGACGCTGATTTGGTGGTGGTGGATGGCGATCCTAGTCAGCACATCGACGACATTGAGAAGACGGAGATTGTGTTCAAGGATGGGGTGGGGTATGACTCGCAGAAGTTGTTGGAGTCGGTGAAGGGGCGGTATGGGCAGTATTAGGGGAGGGCGCGGAACACTAGCGAGTCCTGGAGAGAGTCCCAGAGGCTAAAGCCTCATCTGTTGGCTGGGTTGGATGTCCAGGCTAAAGCCCGGACCTCTCAAAGAAGCTCGGAAGCTCGAGCGACAGACTAAGACTAGTCGACGGGCTCCATACTGTTGAACTGCCTTTCGAGCGAGATGAGGCTTTCGGCAGTGAGAGCGTCGGCCTGGCGGAGCGCGGGGAAGAAGATGCTCCAGCCGCCGGTGACTGCCATGCTGGCGACGCCGCCGATGACGACGGCGCGGACAGCCCCCCACCAGTGCGCGGTGAGACCGCTCTCGTACTCGCCAACTTCGTTGGAGACGCCGACGAAGAGCCAGCTGATGCTGGAGACGCGACCGCGCATCTCGGGCGGCGTGGCGAGCTGGAGGATGCTGGAGCGGACTACTACGGAGATCATGTCCGATGCGCCGATGATGAGCAGCGCTGCGCAGCTGAGCCAGATGTTGCGGCTGAGGCCGAAGACGACGGTGGCGGCTCCGAAGAGGCCTACGCAGGCGAGCATGGTTTTGCCGGCGCGGCGCTTGATGGGATGGGTGAGCAGGGTTAGCGAAACAGCTAGCGCGCCGAGTGACGGCATGGCGCGGAGCAGGCCCAGGCCGTTGGCGCCAGAGTGCAGGATGTCCACGGCGAAGATGGGCATGAGCGAGGCTGCGCCGCCGAGCAGGACAGCGAAGAGATCGAGCGAGATGGAGCCTAGCAGAAGGCGCGTGCCGATGACGTAGCGCAGGCCGGCGAGCATGGTGTCGACGGTGAAGCCCTTCTTCTCGGCGGCTCCGCGGGGCTTGACGACGCTGAGCAGGGAGAGGAAGCAGAGCAGGCCGATGAGCGTGAAGGAGTAGACGAGTGGGGCTCCGTTGAACGCGGCGAAGCGGCCGCCGAAGAGGTGCAGGAGGGGAATGGTGAAGAGGATGCCGCCGATCATGGGGCCGGTGGCGTTGGCGATCTGGAAGATGGTGGCGCCCCAGGTGACGGCGTTGACGAAGTGCTCCGTGGGAACGAGCGTGGGGACCAGCGCGCTGGCGGCGGGACCGCTAAAGCAACGGCCGGCGCCGATGACAAAAAGGATCGCATAAATGAGCCAGATGTTGTGCGCGTGGTGGAGAGCTAGCCAGAGCAGCGCGGAGGTTGCAAGCGCCTGCACGGAGTAGCAAGTGAGGATGACGGTGCGGCGGTCGTAACGATCAGCGACGTGGCCGGCTGGAAGCACAAAAAAGATGCCGGGGATAAAGAGCGCGAGGCCGGTGTAGCCGAGTGCCAGCGCGGAGTGGGTGATCATGTAGACCTGCCAGGCGACGCCTACGGCCTGGGCTTCCGCGCCCATGATGCCCATGAGGCGGGCGGCGGAGTAGAAGCGGAAGTCGCGCGACTGCCACGCGCCGGTTGCGCTGGAGGCAACTGGGGCGCTGGGGGACTGCTGATCTGCTTCGCTCATCTGAACTACTATGCTTGCACAGTTGGGGCGGGGCGGTCATGAATCGCGGCTATGAAACGCCGCTATGATAGAGACCGATGGAGATGGAATGATTGCACCGGATCGAAATGCGCTTGGGACGCTGCTGACGGAGGCTCGGAACCCTGCGAGTGAGCGGCTGGATGAGATGTCTACGCTGGAGATGCTGGAGCTGATCAATGCCGAGG